>JABDDE010000030.1:21130-22279 GCA_013287775.1 Chlamydiota bacterium
GGCTTATTCTGGAGGTACATAAATCCACATGCTCACGATTTTGATTCACTAGACCCGCAAGCAAGTATTATTTTAGAATCATGTAATACGGGTCGCACTCTTGCGCCTCGTATAGCAGCGGTTCAGCCTCGAGCAGTGTATGCAGCAACAGAGGAGCTGTCTAGCCTCTTCCGCATCATTGCTCCTATGGATAATGGGGAGTATGGAATGATAGGATATAATCTTGATAATCAGCCAATTGTAAAGCGGTTTCAACGACAAGGTAGTTCCATTCAAGAAACGTCTTCTACCATATCGTATCGTCAGGCCCAACTTTTGATTGCCGAGGCTGGAAGTGACATATTTCAGTATCGAGTAGGTCGTAGATGTGAATCTGAAGAATCATATGTAGAAGCAGTCAACTGGTACGAAAGAGCGGCAGCTCAAGGAAATGCAGATGCTGCAGATCAATTAGGTTCCATGTATGAATCTGGAAGAGGAGTCGCTCAATCATATAGCAGCGCCGCCACTTGGTATACAAGAGCTGTCCAGCTAGGATGTACTGAATCAAGAGAATATTTCAATGTACCTCTCTGCACAAAACTATACCGGATATGTACTGAGATTTTTCAATGGATAGCTGGCCAATCCGCCTAATCCGCCCTCAGTGTTAACACAGGTGAAAAAGGCCCCACAAGGCGCCGTCTCCACCAATTGCCGGTTTTGGCTTTTTCTTCAAAGGTGGTAAATTCATAGTCATAGGCAATCGCCCGAATAAAGCGCGGCGGTTTTTCCGGGAAGGGATTGTGGCGCAAGAGACCCAGTACTGGTTTTGACCCTTCAAGAAGCCGTATCAAAAACCGATGAAACCACAACTCCTGATAAAAAGGTCGGAAGGGCAAAAACCATGCCTGCCAGTCAAGACGAGGCTGATAGGGCGCAATCCTTCTTGGACGCCATGCAAGCTCTTGTGGCTTGGCCGAGAGGTAATACTCTTGCCACTCGATGCTATCATTACTCCCCTCAACAACAATCTCAAAGCGCTTTATGGTCATCACCGCAAAAATACCATGCGGGATCGCAATATGAAAGGGTTCGGCTAGTATCACAAGACGACGAAGCCATCGGACACGCCTTGCAAAAGGAAAAATAAAGCACGCAATTTGGCAA
>JABDDE010000031.1 GCA_013287775.1 Chlamydiota bacterium
TTGCAATCATTCTTGAAATGTCTCCACGTGCCCTTGGAGGGGCATGAGAGCGAGCAAGTCGAGCATACTTAATAGCCTGTTCTTTGCAATTATTGTTCTCGTATACCTGTGCGATGATAATTTCCATTTTCCAGTGTTTTTCTGGGCTCATGTTGCCAAAGCGGTCGAGATAGGCGAGAAGGGGTTGGAGGGCTTGATCGATGTTCTGCCCATTTATTTCTCTAGATGCATAGACTTCAAATTCTAACACCGCAACATCATGATGCACGAAGACTTTATTATCAGGATCTCGCTGTAATAAATCAGCTTTCAGCGCCATGGTCGCTGTAGTATGCATTTTTCCGGTAGCAAGCTCTCGTCGATACTGCTCTTTAAGAAAAAAAATAGAGCCCCCTTTGGCAAGAGCAGTACACAGAATCGTATCTTGATCTTTTTGTTTGTTCAGATACTGTGCGGTCGCATACAGCGCTTCCATCTCATGCATGTTTTTAGATCCAAGTTCCGTCATCGCTTTTTGATACTGTTTTTGCTCGGCAATCATCTTGAGAAGGAGCTCTGCATAGGCCTTGCCACCAATATCTTGATAGTTGAGTTTGCCAATTATATTCTCGTCAGCATCAATAATAACAAGTGTTGGAAATCCTTCTATTTTATATTTAGATTTTAGCATTTCGTTTTGTGTTATGGTTGCAGGGGGAAGTTCGCTATAGATAGGAAAATCGACGTTGACAAAAATAAAGGCATTGCTAGTGAGCTTGATAAAATCTGACGAGGCAAAGATCTCTTTATTCATTTTCATGCACCACCCACACCAATCAGAGCCATCAAAATAGAGTAAAATGGGTTTGTGCTCTGCTCGGGCTAGATTGAGCGCTTCTTTATAGCTCGTCGTCCATTGTATGCTGTGACTTCGCTCTAAAGACGCTGCAGCATATCCACTATTTTGTGAAAATAAAGTCACTGTGAGAATGGTAATCCAGAGGGATAACCAGCGCGCTTGTATATATTTCTTCATATTTAGTATCCTATTATGTATGCGATGTGCAACTTTCAGTGCTTTTCAGTCATTTCATACCTGCAAAGTACTGAAAGTGCACATGCAACTTTTTCATGCACACGTGCACATTATTAAAAAACTATCTATTCTTTCGTATAGAACAAATAAATATTTATTTCAAGAGTCTTAATAAGCTTTTTTGTAAGTGGTCGGTCTCCCGAAGGGAGGAGTGGTCACTTATCCTTTTTTATATGGCAATTTTTCCCCCGACTGTTATCATTCGTCACCGACGTGAAAACCTGAAAAAATGCTCTCTCAGGGGCTTAGAAGGCAAAGATGGCTTTGTATTTTATCGTTATCCAGATGGGATACCTCTAGTCGATTTTTCTGAGTATGTGCTTCTTGATATTGACGGCGAGCCTCTTAGCTCTCACGATGCCCACAAAGGGCTTTTTCTCATTGATGCTACATGGCGCTTAGCTGGCAAAATGCTCAAAACACTCGCTCCCATTCTTCCCAAGGAGCGACGCTCAATACCTCTGGGCGTGCGTACTGCGTATCCTCGACGCCAGCAAGACTGTATAGATCCCTCAGCGGGTCTTGCCTCTATTGAAGCGCTTTATGTCGCCCATATCATTCTTGGACGGCCTGTCGAGGATCTTTTGAATCAATATCACTGGAAAGATATTTTTTTATCGATGAATTCGTTGACTTCTATGGCAAAAAACGGTAAAATTATATAGAATATTTTAATGATTGGTGTATATGTTAGAATTTATTGAAGACATTCTGTGGGTCTATTTCGCCTATCCTGCTATTTTAGCAACGGGGCTGTATTTTACTTTTAGCTCGCGCTTTGTGCAATTTCGTAGTTTTGGCTCTATTGTACGCAATTTCTTTTCCATGTTTCGAAAAGACATACAAGAAAAAAGTCCGCAAGGAGAATCTCAGGCAGGTATTCATCCTCTTAAAGCCTTTTTTGCAAGTATTGGGGGCTGTGTTGGCATTGGCAATATTGTTGGTGTGACGACGGCTGTGCAGCTAGGGGGGCCAGGGGCTCTTTTTTGGATTTGGGTGGCAGCTCTCATAGGCTCTCTTGCCAAGTATGCTGAGGTATTTTTAGGGATGCGCTATCGAGTAAAAACTTCCCAAGGCTATCGTGGCGGGCCGATGTATGTGCTTACGGCAGCCTTTGGGGGCTCGCGTGGAGAGGCGCGCCTTGGTAGCTGGCTTGTGAAGGCCTTTTGCATTTTGATGTGCATATATGGCGTTGAGATTTTTCAGTTTAGTGTGATGACGTCGAGTGTTGCAGAAAATTATGGCATTGCAAAGCCGATAGTTGCCCTTGTTTTCTTGGCACTCGTTATTGCAGCAGAATGTGGAGGGCTAAAAAGAATAGGGACTATTTGTAGCACCATTATTCCGCTCTTTATTGCGCTCTATATTGGGATGGGCTCGTATGTGCTTGTTCAGTGTGCCTCTGCCATACCATCAGTGATTGGGGATGTATTTCGATATGCCTTTACGTCACATGCAGCTGTTGGTGCCTTTACTGGAGGATCACTCATGCTGGCTATGTCTCAGGGTATTAAGCGTGCTTGTTATAGCTTGGATGTAGGTGTGGGGTATGCTTCTATTATTCATAGCGAAAGTACGGAAGAAGTGCCAGCGAAGCAGGCGGCTCTTACCATTTTTGAGGTGTTTCTCGATACTTTTATTATTTGCACGATGAGTATTGTGCTTGTGCTTGTGACGGGGACCTGGACGCATAATATTGATGCCATATACCTTGTACAAAGCGCCCTGGCCAGCTATTTCCCCTACATGCATTTCTTTATTCCTCTCTTTTTGTTTTTGCTTGGCTACTCAACTATTATTGCTTATTTTTGTGCGGGGATGAAAACGGCGCTTTTTTTATCGCCAAAACGGGGTCGTTTGTTCTATTATGTATATGCAGTGACAGCGCTGATCGGTTTTTCTTTTGCAGATACTGAGCAGGCTGCCTCTGTAATGATGATTGTACTTGCGCTCCTTCTTGCCATGAATCTTGCTGCAGCATGGAAGCTGCGTCATGAAGTGCATTTTCGCCTCGAGGATGAGGCTACATTGCCCGTCCCCGAATACGCATCAGGTTAAGACCATGAAGAGCTGCAGAGGTAGCTGTCAGAGGCGTGTGGTGCTTGAGGTTCTGGTGAGGAAGGCCTGAGTAGGTTTTTAACAGGGAGAGCTGCAGGAGAGGGCTTACAGAGAGAGCTTGTCAGAGGCGTGTGGGGTGCTAGAGACATTAGTAATTAAGGTCTAGGCAAAGAGATTAGAGAGAAGTGTTGGCTTATAAGAATAGCGCCGAGATGCATTTTCAGCGAGCATATGCTCGCTGTAGTCCAAGCATATAAAAATCGCATGGCAAATAAATTTGCCAATCGATTTTTATATGCTTGGACTATTCCACTTTCAGTGGAAAAATGCATCTAGTACCCCTAACGCCTCTGACAAGCTCTCTCTGCAGCTATTCTCTTGTGGCTCTCCCTGTAAAAAAAAGCAACCATGGCTTGTATTAGCTATAACGTTTGTCATGCTAACATCCTTAGCCTGATGCACATGCGACCTGTGCGAAACGTGGGGAAAAAAGGTTTTATATGTATATTGTTCAAGTTGCCTCTGAGCTTGCTCCCATTGCCAAAATTGGTGGGCTTGCTGATGTGATGATGGGGCTGAGCCGCGAGCTCAAGTGGAAAGGGCATGAGGTGGCTATTTTTTTGCCCAAATTCGACTGCCTTGAGAAAAAGTACCTTACTTTCAAACACGAGCCAGCACAACCTGTTACAACCTATTTCCAAGGGCAGTGGTATGCTGGAGGTATGGAGCAGGCAAAGTTAAATGGCGATCTTACCATTACCTTCTATGATTCCCACCATCCAAAAAAATTCTTTCACCGTGGTTGCATATATGGTGAGAGCGATGATAATGATCGTTTTTTGCATTTTAGCCGCGCTGTAGTTGATTTTTTACATGCACAAGAGCGTGTTCCCGATATTATCCACGTACACGATTGGGAGACAGCAATTATTGCTTGCCTCATACGAGAGCCTGAATTTCGTGCCCACTTTGCAAAGACAAAGACCGTGCTTACTATTCACAATTTTGACTATCAGGGAAGGTGCTCGCCACACAATCTTGATGACATTGGGCTGCACTCGCACGAGTGTATGACTGCCGAGCAGTTTTTAGATCCTATCACTAAAGATGGTAACCTCTTAAAAGGGGGTATTATGTATGCGGATCATGTCGTTACGGTATCTCCGACGTATGCAAAAGAGGTGCTCACGCCTCAAGGCGGCAAGGGACTAGATCAGGTGCTCCGCGCGTGCAGTAACAAATTTGTGGGTATCTTAAATGGCTTAGACTATTCCTATTGGAATCCTGAAATTGATCGCTTTATTGCGCATCATTATACACACAAAGATACTGAGCCCAAAAGAAGAAATAAGCAAGCGACTCTTCATGAATTTGGGATGCAATATCGTCAGGACAAGCCACTTCTTGTGGCGATTGCACGATTGGTGCCACAAAAGGGGATTCAGACGCTCAAGGCGCTTTTTGCCCAGGCAGAGAGTTTAGGGATACAATACTTTCTTTTAGGCACAGCACCCGATCCACGTGTGCACGAAGACTTTGCCCAGATAGCGCATGCCTATGCAGATCATCCAGATATTCGCTGTGTACTGCGAACCGAAGAGTCGCTTGCCCACAAGCTGTACGCGGCATCGGATATGTTGTTAGTGCCATCAGAGTTTGAACCCTGTGGTCTTACCCAGCTTATCGCAATGAAATATGGCTCTGTACCTATTGTACGAAGGACTGGCGGCCTTGCTGACACTGTGTTTGACATGGGTGATAATAACGTACAAAATGGCTTTTGTTTTAACTCCATGCAGAGTAGTGAAGCCTTCCATGCTATCCAAAGGGCAGTAGAGATATTCGTGCATGATCAAAAGAAGTGGCATACGCTTATGAAGCAGGGTATGGAGTATGACTTTAGCTGGAATAAACCAACAGATTCTTACATAGCATTATATGAACACCATTCATAAAAATATCGATAAGCGTCTTGATAAGCTTGCTCGCCATCCTATTGGCGGGCCTACTATGTGGACAGTGGCTAATTGCCTGACTATTATCAGGATCTTTATTAGTCCCATATTCTTGCTTATCTATCTTCAGCATGATTCATTTGGCATCACGTCTAAGGGATTGCCCTATGCGCTTTTATTCTTGCTAAGTGTCTCGGAGCTTTCAGATGCACTCGATGGCCTCTTGGCGCGCAAGTATAACCAAGTCACTGACCTTGGAAAGATTTTAGATCCTATGGCTGATAGTATTTATAGAATATCAGTGTTTTTAACGTTTACGCAGCCGCCTGTCAATGTGCCGTTGGTGTTTGTGTTTATTTTCTTGTATCGTGATTCGGTGATTGGTATGCTACGGACGATATGTGCCCTTCGTGGTTTTGCGCTTGGGGCGCGTCCGAGCGGCAAGATCAAGGCAGTTCTTCAGGGGATCTCCTGTTTTATTATTGTGCTGCTGCTTATTCCGCACTCGCTTGGTCATTTATCGAATCAGGCGCTGACGGCTATAAGCTCATGGTGTGTGGTGTTCACAGGTCTGTATGCCCTGTATTCAGGGATTGAGTATCTCTATGCTAATAGGCGGCATGTACAGCGTGTCTTGATTCGAAATCGAAAAAATGCGACAGTAGCTCATGATTAAAATCGCCATTTTGCTTTTTACGTTTATGACCGCTATGGATACCACCATTCTGGCTACTGTCATGCCTGAGATTATTCGTAGTTTGGGGCAGATGGAGCTGTATCCACTGATGAGTGCTGCATTTTTCTTTGCATTTTTCACAGCAACACCTATTTTTGGAAAGGTTGTAGACCATTTTGGCTGTATGAAATCAGCCTGGGTGGCAGTGGGGCTTTTTTTACTAGGCTCCCTCTTTTGTGGACTCTCTTTTTCCATGCATGAACTTATTGTCTCAAGGCTGATCCAAGGGGCGGGTGCAGGTGGCCTTGTCAATATCTGCTATATCACTATTGCCAAACTCTATACAACCGATCGTGAGCGCTCCTTTATGCAAGCAATACTGAGTAGCGTATGGGCCGTTGCAAGTATTGTAGGCCCATTTATTGGTGCCTCTCTTACCATGGCCCTCTCCTGGCGATGGGCATTTCTTATCAACCTTCCCATTGGCGCTATTGCAGCAAGCTTTCTCTGGTCCTTTCGTGAGAAAAACATACAACATAAAGATTTATTTGACACCAAAGGAGTGATTCTCTTTCTGGTATCTGCGGGGCTGTTATTTTCCTGTTTTACAAAGGCGGCAGGGGAGGGTCAAATGGGGTGGAAGGTAGGGGCTTTTGTACTTGGTGCCATCGCGCTTGTGTGTTTTGTGAGGCGATCGTTTCAGGTTTCGTCTCCATTAATTCCGTTTCGTCTTTTGAGTGTGCCGGGTGTGGCCTTGTGTATTGCTTTTGGATTTATCACGGGTATATGTCTGACGACATCAGCTACTCTGGTATCGCTCTACATTCAAGGCGCGATGCGTCTTTCAGTGCGTATTGCTGGCTTTGTGGTGACGGCAAGCTCCATTGGGTGGGTGATTGGGGCTTTTTTGTGTAGCTATAGTATTGCTCGTATTGGCTGGCAGTGGGTTGCATGTGTGGCAATAGGAGCCGTGATTCTTGGTTTTAGCCTGTTTGCATTTGCCTCTATTCATAATACGCTTCTCTACTTTATTGTGGCTTGCTCCATTATTGGACTGGGCTTGGGGCCTCTTATTAATCTCACTATTCTTGGCGTACAAAAAGCGGCGGAAGCAAAACTCATAGGGCGGGCAACAACATTTTTAAGCCTGACGCGCACCCTTGGAGCCGGTATTGGGGCCGCTTTTGCTGGCTTTTTGCAGCTGACGTTTTTTCAAAAAGAGCTGCGAGCTGTGATTGGAGATCAGGTGAGTCAGGGGATAGGGGAGGCGCTTATAAATACCCCCTCGAAGTTTCTAGAGCCTGCTTTTATTGCCAGCATTCCACCAGCAGAGCTTAGTCTTTTATGTGAGCTTTTCAGTAGCTCGATTGAAAAGGTCTTTTTTGTACCAATAGTGCTGCTTCTTGCTGCACTCTCCTGTGTCTTCTTTCTATTGCCCCTTCGGAAACGGAGTGAGTGGTCAGTCCCTTTAGGGACCGACCACTAAAAAAGTATTCAGTGATAAATGACAAGTGCCTCGCCTTGGTAATGGCTAACGTCCATACTTTACCACACATCTTTAATAGTGGCGTAAACCCAAAGGCTGGAGTGATGCCAACTTAAAGAAACTTGTAACCAATCAGAACCGAGCCACGGTAGTGGCGGAAGCTCATTAGCCCCGCGTGCAGTGAAGGCGCAGCGCTAGCGCGCGGGCCGAACGGAACGTGGGGTTGGGGAAACGGGTAAAAAAAACAGAGCTGCGGTAGCAGCGACACAGAAATGTATCTCCAATTATGTGCATTGATTATGCCACATACAAATGGGTTTCGCTGCTACCGCAGCTCTATTTTTATTTATGCGTCTGTGACCCCCACGTTTCGCCGACCGTAGCGCGTCCGCGCTACGGCCGTGCTCCACGCGGGGCTAATGAATTCCACCGCTGCCGCGGTGGGGTCCATATTGGTCACAACGACTAAAAGATGTGTGGTAAAGTATGGCGTGACCGAGGGAACACGCATTGCGTGCGACCGAGGGAACGTGGGGTTGTGGGATCGAAAGAAGATCCGCGCCGCGGTAGCGGCGCATGAAGAGTGTTAGCCTAAGAGAGGAGCGAAGATTACATGGTACAGGCGTCGTTCGTCGGAAGACAATTCTAAAAACCAAGTTTCACACTGCCTCCTCGGCAAGCTGCCTCAAAATTGGGCGCATCCATTCCGGTGCAAGACGAATATCCTTGAGTAGTTCCTGTCGTTTGTCTATCGGAAGAATCCGCTTCAAATGCTCAAGCCGCTCCGTAGTCACATTTTCTTTACCCAGTTCTCGGAGAGCCTGGATCAGAAGGCCACTGAGCTGACCTGCCAGCGCCATATTTTTTGCGGTAGTTCGACGAAACTGAATTGTAGTCAAGCCGATCTTTACCGTCCGGCTTGGACCGTCTGTCAGAAATACCACCTTAGCAGGCACCTGTTCTGATAGACCCAGGATATTTGCTGCATAAGCTCCAGCTGGCTGAACACGCGTGTAATCGCGGCCAGCCAATGCTTCTGCTATTTTTTCAGGAGGTGGTTGAAGCCATCCAAGCGCAGGATGCTTTTTAGGAAAGTCATATACCCCCCTGCCAAGACGACGAATGATTCCTTTTCTAGCAAGTCGATGAAGAACGACATCGATAGCCTCTCGGCTGCCAAAATCCAAGAAGTCAGTTGGAACAAACACAGAACCTTGCCCACGGACATGTATAGCCTCAAGTATCTGCGAATCGATACTTTTTAGTTGTTTCCCCATGTAAGAAATATTAGCCTATTTTTCTTACAAAAACAAGAGTTTTCTAAAAGCTACAATTGTGGATGCTAAGCCACTTTTAGGTAAAATTAGGTTGCTTTCTTTGCCCAAAGGGCAACATTGCTAACCCCCAGGGCAACGCCCTGGGTTAGGCAATCACACCCACATGTTGCCTGAAGGGCAACAACAGCAACAGCCCAGGGCAACGCCATGGGTTACGCAATCACCCCCACAGGTTGCCTGAAGGGCAACATTGCTAACCCCCAGGGCAACGCCCTGAGTTAGGCAATCACCCCCACGTTGGTGCCTGAAGCCCTTGATTTGCGCAAAAATGTTGCATGTTGAAACAATTATTTGTGCATGAAGCAAAAAATGGTTTTTTGAGTTTGAGTAGGCGATAATATTGCCAAAATTCATGCATGTTTCATATGAATTTGTTTTATACTACGATTAACATGTAATCTTCGCTCCTCACTTGGGCTAACACTCTTCATGCGCCGCTACCGCGGCGCGGATCTTCTTTCGATCCCACAACCCCACGTTCCCTCGGTCGCACGCAATGCGTTCCCTACAGTCACGCGGGGCTAACACCAGCCGCCACTACCGTGGCGGGAGCTATGATACTTGCTCGTATTGGGTGAACAGTCATGTCATTGAAACACACATAGATTCTTGCAAAATTATGGCCTACGCGATACATAAAACCATTTCATCTTATCCTTGCAGCAGACATAGAAGATAAATTTAAAAAGAGGGTGTCATCAGTCAGCAATGATTAACAGGCATTGCACGGCCTATTTGCTGTCTCTCTCGGATCAGTACCGTACTTGTTTGCACCTCGAGTGCCGCGTTTAGTGTATAAAAACATAAGACAGGCAAATGTGATGATAAAAAAGGCTATAGCTAATTTCCTTTCTATAGGATATTCCGAATATAGCGATGCCGAGCTGTTTTTCTCGAGATATTCTATCATTCGGTCACATCCAACGCACATAATGCTATATAACCAAAGCCATATTCGCGAGCAGTTGATATCATATAATCGCCTTGTAGCAAGAGAAGCCGCACTAATATAGAGAAACAGAGTTATAGGCCATAAATCACAGGAGGCCACTATATTAAGTAGTATTGGATTGTGTAGAAAGCTCCATGTTTCAGGAGCTAGGATATAAACAGTTTCGCGCATCAGCAGAAAATAGACAGGGGTGAACTGCCAGAAAAACAGTCCCCGAGACAAACGACCTGAAAATGCACACCAAAAACCAGCAGAATTTTTTAAAACATTGCGTAATAGCTGTACTGCGCTAGGAGTCTGTTTGTCTGCAGTACCCATGCAATGAGTGTTTGCATCTCTATCTTGTAGATTCCTTTCTCGTTGTCCAGTAACTTTAAATATTTTTTCCTCCTGATTTTTCTCTTTTTGGAGCTTCATTTCGTCCCTCGGGTTAACACCAAAACTATTTGCGCCTTGAGTACCACGTAGTAAAAATAAAGAGAGTAGGGATGAGAATATTAAAATAGCACAAAATGTAGGGAATGTTATGAATGCAGTGGAAGCGGATGATGAGGTGTTATCTTTGAGTAATTCGCCCATTCTCACTATTCCTATCATTGTAATACAATATGACCAGAACCATTTCCTTGAATAGTTGAGATCGTGTAACCGCCTTATGATGAGAGAACCGGCACTGGCAACAAGCAACACCATCATAGGTACAAAACCACACAGGATTACTAGAGTACGCAATATTGAATTTTGTATGGAGCTCGCTGACATGGCTATGCCTGCAATTGTGAGTGTCATTAAAGAAAACACAAGAGGGAACTGCCATAGAAACTGCCTACGTCTTAAACGGCCTGAAAACGAGCACCAGAAACGGATAAAATTTTTCACTGAATGCCAGAGTTGTTTTACTGTGATTGCCATATCTCGGCCTACAACGGGTATGGCGTCATTATTTGCATCCCACTCTTTATGACTTGTATTCATGTTCATTCTAGCTTCCACTGTTTTTGTTTCCATATTTTTCTCCTTTTGTTTTTTAACACACATATGCGACTGCTTCTGGTATGACAGTAAATAGCTCTGAGAATGCCATGAGAGGCAGAAACAAGCATGCCGCTACAAGAGATATGAAAAATTTACTGTGCATAAAAATCTCCAGTTTTTAATCAGTACGTTTCGAATGTAAATGGAGTCGTGATTTTTTGCAATCAGAAATTTTCTTCGATAAAGAGATCGCCTCTAGGACTTAATAAAAAACAACAAACGAAATTATGAAATTACAATAATTTACAATGAAGCCAAAAAGCAAAACAGCAAAAAACGCGCACACAGTGCAGCGATTTTTGCGCAAGTATGTCAATCATTGGAAAGCTTCCAATGATCGACATAAAACAGCAACGTTTTCCTCTTAAAGAACCTTATAACCAATCAGCACTAAGAGCCACGGTAGTGGCGAAATTTGCGGCTCTAACCCCGTGTAGAACGCATATGCATCAGCCTTAAATGGCCTTTCTAAGGCCCGTAGGGCCGAAATATGTATAGCCCAGGGCGAAGCCCTGGGTCTGGGTGGCCAGGCCGAAGGCCTGGCCACAAAATAAAATAATAGAGGCCTGAAAGGCCGTCACATTTTGTATATCCTGTACCCTGTTATTGCCCTTCAGGCAACATGTGGGTGTGATTGCGTTTAACCCAGGGCGTTGCTGTGGGGCGTTACTTTTTTTTGCTGTACGTTTTACCTAAAGAGTGATGCAAATGCTTAAATTTAAAATAATTTTTTACATTAGTGGATATCATCTTTTTAATTATGGGGTACCATAATTGATGATGTGTTTCCATACGCTGTCGTTCTATTTCTGAAATTTCTTTTTTTGTGACAGCAAATTTTACAAATGGTTGCTCGGAATACATCTTACGGCTTTTGCGAGGCTTGAGTATAGCAGTAGCAATAAGTACATGCTTATTGTCTTTAGTACTGATTTCGGGCTTCACGGAAATGGTAAGAATCATAGGTGAGGCATCTAATGAGCGTCGTTTCTTCGGAGCTAACCCATATTGAACATACAGTCCACTTTCCTTGGATGGCACTATACGAAAAGCGGGATGGGTATGCGCTTGTTGAAAGGCGAGTTTTACTTTTCCTTTATGAGCGCCGTGTAGGTCAAACTTTGGGATTTTTGCAAGTATTTGAGTCAAAGCGGGATACCAAATCGAAGAAGCACGCAAACCTTTTGTTACTTCAAGCTTTCCTTTCATTTTAAAAAAGCCAACACGCCTTTCTTTTTTACCTAAGGTATAGGATAACGTGCCAGCAAAAGCCCCTTCGCGTAATCTGAAATAGCACTTATGAGGACTTGGATGCTGCCCTACCCGTAATTGTACATTGAGTGGTGAGGCATGGTGATTTTTCAACAAATAAATCTTATAGAATGATTTGAAACCATATCCTAGCCGGGTTACGTTATACTTTGGGGCGTTGATTTTTTTCGTTTTTAGGCCAAAATCCGCGCTTTTGTCATTGGGCAAAACCCTTTGCAAATCGCCTACTCGTTGAGTATGTCGATTTACGGAAGGGTTTTCCCCACTGCCAAAATCATCGAATTTGTGCCTTAAAAAACGAAAAAAATCAACGCCCCGAAGTATAATTGTTGAAAGATGATGCTCTCTCGCGTATATCTTTACAGGTTGCAAAAGCACTATACACATACATGCAAATACAATAGAGCAATAATTTTTCATAACTCTGTCTCCTTTTAAAAATAATACTGAGCTTTCTCATAGATCCTTCTTCACTGCATCATTATCTACTGACTAACCGCAAAATTTGGCTGGATTTCGCGTTCATAGACAGGTACACCTTCTTTCAAATAATGGAGCTGTTGGTGTGTCTTTACTGCCATATTGGTTTTTAACAAACGATAATTTGCTACGAGATAAATCATCCAACGTCCTAAGGGCCAGAGTAAAGGCCAGAGTGTTGTCCAGGCTGTAAATTGTTGCCATGGCATGCGGTAAAGCCACACTGCGTGCCAGATGACTGTCGCAAGCAACAAAAGAGTAAGAATTTTTGTGCCTTTTTTCTTAAAACCACAGTAGTATTGAATGCCCTTTATAAAACTGAAGCCTATAATATATCCAACAAAATACGTATATGCTTTTGATTCTCCACAATTTAAAATAAAGTAATTATTGATACTGGAAATTAATGTAAGACAGAAAAAAACAATGAATTGTATTAACCAGATTGTTCGCACCATTTTTTCCTCTTCCTCAAAAGATTGACAGGCATTTGGTTGTAGTGTAGTATAACGATCCTTCCGTGCAGCAGAGAAGAAAACGCGATGCCGAGGAATACTACGTATTGCTTCATTGGTCACCTGTTTTAAGGCTTCTTCATTTTCAGCCATGTAAATGCGCTGTACCCACGTTTTTAGGTCCTTCTCTTCTTCCGGTAACCAACATGGTTTGATTACTCGTCTCCTTTCTTGTTTTTCCGCGAACTTATACAGTAAGTAACAAATACCGAAGATAAAAATTATAAAAAAAATTAAGCCTACAACTCCATCACTCACAGACATAAAAACTCCTCCTCTTATTTTTTACGCGTAACATTCAGCTACGCTCTTGCCATTGCTCCCAACAGATTAACAGACAGCACACTGCTGGTTCGTCTGCTCCCTCGGATCAACTCCAAACCTATTTGTGCCTTGAGTGCCTCTCTTAAAAAGTACAAAGATGCCGCATACACAGTTAAGAATACCCAAGAGCGTGTTCAACGTTGCTATTAGGGGAGCTGTATTTGGTGCACTACTTTCTTTAATTACATCTATTGATGTTTGGAATCCCAAATATATAATCCCAAATACCAATAACCATTTTATCGAATAGTTGAAATCTTGCAATCGTCTTATCATAAGGGACATGCCACTTGCAACGACAAAGCATAGTAGTGGTAAAAAAACACATAAGATAATGAGAAAAAGTAATATTGGATTTTGTATGAAGTGTAGTGATATCGCTATACCAATTCCTGTGAGGGCTGCCACAGCGAGCACAAGCAGTTTCTGCCACAGAAATCGCTTACGCCTCAAACGGCCTGAAAACGAACACCAGAAATGAAAAAATTTTTTCATTGTATTGAGCAGCGACTGTGCAATACCAGTATTATCTTGGGCATCGGTGGCCATATTGGCATTATTTGCATCCTGACCATCAGGATGGCTATTTCCTTGAATCATAACCTCGATTGTTTGTGTTTCCATATTTTTCTCCTCTTGTTTTTTAAACACATATGCGACTGTTCTGTTGCTCTTCTCAGCAGGTCAATAAGTGTCTAGAGTAAGTGAGGTATTTCATCGCCCCTTACTTTTCTCAAATGGCATTGACCTTGCGTTTTTTAGCGGCAACATTTCAACTAATTGTAATTTTTTAAAAAATTTTCTCAATGAATCCTATAAAGGTGCCATCATGCAGATAATAAATTCCTCGTCCATCTGGTGCATAAATTCTGAAGCCACGTGTTCCGTCTTGAATACATTGATTATTAGGTGCAGTGAGAATGTCTTCCACTTCACGTTGGGCTTGCGCATTTATAGAGTCTATGTCCTCACTTACTATAGTGAATACACTCTCTCTGGTTTTGTGGAATTCAAGCAGACTTTTTTTTGCAAATTGAATCACTTCAGCAAAATCAAATGGAGGGATTTTGGATAAAGAAAATTCTTGCTCTGAAATCAGCATTTTTATTTCCATATTTTCTTTGTCGTTATCTTGTATGATTATTGCAATCGTTTGATTTTCATAACCAATATATGCCACCATTTCTTCATAATCTGAGTCGCTACAAAATTCAATACTAAATTTGTTGTTCATTTTTTTTCTCTTATTTAAGAAATTCCATAATATGAAAAATATTTTTTCGCATATAATTTTAAGTCTTGAAAACATTTATCCAGTACTCCTTGGTTCCAAGAACCCCACAAAATCACCATTTGCATCATATCTTATACCACGTCCATCTGGTGTATGAATATCACATCCTCCGGCTTTATTAGGATAAGCCGTTGCTTGCGGATGTGTGAGAATATCATCAACATGATGTTGTCCTTGTGTATTTTTGGTTGCTTCATTTCCGGTTGCCTTGGGAAAAACAGTTTTAGATCTATTGCCATGTTTATCTAAACCCCGACCTGCTTTAGTCAATCCTCCTCGATCAGATGCTTTTGCTGCTTTTGACAACATATCAACATTTGTAGAGGTAGTCCCTCCGCCACCTCCTTGAGCAGCCCTAGCAGTAGTACTTCCTGCTACTCCTCCTCTAACTACCGTTCCTTTGGCAGCTGCAATGCCAGTCCTGGCTTCCGTGGCTACAACACCTGTACGGGTCGCTGTAGTTGTGCGTACTGCTGTAGTTGTACGCACAGCACTTCCTGCGGCTCCAGGAGCTGCCGCACCCCCTACTGTTTCATACGTTACACATAACCAGAAGAATAAACCTGTAGTTCGGCCAAGCAGAGACCCTGCCATACGAGTTCTTTCTGTCGCAGTGAGCTTACCCCATGGTCTTCTTTCCCATGTTTCTTTGTGAGGAGCTCTAGCGAGTGCTGTATCGATGGGATGCCCCATAGAATCGTCCAGTCCCTTAGCATAACTATCGGCAAATTCTTTTGCTTTATCACATATATTCTGCGCAACTTCCTTAGTACTCTCCCACGCTTCTTTCAACGTGAACAACCCATATGGATCCAGAAGCATCAGCGGACTATTATGCACGTAGGCGTACAGATTGGGTCCATCGCTAAAGCCGATCGGGTCGGGAGTGATCCAGCGACCCATGGAAGGGCTGTAGTAGCGCTTCCCGAAGTAGACAAAGTCTGTCTCGGGATCAAGGCGCTTGCTCACAAAGTGCCATGGGTTGCCAACAGGGGAGTGCTCTACACGCTTGCCTCTGCCCATAAACAGCTTCATTTCACCAAAAGCTGAGTACCGTGCAACCTCACGGACTTTACCCGACTTGGCACCAATCAGGCTGCAGATGTTGCCACGATGGTCATGTACCGGCGCATAGCACCGACTTCCTATCTCAATACCTACTGACGCCCCAATCTCAGCGCCTTTGCCACGGCCAATTGATCGAAATTCTATTATCTTATCGTGATGATCTACAGCACCCACTTCTCGCTCGTGCAGATACAGGAAGCGTACCTCGCTCTCGGTTTTCCAGTGCTTATGTTCCCATCGCTCGATAGTCTTCGAGATGCGTCTGTGGAAGGAGTCATAGCTGTATCGTGCACGAAACTCTCCCTCTTCACACGCCTCGACAAGGCGGTTTAGGGCATCATAGCGGTAGCGTGTCGTTTTCTTGTCCTCGCGCGCTTTAATCAGGTTGCCATTCTTGTCATATTCAAAGTCGGCATCCTTGGACTCTACCAGTTTATTTAAATGGTCGACTTTTTGCCTATCTCCATCTTTTTTGAGGCAGTTGCTGAGTGAGTCATGCTCAAAGCTATGCTTGTGTGCGCCTTCTTCTTTGATAAGCTGGTAAAGATCATCATAGTCAAAATAGCCCTGCACACGGCCCACACGGTCTCTGAAGTGGAGTTTGCGTAAGTTACCCACATCATCAAAGCCGCCACTTGGAATCAATAGCTTCCATTTTGGGGCGTTGATTTTACGCGTACGGCCTTTTCGATCATAGACGTACTCCACCGTGCCGGCATTCTTAATAAGCGTGCTTTTTAGAATCTGCTCACGGAGGTCAACATCGTTGTAGCGGTGCTGATAGAGGGTTTTATGGTTTTTTGATTTGCGTATAACCTCGCTCAGATGCCCTTTGTGGTAGGCATACTTCACTGAGGAACCATTAGGAAGGCCAAATTCTGTGAGCCGCCCAAGCGGATCATACTCGTAAGTCACTTTAAGCTTATTCGAGAGTGTCTCTTTGGTGAGGCGGCTCCACGCATCATAGCTTCTGCGGTTCGTAGTGTCAGCGACTTCATCTTTGATGACGATGGGGTTATTATTGAGGTCATACTCGTAGCTGTAATGGATACTCTTGTCTGATGACTTCATGCTCTCAAGCCTGAGCAAAGCATCATAAGTATGATAAATCTTGACGTCATCAGGCTTGGTGATAGTTTTGAGGCAGCCTGATGCATAATAGCTATACTCAGTGATTTTTTGATGAGCGCGCTCTGGTTGCTCTGTGAGCTTGGTCATGCGGTCCATGGCATCATATTCTTTGGTAATCACATAGTCGTGATCTTCCTCACCATCGATAACTGCAGCATGCTGCTCTCTTGTGATATTGCCAACCGCATCATAGAAATAATGTGATCGTGAAAGGAGCTTGTCTTTGTGGTTGCGGCGTTCTACGATCTTGCGCTGTCCAAAGACATCCTGCACCTCAATCGTGCTATTACCGAGGGGATCTGTGGTAGTAATTTGCAGCACTTTTTGGTCGTGGAAATTAGCGTGATCGAAATTGTATTTTATTTTTGTTTTATTTCCAATTTCGTCAATAATTACTTCGGGCAGATCATGGGTGTTGTATTCCACACGAGTGACAGCGGTTTTTTCTTTCGTGATAGAAGTGGTCACCTTGGTGCGATTATCATTTGTGTCATACTCGTAGCACGTTTTACCGAGTAGTTCGCCGCTGCCATCTTCTTGCCACTCGGAGATAACGCGATCCATGGCATCGTATTTTACAAACGCTGCAACATAGTCGTGGGAATCCTTGTCATACCACTTCTTGGTTGCAGTTAGCCTGCCAAGGGCATCATACTCATATGTCGTTTTTGCAAAGGTATCACCTTCTTTCTTTACCTCTTTGATTTTGCGGCCAGCACCATCGTAGGAGTAATAGATCGTATTACCCATAGCATCCGTTGACGAGAGTAAATGAAAGGCGTTATACGTATTAGAAGTGGTTGCAAGCTTGTGATCGTGGCTATCATATATTTTTACCTCGGTGACACGTCCCAGAAAATCATACTCATAGCTGGTTTTGGTGCCGTTTTGGTCCCACTTATGGTCTAGTTTGCCATTCAGAAAATATTGAAACTGCTCCTTAGAGTCGTCTGGATGGGTAATAGTAAGAGGCTGCTTACGGCTTGTGTAGGTATACTTTGTGGAGTTCCCGTTAGCGTCAGTGTGCTTAACTACACAGTCTTGCTCATCATAGCGCTGTGTAACAGTTGCGTGTATTTTTTCCTTTTTCGCATCATGCATCGCAGGATAGATCGTCTTGACAAGGCGGTTCAGGTCATCATATTCAAAGTGAGTGGTGTTGCCGTAATGATCTGTCGTTGCCACTCTATTGCCCACGCTATCGTACTCATGATGGGTTGTAAAGGTTTTATCAGCATGATGCTCTTTCTCGGCTATCAGCCTGTTCATGAGGTCATACGTGTAGGTAGAATAGCTGCCCGATTTGAGAAGTTCTTCGCGCGTTTTATTATAGTTGGTGTCATACTCAAATGCCCACACACGCCAAAGAGGATCGGTTTTTTTAGTGAGATTGCCTTTATGATCATACTCAAAATAAGTAGTCGCCACAAGATGGTCATCGGCATCACGTAGCTCTTCTTGGCTGACAAGGCCTGCTTTGGTGTAGCGGTAGTCTTTTTGTGAGAGCTTGACTTCTTTGCCACTCTCAACATCCAGATAATATTCTTTAACGGTCTCTGGTTGGCCCACGCCATATTCACAGCGGCGACCATTTGGGGTAATACGAGTGATGCGACGCTCGGTAACCTCTTTCAGGTTGTCAGGGTCATGTGAGCAGCCATCGTCGATAATATGTTTGATTAAAATTCCTTCATTATCATAGGAGAAAAACTCACGTATTTTAATACTGTCGCCTTTGCAGATAAACTTGGCGGTTACTAAATCGGTCCCTTCTTTGTAGGCATATTTAATAGTCGGTCCATCATCTTCGCTTTCGCTGGTTTTAAGATGCAAATGGTCTTTAGAATAGGTGTAGTACTTACGATAGCACTCTACATGAGCATTTAATGGCGTGCCATCTTTATGAGACACAGCAAAATCTTCTGGGCGTTTTCCGGTGAGGTTGCCGTAGAACGACTCTTCAAGGATATTGCCGTAGTCGTCATACTTGGCGCTCCAGGAAGCGAGCGCTCGGCCCTCTTTGTTCTGGAGAGATTTGCCAAGAAGATTGCCCTCGTCGCTCATATCTCGTTTGCCGCGCTCAATATGATCCTTCTCACCCCAATAAAAATAGATACCGCGATAAAACTCTTTATCAAGATGGCTCTCAATGCCTTTTAAGCGCTTTTTCCAAGAATAGCGGTATACGGTAAGTATGTTATGTGCATTCCAGACGTTGGTGTGATGTTCATCGGGTTTATATTCAAAGCTGTAGATAGTTTTTTTGTCCCCATCCTTGCCTGCAGGGGCTTTTTGTTCCTTGACGCGGCCTTTATGGTCATATTCTATTTCTAAAAAGCGGCCATGTGGATGAAACACTTTGTTGATGTAGTGCTTGTTGTGGATTTTAGTGTAGTTAAAGTAGGTTGCTACGGCATCAGAGGATATAATCTTGCGCACGTACTGCACCTTGTCGTGCATCTTGTTGCCATCATCACCTTGAAAGAAGGTGTAGATGGCGTGTTTGCCATTGCTGGCAGTGACGCGTGCTTTGTGCTTACTTTTGCTATAGCTAAACTGTAGCCAGTTAGAGGCGTGTTTGCCGCTTGGGTCGGTGGCCACAATGCGTTTAAGTTTGCCTTCCGTACCGTCATGTTCGTGGTTTTTGCCATATCTGAATCGTATAAGGTTTTTATTGGGTTTTTGTTCCCAGAGCAAGTGAATACGTTGATCGAAGGTGTGAATGCTGTTGTATTTGCGCTTGCTGCCATCGCTTAAAAAGGCCATCCATTGTGCTTCTTTCCCATCAAGGTTAGGGAGGATTTCATGGCTGTAGAGGTGATAGCGAGTGTTTTTGAGGTTGGTTCTGGCAGAAATTACGCCAGAGCCCGCATTGGTAAAGCCTTTCTGGATAACCTCTGGGGCTAAATAAAAACCTAGCGATTTGCTTTTCTTATCATGTTCGGCAATGTAGCGGACGACGGAGCCGCCATCTTCTTCGGCGATGATTTCCAGGTGGTGGCCACAATCTGGGGCAAGTCCTTGTACAAAAGGATTGTAGTTGGTAGCCATGGCGGCGTAGCCCATCCAGTTGCAGAAGAAGCTGTCGCTATTGTAGTAATGGCGCAGATTGAGAGGCACGGGACCTGGGACAATAAGATCGGTGGCTGATTGATAAAAAGTGCCTGAAATGGCATTGACAGAGCCATTCACAAAGGAAGATGGCTCGGCTTCAGCGATGGTGGAAGTTTCTTGTTGGAGGTAGGGGTGAGTGTGGTTTTTAGGCAGGAGTGGGGAGTCGATAGGGGAGTCAACCACAGCCTCGGTGACTGTTTCTGGTGTTGGAGCAGATGTCTCTGAGAATGCTCTGAGAGGCAGAAACAAGCATGCTGCTAGAAGAGATACGAAAAATTTCTGATGCATAATAATCCAAAGTTTTGAGTGATTACGTTCTGAATGTAAATCGAACTGTGGTTTTTTTGCAATTAGAAATTTTGTGTGTAATGAGAGGTTGTCTCTAGAATGTTTTAAATAGCAACATACGACATATGGAAATTACAATCAATCAACATGGGTGTGATTGTTTAACCCAGGGCGTTGCCCATACTGTTACCCACAAGTCTATAAAATGCCTCTACATGGCTTCCAGAAGTAATGGCTAACGTCCTTGGTAGCAAGAGAACAAGGAGTTTAGAAGAGCGCATAGAGATGACGCAGGATCTTAGGGTTGTGGCAATTACAAGTTGTGAGGACTTTTTTTCACAGGGAGAGCCACAGGAGAGAGCTTACAGAGAGAGCTTGTCAGAGGCGTTAGGGGTGCTGGGGTGCATTGGTGATTAAGGTCTGGATAGTGGGGAGAGTAGAGAGAAAGCTAAGAAATCATTATGGTCTTATAAGTGGCTCTCCCTGTAAAAAAAAGCAGCCAGGGCTTGTAACTGTCCATACCATAAGATCCTGCGTCAGCTCTCTACTTAAAATAGCATCCTAAAAGCAGCTTCAGGGCACCTTTTTGACTTGTGGGTAACAGCATGGGCGTTGCCCTGGGCTGTTGCAATTGTTGCCCTTCAGGCAACATGTGGGTGTGATTGTTTAACCCATGGCGTTGCCCTGGGCTGTTGCAATTGTTGCCCTTCAGGCAACATGTGGGACATATTATGCTTCTAGTTGATATGGGTCCCACCGCGGCAGCGGTGGAATTCATTAGCCCCGCGTGGAGCACGACCGTAGCGCACCTGCGCTACGGTCGGCGGAACGTGGGGTTGGGCAGCGGTTAAAAAAATAGAGCTGCGGTAGCAGCGAAACCCATTTGTGTACCCTATACCCTGTTGTTGCCCTTCAGGCAACATGTGGGACATCTTCTCGTAGATATTTGTGAAGGATTTTTTAGCGCGGCTGCAGGATAGGCCATGGCTGCAAGCCCTCCAAGAGCCTGTAGACCTGTTGTGGCTTAATGCGCGTTCTCTCTTCTCCAGTAGTGGGCTCCAGTATTTCCCTTTCCATGTACTCATATCGACGTGTCTCGTCAAGCCCCTCTTCGATGGTTTGCCCAGGATCAAAATCAATGTGTATTTCTCCTGCAATAGTCACATCATTCTTGCCTTGGCTACGCAGTGCCTGCACTTGGGTAAGCATAGTGTTTATTTCCTGCTGTACCACTTGCTCCCGAGCAGCAAGTGCCTCCTGTACAGTCTGGTTTGAAGCTATGGGAAAACCATGATTAACAACATATTGGCGCACTCGTTCTTGAGTTGCAGCCTCTGTCTCTCCAGATCGTTGCCGTGATATGAGTGGCCAGACTTGTTTGAGTTTGTCAAGTGCTAGTTTCCCTGGATGGTTGGCAGCAATTGCCTGTTCTAACGTACGCTGCGGACGTATAGTAATCTGAAATTCACTCTCAAGGCTTGTTCGTATCGCAGTCTCATTTTTTCCC
>JABDDE010000032.1:0-466 GCA_013287775.1 Chlamydiota bacterium
GAGCCTCAGGTCTCTTATGTTTATGGTGTATGTGCTTATGGCGATACGAATAGCGATCGGCAGGGGTAATCTGCGAAGTGCACGATGGTGTTACTACTGTCACATCCACTGTAGTTCCCTTTTTCCCAGGTGGTGCTATTGCGGTAATCGATGTGGATGAATTGACAACGAAACTCAGTGCGTCTTTCGTGCCAAATTTCACAGCGGTTACATTGATGAAATTGGTACCAGTGATAGTAACTTTATTACCACCTTCTGGGGGTCCAAAATTAGGTGTAACCTTGGTGACTGTTGGGCAAGGAATCCAGGTAGTTGCTTGAATCACATTCAGTGTTTGATTCGTCCAGTCGACAACAGCATATCCCGTTGGATCTATAGCAATTTGAGCAAGTACTGAAGTCTGGCCTGCTGTAGAAAGATCAATAGGCGAGGACCAACTTCCTCCAAATGGCAGCATTGCGGCTTG
>JABDDE010000032.1:566-21540 GCA_013287775.1 Chlamydiota bacterium
TCTATAGCAATTTGAGCAAGTACTGAAGTCTGGCCTGCTGTAGAAAGATCAATAGGCGAGGACCAACTTCCTCCAAATGGCAGCATTGCGGCTTGTATAACAGTATCAGTACCATTGGATCTATCCCAAACAGCAATCGCATTGCCTGCCGAATCAACCCCAATGTCTGGATCAACTGAAAATGCCCCTATAGGAGAAATACCTACAGGTGTCGACCAAATACTACTTCCAAATGGAAGATTTGCTGATTGAATAATGAAATCACTACCAATGTTTTGAGTCCACACTGCATATGCATTGCCTACTCGATCTACGACTACATCCGCTTCGAATGCGTTTGAGCCCGCTGTGGAAAGAACCTGAAATGCTGACCAAGCTCCGCCAAATTGAAGTGTTGCGGCCTCAATCACAACATCGCTACCATTATTACTTTGCCATACAGCAACTGCATAGCCTAATGGACTTATCTCCAAATCCGCTTGCGTGGCACTTTCGGCTGGATTGGAGAGATTCACAGGAGCGGTCCAGCTTCCGTTAAATGGAAGGCTCGCAGATTGGGTAATAAAATTGGGAAAAGCCTGCCATGTCCAAACAGCAACTGCATTACCAGCAGCATCAACACTCACATTAGGGAAAAATGCATCTACACCAGGAGAAGAAATAGTGACAGGTGTAGACCAACTTCCTCCAAATGCAAGTGTAGCACCTTGAATTTGATTTATCGTGCCATTAAAGCTTACCCAAATAGCAACTGCATTACCAGCAGGGTCTACAGCTATTTGTGGGATTTGAGCTGGACTTGTAGTTGGAAGTGAAAGTGTCACAGGAGCTGACCAAGGGCTTGAAAAAGATGCCCTTGTTGCTGCCCTAACTATCGAATTAGTGCCATCAAATTCTTCCCAAATAGCAACTGCATAGCCTGAAGGAGTAATAGCAATTTGTGGGTTTGCTTGTGTATTGTTTCCGCCAATGGAAGACAGTGGTAATGGATTTGCTATCCAGGAACTGCCTTTTGCAAGGTTCGCTGTTCGTATATTTGTATGTACACCATCATATTCTCGCCAGATTGCAGTAGCATTACCAGAAGCGTCGATTCCAATTTGTTGCTCTTCAGAAAATGTAGAAGGGTTAGATATCGTGATTCCTGGTAAAGGACTCCACACAGCCTCTACAGAGTGTATGAAACAACTGCACAGCAGCAGCATTGTCCAGAAAATGTACCTCTTAAAATTACATAATTGAGTTTTTAATGGCTCTCGATGCGCGCTATTGCGCATCGAGCAGCCCCCAATAATTGAGCATCTTGGCATACAGTCCACTCTTTTTGGTTTCTTCAAGTCCTACATTGAATTTATCAAAACGCTTCTCGTTCTTTCCCACTTGCACCACTAAGGCTTTAATGGGAAAGACCAGAACCGATAAAATGTGTAGGAGCCTCCAGGTCACTTCTATTCATCGTGTGTGTGTTTATGGCGATACGAATAGCGATCAGTGGCAGTAATCTGTGAAGTGCACGATGGTGTTGCTACTGTCACATTAACTATAGTTCCCTCTTTTCCATGTGGTGCTATTGCTGTAATCGATGTGGATGAATTGACAACGAAACTCAATGCATCTTTCGTGCCAAATTTCACAGCGGTTACATTGATGAAATTGGTACCAGTAATAGTCACTTTATTATCACCTTCTGGGGGTCCAAAATTGGGTGCAACATTGATGACTGTTGGGCAGGGAATCCAGGTAGTTGCTTGAATCACATTCAGTGTTTGATTCGTCCAGTCGACAACAGCATATCCCGTTGGGTCTATAGCAATTTGAGCAAGTACTGAAGTCTGGCCTGCTGTAGAAAGATCAATAGGCGAGGACCAACTTCCTCCAAATGGCAGCATTGCGGCTTGTATAACAGTATCAGTACCATTGGATCTATCCCAAACAGCAATCGCATTGCCTGCCGAATCAACCCCAATGTCTGGATCAACTGAAAATGCCCCTATAGGAGAAATACCTACAGGTGTCGACCAAATACTACTTCCAAATGGAAGATTTGCTGATTGAATAATGAAATCACTACCAATGTTTTGAGTCCACACTGCATATGCATTGCCTACTCGATCTACGACTACATCCGCTTCGAATGCGTTTGAGCCCGCTGTGGAAAGAACCTGAAATGCTGACCAAGCTCCGCCAAATTGAAGTGTTGCGGCCTCAATCACAACATCGCTACCATTATTACTTTGCCATACAGCAACTGCATAGCCTAATGGACTTATCTCCAAATCCGCTTGCGTGGCACTTTCGGCTGGATTGGAGAGATTCACAGGAGCGGTCCAGCTTCCGTTAAATGGAAGGCTCGCAGATTGGGTAATAAAATTGGGAAAAGCCTGCCATGTCCAAACAGCAACTGCATTACCAGCAGCATCAACACTCACATTAGGGAAAAATGCATCTACACCAGGAGAAGAAATAGTGACAGGTGTAGACCAACTTCCTCCAAATGCAAGTGTAGCACCTTGAATTTGATTTATCGTGCCATTAAAGCTTACCCAAATAGCAACTGCATTACCAGCAGGGTCTACAGCTATTTGTGGGATTTGAGCTGGACTTGTAGTTGGAAGTGAAAGTGTCACAGGAGCTGACCAAGGGCTTGAAAAAGATGCCCTTGTTGCTGCCCTAACTATCGAATTAGTGCCATCAAATTCTTCCCAAATAGCAACTGCATAGCCTGAAGGAGTAATAGCAATTTGTGGGTTTGCTTGTGTATTGTTTCCGCCAATGGAAGACAGTGGTAATGGATTTGCTATCCAGGAACTGCCTTTTGCAAGGTTCGCTGTTCGTATATTTGTATGTACACCATCATATTCTCGCCAGATTGCAGTAGCATTACCAGAAGCGTCGATTCCAATTTGTTGCTCTTCAGAAAATGTAGAAGGGTTAGATATCGTGATTCCTGGTAAAGGACTCCACACAGCCTCTACAGAGTGTATGAAACAACTGCACAGCAGCAGCATTGTCCAGAAAATGTACCTCTTAAAATTACATAATTGAGTTTTTAATGGCTCTCGATGCGCGCTATTGCGCATCAAAAAGCCCCCAATAATTGAGCATCTTGTCATATAGTCCACTCTTTTTGATTTCTTCAAGTCCTTCGTTGAATTTATCAATAAGCTCCTCGTTCTTTCCCACCTGCACCACCAAGCGAAGGCCAACTGGCTTTACTGGAGGAACAAGAATACGAATGGCGTTTTTATATAAACTCGCTTCCAGTTGTACGGCAATGAGAGAGTCAACGATCATTGCATCTATATCCCCATGGAGAAGATCATCGACAGCATGCGTTACATCCGTGTTATAGGGCACTAAGTTAAAATTATATCTATCTGTATACAAAGATTCTGTCAATAGCTCTCTTTGATAGGCAACTGTCTTCCCCATAAGGTCTTTGTTTTTGGTATAGGGCGAATCAGTCTTCACTACAAGCACGGGCCCCATCACAAAGAAAGGCTGAGAAAAAAGGTATTCGCGTCGTAGCCAATCAGTCGGCTCCACCACGCTTACCACCGCATCTGCCTCACCATCGTCTAGAAGCGAGACCAGTGGCAACGTCTCTGAAGTAATGAGTATGAATTTATACTTTTCGAGGTTTGCAATTTGCGTAAATAAATCTTGGCTAAAGCCAAAGAAGTTTTTTTCAAGGCCTCTTAGTGGCAACTGCTCTAAAACACTACTTCGTGCAATAACGTAGGGCGTCTGCCGCTCAGGAGGGTGTGAAGTGCAGCTATGGAAGATGAGAAGAAGCCAAAGTACTTTGCAAAAATTCCTCATCTCGACGCCTCATCAAACACAGTCATGGGAGAGCGATCCACATTGCCTCCTTGCGGCAAAGACGATCTAAAAAGATGGGGATAGCGCAAGCTTACGAGAGCGCCAATACGATCTGCCGCATCTGGCCAGTGTGTCACAGGAGCATTTGTATCGGCATGAAAGGCAATAAGTTGTTCTGTAATTGCATCCCGAAGCGCCTGCGTATTCTCGTGAGGACTCAGAACAGATCTGATAAGCGTATCAAACACCCTGGCCTTAAGCTCTGTTACAGCTGTTACCATATTCTTTGCTCTCTCAACAACACTCACCTCTTGTATTCTCGAGCGAGCTGCATCATCCTCTATAGAATACTGCGCTTGCTCCCTCAGATGTTCTCGCGCTATCCTTAGATAAAATTGGCCAATTGGATGCTCTGCAAGACGGGATCTGCGTAGAATCTCGCGAAATAGTATCAGTTTGCCTTGACTCACAGTAAATACAAAATCAACAATTGCATTATAATCGAATCCATCAGCCCTTGATATAGGGACAATCGAGCGCAAAATAGAGTCGGAATTATAGAAAAGATAGCCTGGAGAAAGATTACGAGGCGTTGTGTTTTCTACTACCATCCTACGAATAAGTGCTGAGATTTGGCTCAAACGGGGTTTATCAGCCTCTACAACCGATCCTCCTTGCGTTTTCCATTGAACATCTGCGAGGCAATCTGTAAGCCTTTCAACAATAATATATTTTCCCTCAGGATCATGATACGCTATGCTTATTGGCGGAACCAACCAACTTTCTTGTCTACAGGCAAGCTTCCATGTATTTAAGTGCGATATGCTCCTTCCAAATAGCATCATCCCCCTAGAGGCCTCAACATCTTCTCCGGACTCCATAACAATACGAAAAAGCATAAGTCCCTGACTATCTAAGAAGCGATTCTGCAATCTATCACCCAATTTAAGAGGCTGTCCGTTTGTAAAACCAATAGTCTCTTTAGGCGTCTTTGTTTCGATCCACTTGGCAAATATGGGATCTGTTGTTTCAAAAAGAGTGCATCCCTTTCTTGTCAGTTGCAACTCAAGATCATACAAGCGAACGAGCCTCTTCTCATCCGACTCTGCAGGGAAATGCAACCGGATTAGTGCCACTAAAGCCTTATTCAAAAGAAATGGGGTAACCAGGGTAGGATTTTCTGCTACTCTGCGGATCCACCTGTCTATAGCTGCCTCTTCTTCTGCATTCAGCTCGCGCCCCCGCTCCTCTGCCGCCATCATAAGTAAACGCAGCTCCTGAGCGGGAAGCGATTGTTGCATACACCCTTCTACTAACATTAACGCATAATTTTCCTCAAAACGCACAAGTCTTGCTCTTTCTTGTTCCGTAAGGACGCTTGCTGGCACTGTCCTTCGAAACACCCTCTCTATTCGGTTAAGTGTGTTTTGTAGAGCAAGAGGGTGATTCATCGTAATAAGCGAAGGAAGCGCTTCGGCAATGGTTATAATCTGATAGCGCACCTGCCTGAGCCTTGCACTCGTTGCGTTAACAAGATAGAGTGATGCCATCTCTTCACAAAGAGCATGCATCTCTTGTATTCGTGCACTGAAGATGGCTGATGTATACCTGATTGCTGTGTAGACAGTGTTTTCCTCAAAAGCACGTGGCGCAACTCCAAAAAATAGCCGTCCCAAAAAATGAAGCTGCCTAAATACATGCCCCATAGGCCACTGCCTACTTTTCAGAAGATTCCCCGTTAAGTCGACAGCAAGCTGCTCGGTGATGTTGGTAAAATCGCCAACGTCTGCAAGCGCCTGAATATTATTGTTCAATGTAGAGATCATTGTTAGTCTACTGCCTCCTCGCAAGCTCGGGGCAGTAGAAAAAATAAGGCAAATTCATGCATGATGATCCCTTACTACCCCTTCCGTTTAAATAAAGACTGTACCCATTGTTGCACTTCCTCTCGTTGCTCGACAACGGTGTCAGATCGCAGATGCTCGATAGCACTATCTTCTTTTTCTGGCGTCGCAAGTGCTTCTTCTTCTACCAAAGGCTCTGGGCGCGTTTCTAGGGCTACTTCTGTCTGAGCTATGTATTTTTCACCCTCTTCTACAGGGCTTTTATGTTGTTGGTACAAAGAAGTAAACCACTCAAGAGCGGCCTCTTTTGCGCGCTCCTCTTCTTGTATCTGCTGGTTACGGATAGCACGTTGGCGCTCCTCTTCTTGTATCTGCTGATTTTGAATCTGCTGCTGGCGAATAGCCTCATCGCGAACCTGCTGCTCATCCTCTTGATGTCGTATCTCCTCACGAATGTCTTCTTCTCGGTTGATCTCACCTTGATCCACATAGGCAACCATATCCGGAACCTTTATCTGCTCCAAATCCTGATACAGCTGCTCTGACTTGGCTGTGAGCCACGCAAGAGCCGCTTCTTTTGCACGCTCTTCTTCTTGTATCTGCTGGTTACGAATAGCTCGCTGCCTTTCTTCTTCTTGGATCTGCTGGTTACGAATAGCACGCTGGCGCTCCTCTGCTTGTATCTGCTGCTCTTGTATCTGCTGCTGGCGAATAGCTTGCTGCTGAGCTTGACGCCTTTCTTCTTGACGTCTTTCTTCTTGACGTCGTATGTCCGCCCTGATTGCCTCTTGACGATTGATCTCGCCTTGATCCACATAGGCAACCATATCCGGAATCTTGATCTGCTCTAAATCCTGATACAACTGCTCTGACTTAGCTGTGAGCCACTTGAGAGCCGCTTCTTTTGCGCGCTCTTCTTCCTGTATTTGCTGATTACGAATAGCACGCTGGCGCTCTTCTTCTTGTATCTGCTGATTTTGGATCTGTTGCTCGCGAATAGCACGCTGTCGCTCCTCTGCTTCGATTTGCTGCTGCTTAATGGCTTGCTCCTGTGCTTGACGCCTCTCTTCTTGATGCTGGTCTGCTTGGCGCTGCTCTTCTCGGCGTCGCTCCTCGCGTAATATATCAGCCTTAAGTGCCTCCTGGCGATTGATCTCACCTTGATCTACATAGGCTAAAGCCTTTTGCTGTAGCTCTGCATCCTGTATTTGTTGCGCGAGCTGCTGTTTTCGTTTTTCTTGCTCCTGCACTTCTGCTTTGAGCTCCTGACTCTTTAATAACGTAGAGAACAGACTAGAAAGACTTATCTCTTGCTCACGAAGCTGTGCAGGCCTCGCCTCTTCATACTGGTCCCGCTGCGGTGCAAGCTGATCAGGCGCAGCTTCATTATACTGCCCTCTCTGAGGGCCAACAGAACTTGGTGTCGTCTCTTCTCTACCCCCAGGCATAGCTTCTGGTGTGTCGAAATGGTATTGAGGAAAACCAGGATAGCTCTCTTCTTGGGGCCCATAGGCTGAAGATGGCACCTGCTGCTCATGAAGTGGCGGAGGAGCTTCTATTACTTCTTGGGGCGGCTGTTGTGCATCAGGAGCAGACCCTCCTTCTACCCCATCGGAGGATTCTGACCTGCCACTCTCTGCAAACGATAGAGCCCCTTGCGGCACAGCAGGCTGCGTTTCTTGTTCTGTATTAGCAGGCTCTAAGATTCTAATCGTTTTCGGGGATGTTGGCTCTGGAGCCATCTGTGAAGGCATTTGAGGAACGAGAACTTTTTGGGGCTCAGATGGGGCACTGGGGGCAATCGCTCCTTGCAGTTGATTGACAGTTGCGAGAGGAATCTTTTCTTCTTTGATAGGTACTGATGGAACCATGAGCGCAGAAAAGTTTTCAATGGTATGTTGCATGGCCTTTTGCTGTTCGGCATGTTGTTTAGCTTGTAGCCTTGCAGCTTCGGCTTCACGCTCTTGCTCTTTTTGCTGCCTCAGCTCAGCTACAGCCCGATTTACCTCACCTATGATTTCTGGCCCTGCAGGCTTGAGTGGCTGGCTTGCAGCAAAAGCGACAGCTTCAAGATATGGCTCACGAGTCACATGAGAAGCACAGCGGAGCCACGATGGATCTTTGTATGTCTCATATGCGACTACCTCATTTTCAAGGGTAATGGATTTTATGCCAACAACATCAATTTTTTCTGCAAAAATATTTTGCGTTCTGATGACAAGTTTCAACTGCCTAGCACAAAAATGCCCTCCAGGAAGTAATCCCTTTTCAATAAGCAGTGGATCATTATTAATGACCTTGAGAAAATCTTCAGCGGCATTCACCAAGAATACGCGTGCATCGGCAATAGTATTCATCGTGATGAAACTATCGAATTGTATTTCAATACGATCAATGTAGGTCGCAGAATAATATGGCCGCATGGAGCGCAGCGTAAAACCTTGCTCCCTAAACTTGTCAGCGGCATACAGATATAAAAAATACTCAACGTAGCGTTTATCCTTGAAAGGGACAAAACTACATGACAGCCCTGCACACAAAAGGGCGATTGTTACAATTTTTGTTCGTTTTTTTCTCATAAATGACACTCCCCACATTCCCAACAAGCCATAACGTTGATACACTACGGCCAAGTTTCATGCGGGGTTAGCCACTAACCGCCGCTACCGCGGCGAAAGCGGTGATTTAAAATATTATTTTACTTATGCAGTTTTAAAAACAAAACTTACACTCGGCGTAATACTCCATAATATGCAGCCTACGCGTCGGAAAATTTTTTGTCTATACAATAATGTTGGTACCAATCCACAAAATGCTGCATTCCTTTCTCTAGTGAGGTTTGTGGGACAAATCCTAATATATTTTGCGACTCGGTAATATCTGCATAGGTCGTTTCAATTTCTCCAACTGGTTTTGGTAACATGTTTTTTATAGCTTTTCTACCAGTATAGCGTTCGATAAGTGCAACCAATGTCTCTACAGATTCTGGATGGTTATTGCCAATATTAAAAAGATGGCAACCGCTCGCCACATCAAGGCTTTTGCATATGGCTACTACGACGTCATCGATGTAGGTAAAATCGCGCTGCATAGCACCTCCATTATACAGATTAATGGGTATTCCTTCACAAATATCCTTAGTAAAGGAAAAATAGGCCATATCAGGCCGCCCCCATGGGCCATATACGGTAAAAAACCTAAGCCCTACGCTTGCTAAACCATACAAGTGATAATAACTTGTTGCCATGAGCTCTTTTGTCTTTTTACTGACTGCATACATGTTCGCAGGCTTATCGGTTGCGTCATGAATAGAAAAAGGAATTTTCTCATTGCAGCCATATACTGAAGAGCTCGAAGCATAGACCAGGCGTATCCCAGGCGCTTGCCGACAGGCTTCAAGGATATGCAAAAATCCCTCAATATTTGTTTTAATGTACGCTTCGGGATGTGTAATGGAATAGCGAACTCCCGCTTGCGCAGCAAGATGTACCACATGAGAAATCTGATACTGTCGTATATAGTGTGCTATGATTTCTTTATCACCTATGTCCTGGGTAGCCACGGTAATGCCATCTGTTGCAAGTATGTTAGCACGATCATGTTTGAGCTGAGGATTATAGTAATTATTAAAATTATCCATCCCAAAGACAAAATGCCCCTCTTTTTTTAGGGCACGGCTTAGATGGAAGCCAATAAATCCTGCAGCACCTGTAACAAGAATACGTTTGGTATTCATAGCAAAAATATCCGACTCTTATTAAAATATAGGGTTATGGAACAAACAATTACTTCTTCCTACCATTGTACGACAGAAGACCTTTTGCAGGTGATGCAAAAATTACGCAGCGAGCGAAAAAAAACAAAAACACTCGAGCAACAACTGCTCGAGCTGAAGAAACACGCCCCTGTTCAAACAGTTGAAAAACCTGTTGAGGATGCTCTGCCAGAGGATTTTATAATTGAGCAGGCAATACCACTGCCGCAAATATTAAAAGATACTGTTAAAGAGCTTACAGCACGCTCTCAAGTCCTATCCTACACCGTCGCCCCTCCCCCACCAGAGAAAAAAACCGACGATGCAGAGGTTACAACACTTACAGAGCAGCTACTCGCACTCGAAAAAGAAAATAAGCGCCTCACAACAGCATTACAAGCAGCACATTCCTCTAAACAAGAAAATACTGTACAAGAAAGTACTGTACACGAGCGTCTCGAAGCACAATTAGAAGATCAAAAACTCATAGTGAAGGATCTGACTGCCTCTAAAAAAGATGCCCTCACAAAGCTCGAAGCCATAACGCGTGAGGCCGCTCAAGCAGAGCGTACCATACAAGAGCAAAATACCACCATTCAAAGACTACAGGTTCTTGAAAAAGAATACTCTGTAGTAAAAGCGGCGCTTGAACAAACACTCTACGACACACGACACGAAAAAGAGGCACTTGCCTTCACACTACACGCAAAGGAAGAGACCATTACAGAGCTCCACACGGCAGTGACAACCTTAGAAGCTCTTGAAAAAGAGCATGCTGTAGAGATTCATGAGCTCGAGGGACACCTTGCACGCCGTATTCAAGAGTGCACCCTCCTGGCAAAATCGGAAGAAGAGACGCAAAATGCTCTCTTTACTGCACAAAAAGAGGGCGCAGTCAAGGATCAAACAATAGAAGCGCTCCACACTGAGTGCACAGCCGCAAAAAGTGCTATAGAAGCGGCCGCTCGCTCCTATGAAGAGCAGCGTGAGCTCCATGCTACAGAGTCTGAACGGCTTCATGAAGAGATACGAGCCTACGCAGCTCGTCTAGAAGAGCTTGGCTCTGAGCTCCAAATACTCCAAGGCATTGCGCATAAGTACGCCGCCATTCAACAGCTCTGTAATGAAAAACAAGAACATCCTCAAGTCACTGCACAAAAGCCCATCCCCAGAGAACCCATTCCACGACTGCACAAGTTGGCTACAGGACAAGCTCACATCAAATATGAATAACTCCACAATCATTATCGGCATCGACCCTGGCACCAGGGTCACAGGCTATGGTATCATTGCCCTTACCAACCAGGGCATACAAGCAATCGATTATGGTTGTATTCGCCCGCCTCCTGACGAACTCTTAAGCACGCGCTATCTCATTATCTTCGACAGTATCCAAATGCTTCTTGCACAGCATTGCCCTCCTGAGCAGTCTGAGATGGCTATAGAGACACAATTTGTGCAAAAAAATGCACAAGTCACCATTAAGCTTGGTATGGCAAGGGCAGCTGCCGTCATTGCCGGGAAAAAACAAAACCTGAAAATTTTTGGGTATGCTCCGCGTGAGGTCAAATGCTTTATTTCTGGCACAGGCAACGCTAGCAAAGCGCAGCTACAACAAGTTGTAGGCCGCTTTTTAAACTTAAAACAGCCTCCAGAGCCCTATGATGCTGCCGATGCCTTATCCATCGCTATTTGCCATGCACATAGGCGCCAAAACCAGTTTTTTGATAAAGTAAAGGAGTTATAAATAATTTTGGAATTATTGGTCAGTCTCCTACGGAGAACTGACCAATAAAAAAAAGCACAAGGCAGTATTAATACCATACACGATATGCGACTTATGAGCTGTTCGAATTGCAAGGTTTCATAGCCTTTTCTTTGCCCAAAGGGCAAAAATTGCAACAGCCCAGGGCAACGCCCTGGGTCAAATGATGACCCCAATATTGTTGCCTGAAGGGCAACAACAGCAAAAAGTTGCACATCGCGTTACAATCTTTATGATAGGTTATGTATGTACGATTATATTACGGGTAAATTGATACGGTCATCCAACGATTCAGTTGTTGTAGATGTATCAGGCGTGGGCTACAAGATTTTTGTTCCTTGTAGCACTACTGTCTCTTTACCAAACTATTCCACCACGGTTACGTTTTTTATTTCTTTTATCATCCGTGAATTTTCTCAAACCCTGTATGGGTTTCTGGAGGCAGGACAAAGGGATGTATTTGAGCGTCTCTTAGCGGTGAATGGCATTGGCCCAAAAACAGCACTAAGCGTTGTAGGGCATATGTCGATGATAGAACTTCATGAGGCACTTGTAAAAAAGGACATACAAGCCCTCTCACGTGTCCCTGGGATCGGAAAAAAGACTGCAGAGCGCCTATCTCTGGAGCTCAAGGACATCATTGTAGCCACGACTACGACTCTACCTTCAAATCCATTGAAAGGCATTACCTTAGATGCTATTAGCGCCCTTGTACACCTTGGCTACAGCCACACAGCTGCCCAAAAAGCCGTGAAAAAGGTAGTGGATACAAACAATGAGCTCGCCGATTTATCAGCCCTGATTACGTTATCGCTGAAGGAAGTGTAGTTATTCTAGTCTTACTCTCCATCCCAGGCACTTCTTGAACGTATCGTGGTATGGCGTATCCCGGAAGCACCCTCAGGAGTGCGTCTATAAGGGCAAGCCCCTGCTCAGGAGGCACTTCAAAGTGACCACTGCCTTGTACGCGATCAAGCTGATGCAGATAATAGGGCATAACCCCATGATTAATAAGTGCCTCCATAAGCTCTTTAAGAGCATCAACGCTGTCATTAACACCCTTCAGAAGCACCGTTTGACTCAACACTGGAATACCAAGCATTTGTATTTTCTTTAAAGCCATCCACACGGCATCATCGAACTCATTTTTATGATTGGTATGGATAATAAACCAAATTTGCTTAGAACATTTTTCTAGCAGCGTCAAAAAGCCAGCATCGATCCTTTCTGGAATGCCTATGGGAAAGCGAGTGTGAAAGCGAATCCGCTGTACATGATCGATAGCGGCAATCTCATTCATGAGATGCTCAAGGGTCGCATCAGAGAGTGAAAGAGGGTCTCCCCCACTTAAAAGCACTTCAGACAGGGTTGAATCGCTCTTAAGATATGCAATCTCCTTTTCAAAGGATTGATAATCAATCTTGTAAGGAAAATTTTTCCGAAAACAGAAACGGCAATGCATGGGGCAAGCGCCTGTTGTCACGATAAGGGCACGCTCTGCATATTTATGGAGCAGCTTGCCTGCTTTGCGAAATCGAGCATCCTGAACAGGATCTTGAACAAAGCCTGGATAACTCTCTTTTTCTTGCTTGAGAGGGATGAATTGTTTAAAGAGCGGATCGTCCACGGTGCGTTTTTGTATTTTTTCAGCAAGGCGCCTTGGCAGCTGCAGCACAAAGTCTGGTGAGCAATCAAGAGCTGCAATGTGGGCAGCATCAAGCTCCAAAAACTGAATGATTTCATCGATCTTTGTAAAGTTTTGCTGCTGGATTCGCCTCCACAGCGGAACATGGTTCATCATTTTATCTATTATATCTCCCAGTACATATTGAAAGATAGAGTAAAAAAATCCCCTTATGCTGTATCATAAAAGCGCTTAACTTAAATAATAAGGAGAAAAAACATGGAAGCAACACTTAGATCCTATCCAGGAGATCTAAAAAACTTTTTGCAACTTGCTGATGTTGGATTTCAGCAAGGTACAATTGCCAGGGTTGGATTCACAAATCGTGGAGGGGCAGCTCCATATGAGATGGAAATTCACTTCATTACTGACGAAGTAGTAAAGAAACTCTTTGTCAGCCTTCCCTCCTGTCACTACCGCTCGCTGAATATGCAGACTCTATGCAATCGTAGTGTTATGGTACGTACCAATGTGGCAGCTGCATCAGCACATGTTGTGGTACATAACCCTGCAGCGCAGGCACCTATGCATCTTCTACAACACAGTTTCGGACTGAGTTCTCGACTGTAAAATAGAGAGAGCATATGAGACGACATCGAAAGAATCATATTGGAGAGGCCTTTCAAGAGCCAAATATTAATATTACTCCTTTAATCGATGTCGTCTTTGTCATACTCATTGCATTCATTGTCATGGCGCCGCTTTTAGAGCTTGACCGCATCCAGCTTGCATCGGCCAGTAAAAATCCACTACACACTATTCATTTACAAGATCCAAGTGCACTGCAAATCCATGTACATAAGGATAATTCTATTACCTGTAATGGCCGCTTTGCCACACCTGCAACGCTTCTAGCTATGCTGTGCGAGGTGAAACGTACAAACCCGCAGGTCCGCCCACAGCTCTTTCATGACAAAAAAGCCTATTTTGGAACATACCAATCCGTAAAAAATACCATAGAAGCTGCAGGCTTTGAGCAGCTCGATATTGTGCTCATGCCATGAATACACAAATTGTCATAAGCGTGATGCTTTTCCACGGCATTGTATGCCTCATGCTCTGTGTGTATGAATCAATACCAACTCCCCATCCACATCCTCAAAAGCTTGCCGTCCAAACCATTACTCTGGCACAAGAAGTGATCAGAGAAAATGCCCCCTTGCCAGAGCCTGAGCCTGTATTGGAACCCATACCAGAGGTCATACAAAAAGCCCTAGCACAGAATGAAACGATGGAGCCCGAAAATGATATTCCAGAGGCTATTCAAGAAGTAAAAGAAGTCGCACAAGAGACACCATCTCATGAGAGCGCGCCCGAGCCGCCACCTCAAAAAACACAAATGCCCAAACCAAGTGACGCAAAAAAACCAGCTCCCAAAAAACCTCCTGCAAAGACAACACCAAAGCCCATAAAAAAAAGCACCCCTCGTCCTGTCTCTAAACCTATCTCTAAACCTACCTCTAAACCTGCCTCCAAACCCGCTCCTAAGCAAGTAAAGGCTGTAGCCGCAAAAACTCCCTCAAAGCCGCAGAAAAAAGAAACACTTAAGCAAAAAAGCGATATGGCGCGATCCCAAAACAAAGCTGAAAAGGCTCTTCTAAAAGATGCACTCAGCAGCCTCGATCGCTCCCATACACTCCATAAAGAACAGGGTACACATTCTGAGGTAGCAACCGCATCTACAGTGCCTTCAAAAATAGCATCTCTTGCGACAGATACGCTCTGCTCTATTCAATCAGATGATGTATCGCCCCAGGAAAAAACGTATATAGATGATCTTATCACCAGACTCCACCTCGCTCTTCGACTGCCTGAGAATGGAGTCGTGAGGCTCGAGCTTACGCTGAAACGGGACGGGGCTATTGCAAAAATTACCATTCTCTCTGCCAACAGCCCTAAGAACCGTACCTACGTTACCAAAACCATGTCTGGCATTGGCTTTCCGCCATTTGGCACGCACTTCCGTGGTGCCAAAGAGCATACATTCTCACTGTGTCTGAAAAGCCATACATAACATCTGTCAAGCACCATGAATTGTAAGAAATGCAGCGGCCTGATATAATGGACATTATGATGGAAATACGAAAAACGCTTGATTATGATTTATGGTTCCAAAGCCTGGCTGTAAGGACACAACTTCAAATCACAGCAAGACTCGAGCGTATTCAACATGCTGGCCATTTTGGCGATAGCAAAAACTTAGGAGAACAGTTATTCGAACTCCGCTGGAAAAATGGTTATCGCATCTACTTTTGTAGACAGGAAAATATAATTATATTATTGTTAGGAGGTTCAAAACATGAGCAACAAAAGGACATTAAAAAAGCAAGAAATATGCTTCGATGATATGCCTAGTGCTACATTAAAATGGAATATTAATACAATACCCGTTACAAACATTGAAAAAGACTTTAAAAATCATAAAAAAATTGCCATAGCATTACTTGATTGTCTTATTGAGAACGATACAGAAGCATTTATTGAAATTCTCGATTCTTACCTTCGTGTCAATAAACGACATCTTGCTAATAAAGCACATCTCGCACGATCCACAGTACAACAAGCCTTATCAGGTCATGGAAATCCTACTCTAAAAACGCTCGCGAAAATTGTCCATGAAGCCTTTTCCGTTGTGTAACCAAGCCTAAGCCCACCACACAATAATTGGTCAGTCCCCTGCAAGGGGATTGACCAATTTCTCATTTTTCACCCACGAATACGTGCCCATATTGATGCGACATCACGAATAAATTCATCCTTCATAGAAACTGCAACATTTCGAACCCTTTCATAGCTTGGAATAATGTACTCAGAACCAATTGTACGGGCCATCTGCTCACCCCATGATAGAGCTGGCTTTACATATCCTGAATATATAGGTTTTGCTAAGCACTCAATAGCAAGATATTCTACATCACGAGCAGTTTTTATAACGCCGCGAATCGGGACTAGAGCCCCCTTTCCAAGCTCGATTATCACACGCTCAGCAACCAGACGACATTCATTCCCAATAGACACTGTCCCTGCATACATAACCGATGCCCCCTGGAGAAATTCTCCACCCAGACGCCCGCCAGCAGCTTTCATGCCTGCTGTAAACACACTGCCATATGATATGCATTGAGTGAGTACTCCCTTACCAAGTACCTGGCCTCCAACTACACCCGTTGTTGCAATAGATGTGCCTCCTGTACCCACTACAGCGCCACCTGTTACAAGCTGCTGTCCACTATGTATGACTCCTGAACAGGTTGTCAGCCCACCGGTTGTAAGAGCGTGAATGCTATTTACAAAACCAGATGCCTGTACCATAGCACTTGTCGCTATAGTTTTTACAGTCTGTAGAGTGCCAGTGAATATACCCTGTACACCATGCGTAAGCCCTGTTATGAGATGTGTGACAGCATGCGTAGCACCATTTGCAAATACAAGACATCCCTCTACAGTAGCCTCTCCCGTATGCCGGGCTACAGAAGTTATGCCCTGCAATGCCAGCATACTTGCCTCACCTAGTATCTTTGCAGTGTATATGCCTCCATATATCACTGGAGCACCACACCCAACAGCTGCCGCAGTGCCCTTCAAGAAAACAAGGCCGCCATGTACACCTTCTTTGACTGCATGGTGACAAAAAGGAGTAGCGCCTCTCAAAATTGCCAACCCCCCTTGGACGAGGTGAGTAACTTGTCTCGCTGTACCTAACGCAGCTCCTGAGGCCATTATCACTGCCCCATCAAAACCGTGCTTTAATGCTCCTAACAAGCCTGTTGCCACTCTGCAGCCACCGTACGCATATGCTTGTAGCAGCGCCATCCCTCCACAGCCCACCACAGCCGCACCTGTAGTCAATTGAGCAATACCCAATGTCGCCACGGAAAAAGCCCCTCCTCCAGTGACAGCACCGCCTAAAGCCAGCATGTTGCCAAGTGTGCTCGCCCCTAAGGCAAGTACTCCGCCTCCCTGGAAGACAAGTAATGAGCCAAGAGATGCAGCACCATGCCCCAAAACAACTGCGCCCGGAATAAAATGAGGAAGAGTATTTGTAAGCAAATCATATACCCAAATGCCTGCCATAGGAATCGGATAAATAATAGCTTTACCGCCTAATAATAATGCCTTACCTAAAAAATATTCTTTACCAAGTGAGCCAACGGCACATGCTGTAAGGGCCACAATAGCCACAGTTGCTATGGTCTGAATATTTCGTCTTGGAAAAATAGAATCCAGCTGATCCTCATTCTGGGGATATATTGGGGCAGCTGGCCTAGAAAAATTAACAACTAAGTTTGTCATATAAAACACCTCCGATAATATGATAATAAGTCAGTCCCCAGCATTGGGGACTGATGAATTAGGAGCGTTTTGATTCAGATGAGATTGATGAAAAGGTGCTAGATTGAATATGTTGGGTAATGAGTGCGTCTCTTCTTCCTTCTGCGCCAAGGAAATCAAATCCCAGTCTGGTAAAGCCTTTTTTTAACACGCGAGCACCTATGAGTGCCACGGCAGCAGCAGCGCCTGCCCAAGGATTGAGGGTAACAACACATGTTGCAAGGGCACCAATACCAACAGGCTTTAATACTTCGCTTACAACAGATAAACCAATTTCCCATTCTGAGAGAGCAGCAGCCTTGCCTGCATCAGTTTTCAGCCATGTATTTAATGCTTCTCGCTGCGCTGGATTGAGGCGTGCTATATGTCGTCTGTCCCAAACAGCCTCTGCAAATCTACATGCGCCGTATGCAAAGAATGAGGCTTGGCAATGATTATCTGTTATTCCTTCAGGTAAACTTAAATCCATATTATATCTCCTATATTTGCTGTCATGATCGAAAATCTCCCATGACAAGGTTATTCATACTATTTTGGTCCATCCTACGAAGGATCAGACCAGCTTAGCCATTCAAGAATAGCTCCATTGCGAATTTCACACAACCATAAATAACAGCAGCGCACTATCCCCGTACGTGCGTGTATCTTGTAGGATACAATGATGCAGCTCTGGCAGCTGTATCGCGCCATCAGTTTCAAGAAAAATAAGTGCATTCTTGCCGCACAGACATGTTGTGTTATCCAATACAGTCAAGATGTCGGTTATCACCGCGTGCTCTGCATAAGGCGCATCAATATAACAAATGTCAAAGCTCTGCGCCTGAGCATCAAGCTGAGGCAAGATTTTGCGAGCATCACCGCAAAGTATCTTGGTATTGTCTTGAACCTGTAATGCCTCGACATTTTTGCGAATACACTGAATCGCATCCCGACTACTGTCAATAAAGGCTACGAAGGCAGCGCCGCGACTGAGCGCTTCAAGGCCCATGGCGCCAGAGCCCGCGCAGATATCAAGAAAACGAGCGTCGGCTATTTCGTGCTGCAGGATGTTAAAGACAGCTTCGCGCAGCCTTCCTTGGGTTGGCCGCGTGTTTTTACCAGCAGGAGTGTGAAGAGTGCGGCCTCTAAACGTGCCGCCAATAATACGCATCAGATTTTTGCGTCGATACCTTTAACGAGGAGTAGGAGAATGTTTTGTGACCAGCACATCTTTCTCGAATAGCTGCAATGCTTGCGGCTTGCCATCACTGTAGTATTTATTAAACTTCCCATGGCGAAGTCCATTATCCCATTCTGCTTCAAAAACTAAGACGCCCTCTTCAGTGAACTGCTTGGAAACACCATGGAGTTTGCCATCTTTATACTGCGCCGTCCCAGATTTCTTACCATTTTGGAAAAAAGATTCTTCAAGGCCTTCTTGGAGGTTGTTTTCAAAATAGGCACGCTTGGCAATAGCACCATTGGGGTAGTAAAGAAACATCATACCCTCTTGCTTGCCAGCATGAAACTCAGCCGTCATCCGAATCTTGCCATCATCATCATAATAGACAGCACGTCCTTCACGCTTGCCCTGAACAAAGGGTAAATTCACAATCTTGATACCCTTCATATTATATTCATTAAGCTCACCATGAAGCACGCCTCGTAAAAAGGCACCATCACAGATTTTCCCCTTTACGCCGGTCTCAGGATTCGTGAAAAACACCTGCACGCTACCATCTGGAAGGTTATCTTTATAATATTGCGCAATCTCCATGCCATTTTCAAGTTTTTGATAGAGCTTGCCTTGTATATCCCCCTGCACATAGGTGACGTTATAGAGCTCTGTCCCATCGCCCGCATACGATACCTTCTTGCCATGCAATATGCCGCTGCTATATGCCATCTCTGACTTGATCTTCCCATTGTCATAAAACTGCTTCTGTTCCCCATCGAGCAAGCCGTGAGCAAAATGTAAATGCTGCTTGAGCTGTGCTTTTTTGCTTTCGGGTTGAAAATATTCTTTGTAGTCTCCATGTGCTTTTCCCTTCACGTAATGAAAGGCCTCGTGCACCGAGCCATCGGGATACCAAGAGTTGTAGCTGCCATCGAGCTGTCCTTGGACATATCGTGCTGTAAGAGCGGGCGCCCCACCTTCATACCATTGCTTACTCTCCCCATCTGTAACACCCGCACTGTAATTCTCTTCTCGAATGAGCGTGCCACAGCTATCCCAAAAGCGTTGGATACCATGTAGCTTGCCTCCTTTATAACACAGCTCTTCTTGTTTGATGCCATCTTCATTGAAGGTAACATACTTATCGAGTGGCACCCCTCCTCGGAAGGGAGCGGCATATTCGACGACGCCGTTCTTATGCCAGCTCTCTTGAAGCCCGTCTTGCACATCATCGACAAAATTGAAGGAAACGGCCATTTGCCCATTATCATACCATTCCTTATACTGCCCAACACGTTTGCCCTTACAATATGTAGCATGCACTGAAAGAGTACCGCTGGCAAAATACTCCTTTTGCTCCCCATCAAGGCATCCATTCACGTAGTGAAGCTCTCTTTTGAGATTGCCGTTAGGATACCACTGCTTGTAGGGACCATTTTCAGCCATATATTCTGCAATACGCCTGCCTGCTTTATCATACTCTTGGATGACACCCTGCAGTCTTCCCTGCTCATCATACTGTGCATGATAGGCTACCTTGCCGCCATGTGGGTGTCTGCATTCATGCACTCCCTGAGGTATACCACGAAGAAAACTGCCCTTGGTGGCAATGCTTCCATCCTCATAGAAATGCACCTCCACACCGTCTCTGTCCCCATTTACAAAATTTGCTTGCCACGCAAGCTGCCCATTTCCGTAATAACTCACCTGCCTTCCATGGGGTAGCCCAAACCGAAAATGTCCTACTGCCAGCACAGCCTTATTTTTTGAAAAACGCTGCAGCGACCCATTATTGTCACCTCTCCCATCATGCAACATCCCTTGCGCAAACATTTTTTTAGATATCAGTTCACCCGTTTCTGTCCATTCTTGTATAGAGCATAAGAGGCCGCGCTCATAATGGGCTGTGCGCACTTTTTTACCGCTTTCTGTGTATGTCACTACATCCCCATGCAAAGCCCCATCTTTTCTCTCTGTCGTCAGACGGACAACTCCTTGAGGATAAAACTCATGCTGCATGCCCTCTGCGATGCCATGATTATACGAGGCAATTCTTCTCAGTGATCCATTTTCATAAAATGCGCAATACGTTCCATGAAACTGTACTTCTGCGCCATTTTGTACAAGATCTACTTCAAACTCTAAATATCCATTGACAGCATAGCCTAAAAGCTTTTTTGCTACGGTGGTAGCGTCCTTTTTTTCATACAGCAATACCGATTTCACCGCGCCATTTTCATGGCTTTGTAGAATTCGATGTTTCCACTGTGGCATGCGCGGCGTCAGGTTCTGCAACATGATCGTCGTCGAACCATCCACCGGCGCCGGAATAGGTACCGGAAAAGCAAGGGCTTGAGCTGCGTAGAGCAAGCACACTAGCGAGCATACTTGTAATAATATAGAACGTATACGATTCATAGATCACCTATCTGTTTTTTTCTCGTGTGTTTCTATGATACACTGTCACCATTTTCAAGAGCAAGCATTTCTGTAAGTGGTCAGCCCCTCCTACGGAGGGGCCGACCACGAAAAAATATTTTCCCGAGTTTTTTTCCTACATAGCAAGGCGCTCCTCGAACAATACTCTTCAAAGGGAGGGTCATCGTCTGGTATCAAC
>JABDDE010000033.1:0-19234 GCA_013287775.1 Chlamydiota bacterium
AGAAATTCCGAATAAATTCCGGGCCGAGCGGCTTGGAAGCGTCCGCGAGGCAACCGGAATAATCAACTATTCATTATATGCATTGATTATGTCAAATACAAATGGGTTTCGTTGCTTCAGCAGAAACATGAACTGGATTTTGCGCTCATAGGTTTTTAGGCACGGCACATGCCAATATTTCTCATGGCTGTTTTTATTTCGTTGTCTAGCTCGGAAGAGGCAAGCGAACGACAGCGCTTCATTATTGGTCGCGCGTCAGCGTCAGGCTCTTGCATATCCTCTGGTCTTGTGCGTCTGTGGTTTTGCTGCGCGGTTGGTGCAACAACACTAGACAGTCGCTCCTCTGGTCGTTTTTCCACTGCAGAAGATTTGCTCGCAGGTGTAGCAGTCTTACTTACAGAAGCTGTAGGTGCTTCTTCGTCACGAATACAGCGCTTTGATACAGAAGCTCTGTCCGATACCTTTTCGCGGCTTCGTTTAGGATAAATTGGGTTCAGGCTACTATCAACTCGCGGCCTGCTCAAAATTGATTGCGATCCCTCATGCCCACCGTCATGGAGGTGCATTCTCTTTATAGCGGCACATAAAATTGAAGTATCCACTTCTCGCTTTTTTGGGAGACGCTGTGCTGTTGACGCTGGCAGTCTTCGTACTTGATGCACGCGCTTTGTCCGAGATCCTGTCGTTTTTCTTGAACGAAACCGCTCGTTTCGTATCTCGTCTATACTCTGGGACACCTCTACACTGTGCCCTTGAGAGCGATTGGCTCTTACATGCTCTCTACCACTCTGCACACCATCTGCATCTACTGGCGCCCCATCTAAAGATGCAACAGGAGCTACAGTGTCTACTATACTCTGATTCTGGGCAATCCGTGTGATTACCTCTATAGGGTCTAAATTTACTGAAGGTATCATATTCACCTCTTTTTAATAAGATTGTTTATAAAACATACATATCATACACGAACTGCAATTTTAAATCAAGTTTATATTAATAATTTAAAATATCAAACATGTAAATTTATTAAAATAATAAATATAATGCTATAATTAGATTATGGAAATGTAAAGAGAGATGAGGAGGTAAATATGTCATTAGTATCAAGAGAGAGCCCATCTAATGCTGAAGCGCCTACGCATCAACCTGGACCTGTAAAAAGTGAAGGAAGGGTGCGACGCATCAGTACTGATGAAGAGGAGAGTGGGGTACAAAAGAGGGATGCAACAAAGATCAATCGGGAAGCAAAGGAAGTAAATAGGATTGTAAATGATATCTTGCAATTTGCTCGTATGACAGTGCGAATTTCCTTGGGAATACCACCGGCGCCAACAAGAGCTTCACTTGAAGCCAGCAGATCTTTACCAATAGGTGATGAAGCATCTATTTCTCGACAAATCCATAGTGAGGTAAGGGTTTCACAAGCTGATAGAGCACAACAAGATAATCTTGCAGACTTGCCTGCAGACTTGCCTGGGTACGTTGAGGAGCCAGATGTTCCTCCAGTAGCCATGGCAAATCCAGCTGTTGTAACGCCCACAGATCAGACAACTGCATCACCTACAACCCTACCACCAGGGCCGTCACCAACCAATTCCTAGACTAGGTTAAGCGGCTCCGCATTAATGACAGGGGCTCTATCTACCCGACGTCCAGCGAGGAGGGGGATCCTTTCACTGTAAATACCGTGTATTCTTCGTATTACACGTTGATCGCGTGATTGAAGCAGTGATCCTAAAGTCCATGAGCAGCCACTTGCCATTCCACTCACTATCATACCCACTTCTGGGAGAGGATTATCAACTAAAAAAGCTGCAGCAGCACATACAAGGCAAACGCACCTAAATATTTTTGACATCGTAAAGAAAACTCGCTCAGGATGTACACGAGCGGGACCTTCATTATTCTCTATTTCACAAAATAATATTGGTGGTATATCCATATTTATTCTCTGCGGCCATGATAGCATATCATACGCCTTACAAACAAGCCAAAAAAAATTGGAAAAATATTTTTAAAAAATTGGAAAAATTTATATATTGAGAGTATGCAACATAATATCCAAGATGTCCCTCAATTTGGGGGCAGCCATGTACCCTCTCCCGATGCGCAGCAATTATCGTCAGCGATAGCACGAAGACAAGCAGAGCTTGATAGCATGAGACAAGTATTGGCACGACTACCCCAGCAACCTGAGCCCATGGATGTTGTACCTGAGTCGCAGAGACCCACTATCGGCCATCGTCATGCCGTTACCCATATCATTGCAACTCCGCACGCAACTGCCATGACGCATAGCGAAGCACTCCAGCATGCAGCACGCCAAAGCCAGCTGGCGCAGCGCCGCTCCCAGTCATTATCGTCTCCCCCTACTTCACCGCCTCTTGCTATCCAGCCACTCTCCCCTCCATCACCATCATCACTCCCACTGCTTGTGGCCGACTCTCCTGAAAGTAGACCCACGCCGCCACCAACGCCACCACCACCCCCTACAGTCTCGCCACAGCCCTCTACAGCCCTGGTGCAGCCTCTTCCAGAAACACAACCACAACCACCGCAGCCTCAGGTTATTCGCCACCCCGAACCTACTGCCATAGACATACTGCTTTCGGATATGCAAACATATTTACCATCACCCACAATAAGTATCCGAGACAACCCTGACAGATATTTACATGATTGTTGTTTGGGATGTATGTATATCTGCCATCGAATTGCAAGTGAAAGACAGAATAATATCATTACTCCCATGGAAAAAACAAGGCTCATGCAAGATTTACAAGCAGAACTTGCCCAGCGTTTACTGAGCTACTGTAATGCAGTACCCTCAGAAGCAGCAAAACATCAGCGGTGTGCCACAGCACTCAGATATCTCAATGCATACATGAATGTTGAGCCTGAGCTGCAAAACACTGACAATATTCGCCGTCAAGTCACTCAGAATATAGGACAGACGCTACCTGCTGCAGCATTATCAAGCCCACCTTTATCTCAAGAAGAAATTGCTCAAATTTATACACGTTTTCACCCAAACATTTCGAGGCTTCAGTTTTCGGGACCTCGACTCCATGTCTCTGCTACAACAATTGAAACTCTCGCCAACGCGAATCCTACACTACAACTGACAATAGGTACAACACAGCTGAATGGACGACAAGCCATCCTTAGTGAAATAGCGAGGTTTCGTCAAGATACAGATGTAGCTAGAAGTGCAGTAACTGCACAAAATCGGTCAACAAAGGCACAGAGGGATGCCCTCATCACTCAGGTGCGAGCGCAGTTAGAAACACCCATATTCCTCAGCAATAAGCAATTGCTGCAAAACTATAAAGACCAACTCGCACAAGAAAAAAGAAAATCTTCCCCAAACAGCGCTAGCATAGCCCGCCTAGAAACCTTTATTAGAGAAAAAGAAGCACAAATACAGCCAATACAGGCTCAAATTCAATCGGCAATTCAAAACATCGAAAATAACTATCCTTTATTTGAAGATGGTCTTGACTCACTCTTTGCGTCCATCATGGAGCGCTGTCGAAGTCGTTTTTTTGAGGAATTAGATATTACCGATCCTCAAGTATTGTTATTGCGAGCTTGCAATCATCAGCCTGAGCGCCTTGCAATTATGACCCAGAAACTCACTGAGTATTTACAAGCGCGTAATGAAGAAGGCCGACGCACCTTTATAAATGCTTTGGGTGGCCTTACTACTATTATTGAGCGAGTTTCGCACCATGTTCCAGCGAATGCTATGAATAGATTACTGAATCTTCTTTCCCCGCCTCCGCCCCCGTCTCCTCAAACACAAGCGCCTCAGGTGCAAAAACCCTCTGTGACTACTACAACGCCTCCACGACCTTCTTCTTCTTCAGTAGTACAGCAGATAGCAACCAGTGTGGCATCTGTTGCGATAAGTGTACTCTCGACTGCAGTATCGACCACAGCAACCATTGGTGGTGGGCTGTTGCGACTTGCCCGGCGACCAACGCCGCCACAAATTTAAGGTTATGGATAATGTGTCGCTGCTACCGCAGCTCTATTGTATTTCATGCACCTGTAACCCCACGTTTCGTAGGCCGTAGCGCGAGCGCGTTTGCGGCCGTGCTCCACGCGGGGCTAATGAATTCCACCGCTGCCGCGGTGGGATCCATATCAGCTAGAAGCATAATATGTTACGCGTTTGCCTTAAGTTAACACTATTGTAAATTATGGTTGGTGGGATTTATTTAATCTACTGCCCCGAACGCAGTGAGGGGTAGTAGATTTAGTAAGCTTTGGCAAACACGGCATCAAGGGTTGCACTCTTGCCCGTGAGGCAACAGCGACCTTCGGTACCACTCTGCTCGAAAGGCAGGCAGCGAATAGTAATCTTCAAGTCAGCAAGCTTTGCTTCACTTTCAGGATCACCACACCATTTGGCAACGACAAAACCACCATGAATCTCTGGACGATCCTCATTTTGCGGGGTAAAGAACGCCTTGAGCTCCTCAAATGTCGTAATGTCACGGTGCGTATGCCTCTTTTGGAATTCCAACGCCTGTGAAAAATAGGTCTCTTGTATGTTTGAAAGTATTGAAGAAAGAGAAGAAATAAGATGTTCTATCGTAACATTTTCCTTTTCTGTATGTGCTTTATCTCTTCGTGTGAGCATGCATTTTTGGCTCACAACATCACGGGGCCCTACTTCAATACGCAGCGGCACACCCTTTTTTATCCAGTCCCAATTTTTATCACCACCGCGCATCTCTCGCTTATCAACATGTACCCGAACCGGCTTGCCACAAAAGACAAGTGCCGCAAGGGAGGCTCGTATTTTCTCAGCATAGGCGAGCACCTCTTCTTGCATTTCAGGTTTTACAAGCACCGGAATAATAACCACATGATAGGGAGCTATACGTGGCGGCAGCCTGAGTCCATCATCGTCGGCATGAGTCATAATGAGTGCCCCAATAAGACGCGTTGTTGAGCCCCACGAAGTCATATAGCCATATTCAAGATTGCCGTCCGCAGTATTAAAGCGAATATTGAACGCTTTCGAAAAATTTTGCCCAAGATCATGCGATGTTCCTGCTTGGAGTGCTTTTCGGTCCTGCATCATCATCTCAAAAGTATAGGTATGCTCTGCTCCAGGAAAACGCTCACCCGGCGACTTCTCGCCAAGAATCACAGGAATAGCTAAAACCTCTTCAGCAAGCTCTCGATAGACGTTAAGCATACGCTGCGCCTCATCCCGCGCCTCTTGAGCCGTAGCATGCACAGTATGGCCTTCTTGCCAGAGAAACTCCGTAGTTCGTAAGAAAAGACGAGTACGCATCTCCCAGCGTACCACATTAGCCCACTGATTTATAAGAAGCGGCAAATCTCGCCACGATTGTACCCACCGAGAAAACGTATCACCAATAATCGTCTCTGAAGTAGGTCGTACAATAAGAGGCTCTTCAAGCTCACCGGCAGGCACAAGCTTGCCATCTTTTTCTTCAAGCCGATGATGGGTAACAACAGCACATTCCTTGGCAAACCCCTGGACGTGCGCAGCTTCTCGTTCAAGAAAACTTAAGGGAATAAAGAGTGGAAAATAGACATTTTGATGGCCAGTATCTTTGATGCGCGCATCGAGGTAGGATTTTATCTCCTCCCAAATCGCATACCCCCATGGTTTGATGACCATGCAACCACGCACAGGGGCATTTTCCGCAAGATCTGCTGCTCGAATTACCTGCTGATACCATTCAGCATAATCCTCTTCTCGTGTAGGCGAGATAGCGGGTGGGTTATCGGGCTTACGTGTCATACTCAAGCCAGATATTCAAGGATACACTGCTCAGCATTATCGCCAACGCGATTCACTCCAAGACGAACGATTCGTGTATAGCCACCTTGACGGGTAGCAAAACGAGGCCCTAACACATTAAACAACTTATTTATTACCAGGCGATCCCCGTTGTATGCATGAGTACTTCCTTCCTCTTCTTTAGATTTTCGGGCTTGCTTTGGTGTCAGTGCATTATAACGAATCATCAGCTGCGCAATGGCTTGACGCTTACTTGCAAGCGTATTTTTCTTCGCAAGTGTCACCATCTTGTCAGCGAATCGACGAACCTCTTTTGCCTTTGCAGGAGTCGTTACTATACGCTCTTCCTGAATAAGTGATTTGAGCATATTGGCCACAAGGCAGCGCTTATGTGGTGTGGTGCAATTTAACTTTGCAGATTTTTTAGCATGTCTCATACTATTAACGTCTCCTTTCCTTCTTTGCTTTTCGCTCCTCAGCAAGTTCTTTAATTCGATCTTTCACATTCTCATACGTAATGCCAAATGCAGAAAGATCCATCCCCAAACTTAAGCCCATTTCAGATAGCTTTGCTTTAATTTCAGTGAGCGATTTTTTACCGAAATTTCGAAACTCGAGCATTTTCTTTTCTGGAATACAAATAAGCTCAGCAATAGTATCGATAAATTGTGATGCTAAGCAATTTGTCGAACGTACTGAAAGCTCAATCTCATCAATTCGCAAAAGCATCTTGTCGAGCAATTGATCGCTATCAGGCAGATTTTCACGACGTGTCTGGTCAAACACCAGACCACCTTCAGCCATCTGATTAAACACATCAAAGTTTTGCATAGCAATTTGTGCTGCAAAAACCATTGCCTCAACAGGTGTCAAACGGCCATCAGTAGTGACTTCCATCACTAATCTATCATAATCCGTATCTTGTCCAACACGAGTATTTTCAACAAAATAATTTACAAGTTTCACTGGAGAAAAACCTGTATCAATCACTATCTCATCAACAAGTTTATTGGGTATTATCTGACGCTCAGCAGGAACATAACCACGACCATAGCCAACACGTACATCAAACTGCTTCTTCATAGGTTTTGTCACCGTGAAAAGATGCAAGTCTGGATTGACTACTTCAAAGACATCACCAGAGACAACATCACCAAGTGTAATCTTCACCTGTCCCTTGTTTTTATCTAAATCACTCTGCGTAATGTTACATTCTGTCGTAAGAATTCGAGCATCACGATTATAGTTCCCACCATCTACTGGCAAGCAACGCAAACACGCATTCTTTATGTTCAGTACTATATTCGTCATGTCCTCGACAATACCGTCAATTGCCATGAACTCGTGAGCAGCCCCTTCTAATCGTATAGAAATAATACCAGGCGTTTCAAGCGATGAAAGCAGTATCCGCCTCAATGCATTACCTATACTATGCCCAATTATACGCTCAAAAGGCTCGGCAACAAATCGTGCATATGTCGATGTTGCGGTTTCGCCATCAACAAGGATTTTTTTAGGCTTTTCTATTCTGCCAAATCGTATAACTTGTTCAGTTTGTTCTTTTTCCATGAATATACCTTAACGTCATATGCAATCTTCCTAAAGGAAAATTGCATATGACGAAATTAACGTAGCGTTTGTAAATATACGTCGCGAAAGCGGCCACACGCCTTCTGCCACCATTCTCTTAACGATCTTAACATCAGACAGATACGTTATACGCGGCGGCGTTTTCGTGGACGACACCCATTATGAGGAACAGGAGTAGTATCACGAATGGTCGTTACATTTAACCCTGCACTGAGTAGGCCACGCACAGCCGGCTCTCTTCCAGCACCTGGACCTTTCAAATTCACTTCAATTTCGCGCATTCCAGCAGCAACAGCCGTCCTACCCACATCTTGTGCTGCAACCGTCGCCGCAAAAGCAGACGATTTTCGAGATCCCTTAAATCCAGATTTGCCCGCAGATGCCCATGCTATCACGTTCCCAGACGCATCACAAATCGCAATTATGGTGTTGTTAAACGTAGCTTTTACAAACGCTACGCCCGCAGGTACCGTTTTTGCAATTTTCTTTTTCGCCTTTGCTCCCGCTTTTGGCTGTGCGCCTTTTGCTTCACCCTTTTGTGCTTCACTCTTTTGCGTTTCAGCCTTCTGCGTTTCAGGCTTTTGTTCAGCTTTCACAGCTGGTTTGCCTTCTTGTTTGCCTTCTGGTTTACCTTCAGGTTTTTTCTTTTTCTGTTCCTCTGCTGGAGGTTGTGTTGTTGTGCTCAAAGATTCCTCTCCCTAAATTAACGCGATGTGCGCCTTTTTGCTGTTGTTGCCCTTCGGGTAACTTATCAGCAGACCCAGGGCGTTGCCGTTGGGCTGTTGCAATTTTTGCCCTTTGGGCAAAGAAAAGCCATGAACCCCTGCATTCGCACAGCTCATAAGTCCGACATCGTGCTAATTATTCATGTCATATACAAATTTTCCGAAAGGAAAATTTGTATATGACATTTATCCTTATTGTTGTGGTGCCTTCTTCTTACCAGCTACCGTTTTGCGTGGACCCTTTCTCGTGCGTGCATTAGTTCGTGTTCGCTGACCATGCACTGGCAATCCCAAACGATGACGCATACCACGATAACTGTGAATACTTATTAATCGTTTAATGTTATTTTGTACCTGTCGCTTCAAATCCCCTTCAACCGTGTACTCGGACTGCAAAAGTGAATTAATCTTTGCAATATCATCTGCACTTAACTGGTGCGCTCTCATATCAGGATTAAGATGCAACTTGCTTATAATCTCTTTCGATCGAGGAACGCCTACTCCAAAAATATAAGTAAGGCTCACCTCAAGTCGCTTATTATCAGGTATATCTACGCCAACTATCCTAGGCATTGTAACTCCACGTTCTATCACATCGCCTCGTAAAGAGGATGTGATAAAAATTTCACATTTTACACCATGTGCGACTTTCCTTAACGGAAAATTCGCACATGTCCCAGGGCTGCCGCCCTGGGCTATACATATTTCGGCCCTACAGGCCTCATCAAAGCCCCACACATTCTGCCAAGACGCATGCTCTATTCTTGTCACGTGCACTTTTTCAGAACGCTATGGGGCATCATTGTACACCAAAATCTATTTCATTGCAAGCGTATTTTTGCGTTTGCAATTTTTTTGATGAATCTCGACAAAATTCTTTAGAATTTTGTGCGAGATTCATCTATTTTCCCCTCATAAACCCTTCGTACCGTTTGGAAATTAAATGGGACTCGATCTGCTTCATAGTGTCCAAAATAACTCCTACCAAGATCAAAAGAGCTGTGCCGCCAAAAAAATAACTAATCGAAGATGATATATTCATAATGCGGCCAACAATCGTTGGAAGTACTGCAATCGCTGCTAGGAGCACCGCACCAATAAGCGTAATACTACTCATGGCATGCTCTAAAAATTCTTGTGTCTGTTTTCCTTGACGCACACCCGGAATAAAGGCGCCATTTTTCTTCATATCAGAGGCAATTTGATCAGGATGAAACTGCGTTGCTGTCCAAAAATAGGTAAAAAAGATAATCAAAAACACATAGGCTATGAGGTATGCTGTCGATCCTGGTGAAAACCAACTTGCCATCGTACCTACCCAGTTGCCTGCACCAATAAATTGTCCAAGGAGCGCTGGGAACATTAAAATAGATGAGGCAAAAATCACGGGTATCACATTGGCATAATTCACTTTCAGCGGAATATAGGAACTGCCCATAGACTGCACTTCACGAGCCCCGACCATTCTTCGTGCATATTGAATAGGGATTCGACGCTGGCCTTGAATAATAAAAATAGTGCCGATACACACACCTACAAAGAGACAGAAGAGGATAGCAAGCGAAAATACAGACAGCTGGCCAGGTTCAGGACTATCTAAATTCAACTGCTGTAGAATAAGTCCAAGCGTAGTTGGAAGCTGCGAGAGAATACCGCAACAAATAATAAGACTCATCCCATTACCAATACCCTTTTCGGTAATCTGTTCTCCAATCCACATAAGAAATACGGTGCCAGTTGTCATCGTCGCAATGAAAATAACATAGAATAAAACAGGTACACCAAACAAGGTGCCAACACTTAAAAGCTCAGGAGAAATGATTCCAGGATTTGCAATATTCATTTGCACTGCATATTTTGCATACATCGAGGCTTGAATAAAAGAGAGAATCACCGTTCCGAGTCGTGTCCATCGGTTGATCTTACGACGTCCATATTCAGGATTTTCACGAATCTCACGCTGCAAACTTGGCATGAGTGCCATCATCAGTTGTAAAATAATCGATGCAGAAATATACGGGACAACGCCTAACGCAAAAATAGTCATCTGCGAAAAAGCACCACCATTAAATATATCGATGAGTTGAAAAAGATTCTGGCCGCCACCTGTGACATTCTTAAAATACGCTAAAGCGACCTCACCATTGATCCCAGGCACAGGAACAAACCCGCCAATTCGAAAAACCGCGAGCAAGACAAGTGTGTATACAATCTTCGTACGAAGTTCAGCTATTGTGAAAATACGTTTTACAGCTTCAATCATAATCTCAATCTAACGCCATATGCAATTCTCCGAAGGAAAATTGCATATGGCGTTAAAAAACAATGCATCCTAGCACCCCAATCGCCCTACACTGTCACCAGAGTGAGCCTCCCGGATACCAAGATGCGAGTTATTTTTGTCATGAGTACTTTTCCGTCAGGAAAAGTACTCATGACAACCTATAGTTATTCTACAACGGAATATTCGATTCCGGCAGCCTTCAATTTTTGTTCGGCTTGTTTTGAAAGAGCCTGGACTTCTAAACGGACCTTTTTGGTAAGCTCACCATTGGCAAGCACTTTCACGCCGTACGTGTCGCCTTTCAAAAACCCTACTTCATATAAGGACGTCACATTCACTACAGCCCCATCTGAAAACAGCTGGTCGATACGGTCAAGGTTAATACAGTCAAATCGTCGTTGAAATCGGGTATTGCAAAAGCCTCGTGTAGGCAATTTACGATACAAAGGTATCTGGCCACCCTCATAACGAGCTCGTTGTTTCCAGCCTGAACGGGACCCTGCCCCCTTCACTCCGCGACCACATGTTTTTCCCAACCCTGAGCCTACACCACGACCAACTCGGCGTCGTCGTTTAAAGGCTCTTGAACTATTTTGAAGAGTATGAAGTTCCATTTTATTCACGTATATTTGTTCTTGCGGCAAGTACCTTATCTCGATTCGTCAAACTTTCGAGGGCTTTAAAGGTTGCTCGCACTTGGTTAATAGGATTATTTGAACCTAAATTCTTTGCCATGATATCGGTAATACCCGCAAATTCGAAAATAGCTCGCGCTTTGGAACCAGCAATAATACCTGTTCCTTCCCCTGCAGGGCGCATATATACTATCGCACCGTCCTGTTTCATAAGCACTTCATGCGGAATCGTTGAACCTTCCATTATAATAGTATGCAGGTTCTTTCTAGCAAGTTCACCACCTTTACGGATGGCATCAGTAAGCTCGTTTGCTTTTGCAAACCCATACCCTACCTTGCCTTTGCCATTGCCGACAAGTATGAGCGCAGAGAAGCTCATCTTCTTTCCACCTGTCACTGACTTGGAACAGCGATTAATGAAAAGTACTTTCTCTTTTAATTCACTCTGGCCTTCTTCTCGCCGCCCCTTTTCTCGCCTATCACCCCTTTGTCGTCCCTGCTTTCTATGCGCATCCCTACCCTTTCCAGCTTCAGGTCGTCCTTCAGTTTGTTTTGCCTGAGCAGATTCAAGATTAGTCTCTTGTGTTGGTACCTGTTCATTTTGCTGCATGGCATTAGTTTCTTGATTGGTCATTTTTTTCCCCACTAAAATTGTAACCCGCCTGCGCGCGCTGCGTCAGCAAGTTCGGCTAATATTCCATGATATTTAAATGGGCCTCTATCAAAGACCACACGTTCAATGCCTAAATTTTTTGCCTGTCCTGCAATTTTCTCACCAAGTATTTTTGCGGATGCTTTATTTCTCTTGCAGCACTCGCCCTTTTTCAACTCTTTTGATTGGGTCGAAATACTTGCTAATGTGCGTCCATTTTCATCATCGATAAGCTGCACTTGTATATGCTTATTACTCTTCACAACGCACATACGTGGCTTTTGGACACTGCCAGTTATTGCTGAGCGAACACGCATTGCTCTTCGTTTTCTGGTAACTTGTTGTTTTATAAGACTCGTTTGCATAATTAATTTCCAACCTTATTTCGCAGTTTTAGCCGCTTTTCCAGCTTTTCTGCGCACATACTCACCATCGTAACGAATTCCCTTGCCCTGATATGGCTCTGGAGGGCGCATCGCTCGAACTTGTGCCGCAAACTGACCTACGGTCTGTTTACAAATACCTGTAATACTAATCAAAGTGTTTTTATCTACTTTAACAGCGATTTCTTTAGGGATAGGAAGCTTTGTAGGATGGGAAAACCCAAGCTGTAGATCCAATAAATTCCCCTGTACTGCAGCGCGATATCCCACACCCTGCATCTCAAGTTTCTTTTCAAAGCCAGTCGTTGTGCCAACAACCATGTTATTGACTAACGCACGATAGAGTCCATGAAACTTACTCATCTCACGTGACTCGTTTTCCACATTCACCAGCACCTGTCCAGGTTCAACCTGAATAGACACACCGGAAATAAGTGCCTGAGAAAGTGTTCCTTTAGGCCCTTTTACCGTTATCGATTGCCCCTGTAGTTTCACTTCTACGCCCTTTGGGAGCACTATAGGTTGTCTTCCTTTACGTGACATTTTTCATCCCTCACCACACATAACAGAGAAGCTCGCCGCCAACATTACGCTTTCGAGCTTCTTGCCCATCTATCACACCTTGCGATGTAGAAAGAATGGGAATTCCCAAACCATTAAATACTTGAGGTATTTTACTCGTGCCAACATATACCCGTCTACCTGGATTTGAAATCTTTCGGATTCCTCGAATCAAAGGATGTCTTTCGTCAGTATATCGGAGATAGATACGGAGCGTACCAATACCACCCTCATGTTTCACAAGGTAGTGCTCAACGAAATGATGATCTTTCATCACTTGAGCAATATTTTGATGCAAAACACTCCAGCGCACATCGACATGTCGATGTCCTGCCTGTGAAGCATTTCGAATTCGTGTAAGAAAATCAGCAAGCTGATCGTGAACACACATGTTTATAGTCCTTTAATCATTTAATTAGCAACCACAACCTGCAACTCTTTAAAAGGAAGCCCCATTAATCGAAGAAGCTCAACACACTCTTCATCATTGGTTGCAGAGGTCACAAAAGTTATATTCATACCCTGAGCACGCTTTACTAAGTCTAAGTTTAACTCAGGAAAAATCTGTTGGTCTTCAAGGCCCAGCGAATAATTACCACACCCATCACCTTTCGTATTGAAGCCTCTAAAGTCACGAATACGAGGAGAGGAAATGGCACAAAAGCGCTCCATAAAATCATACATGCGCTGTCCTCTGAGTGTCACTTTTAACCCAATTGACTGGTCTTGTCGAAGCTTAAAGTTTGAAATTGCCTTCTTTGATTTCGTCACAATGGGCTTTTGCCCCGATAAAAGGGTGAGCTCATTAATATGATTCTGAAAAGCATTTTTATCTTTAGCTGCTTCAGCACAGCCCATACTAATAACTATTTTTTTTAAAATAGGTATCATCATGCAATTTGCATACTGAAACTTTTCTTGCAGGGCTTTCTTAATAGTATTGGCATATCGCTCTTTCAATGTATTCATATCTTCTCCTCTCAGCTCACAGCGGCCTTGATGCTTCTATACATCACCCGTTCAGCCCCTTTCATATAATACAATTCTCTATTGCTAGTTTCTTTATTATAGGTGCATTTTAATCGAATAGGTTTTCCACTCTCATCGCATAAACGGACATTGGAGATGTGAATAGGAGCTTCTATATCCACAAAACCACCTTTCTTGTTCGCTTCGCTTGCCTTGACAGCTTTCTTTCTCAGATTCAAGCCTTGTACCACAACGTATTCATTACGGTACCTTATATGGTCTCTGTCCACAAAACGGGACAGCACCTTTCCAGTCTTTCCTTTATCATTACCCGTAGTACACACCACATTATCGCCTTTGCGAATTTTTTTATTCTCAATTGAACGCTCTCGTGTGCTGAGCAATACTCTCGTCGGAATTCTTCCTGTTGAACTTTTTCTTGTCATGTTAAATCACCTCTGGTGCTAAGGAACAAATTTTCGCATATTTATCACGGATTTCACGGGCAACAGGCCCAAAAATACGCGTACCGCGAGGATTGCCCTTATCATCGATAATCACACAGCTATTGCTGTCAAAACGAATGTATCCGTCCCTGCGTCGAATATAGCGCGTTGTGCGCACAATCACACATCGTACGACTTCGCCTTTTTTCACTGTACCGTCTGGCTCTGCTTCACGCACGCTACCGATAAAAACATCGCCTACACCTGCATATCGCCTTTTAGAGCCACCGAGTACTTTAAAACACTTTACCCGCTTCGCCCCAGTGTTATCAGCCACTTTCAAGAGCGTCTCTTGTTGAATCATAATCCCCTCAAAATTCCCCACGTTCTACGCGGAGCCAACACCATGCGCCGCTACCGCGGCGCGATTATTCTGTTATGCCATTTGTGCAGCTGGCTCAGCCGCTGTTTGTACACGATCTACTACTCGCCATCGTTTCAACTTGGAAATCGGCTTTGTTTCCATAATTTCAACGACATCACCCTCTTGTAGAGCTCCCCATGTATTATGAGCATAGTATTTCTTTGCTCGAATAATAACCTTACCGTACTGTGGATGACGAAGCTTTCGTTCAACCTTCACAATCACCGTGTTTAGCATCTTATTCGAAACCACCACGCCTTTTCGTGTTTTGCGCTGTCCTCGCTCTGTAGGTTCTAATTGCATGACTATTTGCCTCCAGTTTTTTCTGTTACAATGGTCTTAATTTGCGCAATTTCTTGCTTCAGCTGTCGTATCATATGAGGGCGAACCTTCTTATCATGCGTACGCATCTTGTATTTCATCTCAAAAAGCTCTGATTGCTTATCGGCTTCGCGAACGATGAGTCCTTCTACAGACTCTGCCCGTAATTCCTTAATATCTGCCATACTATACCCTCTCTACACGTTCAACAAAACGTGTTCGTAATCCCAATTTTGCCGCTGCCCGTCTGAGTGCATCTTGTGCGACTTCTTTTGGTACATTACCCACTTCAAATAACATACGTCCGGGTCTTACCACTGCAACCCAATGATCGACGTTTCCTTTACCTTTACCCATTCGCGTTTCAGCTGGTTTTTTTGATACAGGTTTATCAGGAAAAATCCGAATCCATACTTTGCCTCGTCGTGAAAAATGGCGAGTAATCGCCACGCGGCACGCTTCGATCTGCTGGCTAGTTATCCAGCCTCTATCAAGTACCTGCATTCCATATTCACCGAAATCAACAAACTGCGCTGCCTTCGCAAGTCCTGGACGAGCTCCTTTATGCATCTTGCGATGCTTTGTTTTCTTTGGCATTAATGTCATATTACCCCACGTTCCGCCGGGCCGCGCGCAAGGCGCACGCCCGCGCTTCACGCGGGGCTAACACCATGCGCCGCTACCGCGGCGCGAATCTATTACAATCCCGTTTCCCCACGCTGCCGCCAGACTGTGCGCTAATGCGCACGCCTCCAGCTCCACACGGGGCTAGCATCATGCACCGCTTCCGCGGCGCGAATTTATCGCAATCTGGTCGCAATCTCGTTTTTTTCCATATTGCGCATGGTCCATTTTTGTCATGTGCAATTTTCCGAAGGAAAATTCGTACATGACACTACACTATTTCTGTCCTGTCCCTTCGGCCCTTGGTTTTTTGGCCACGACGCCATACTCTCCGCGATTCACCCAAACTTTCACTCCAATCGATCCATAGGTGGTCTCTGCACGTCCGAAGGCAAAATCAATGTCATTTCTGAGTGTCTGCAGGGGTATGATACCATCTTTGTACCATTCTCGTCTCGCAATTTCTGCACCACCAATCCGTCCAGAAATTTGCACCCGCACACCCATAGCTCCAGCTTCGAGCACACTTTGCATAGCTTTTTTCATCGCTCGCCTAAAAGGAATACGCCTCTCAAGCTGCCTGGCAATGCCATCGGCAACAATTTTAGCGTCGAGGTCTGGTCTCTTAATTTCTTCAACTTCAATCCAAACTTCTTTTCCGGTAAGCTTTGAAAGCTCCGCACGAAGTACATCAATCTCAGATCCTTTTTTCCCAATAACTAACCCAGGTTTTGCTGTATGAATGGTAATCTCGATCTTGTCAGCCATCCGTCGAATTGTAATTTCGGATGTCCCTTGGCAACAACTCTTTTTCATCAGCGCATCACGAATATGCTTATCTTCAATCAAGAGTGATGAAAAACCCTGCTTATTAGCAAACCACTTTGATCGCCATTTTTTGTTCAGCGCTAATCTAAACCCTATTGGATTCGTCTTCTGTCCCATTATTTGTTCTCCCCTTCGCCCACTACCACAGTAAAATGGCTCATCCTTTTTAAAATAGGATGACGCATCCCTTTACTTCGCGGCTTTGCACGCTTCAGACGTGGGCCTTCATCAACACGTATTTCATGTACTCGTAACTTTGCTGCACTCGTATTCGATCTAAGCTCTGCATTTGCTACCGCGCTCTTCAATGTCTTTATAAGAAGCCGCCCACCTTTGAGTCCTGAGTTTTGTAGTTGCAAATGTGCCTGATCCACAGGCATGCCACGAACTAAATCTGCTGCGAGCCGCGCTTTTCTCGGACTTATACGCACATATTTTGTCACTGCTTGAAATTTTTCCATATCTTAACCTTTTATCTGTAACCCCACGTTCCGTGCAGGCTCCCCACGTTCCACGCAGGCGGGGCGCTATGCGCACTGCCGCGTTTCACGCGGGGCTAACCACTGACCGCCGCTACCGCGGCGGGCGGCTGCGGGAACACAAGCTGTAGCCTTCTCTAATAATCAAATGTTATGCCGCTCCTGGGGTCGTTGCTGCTGCCTTCTTTAATGGATGTCCTTTAAATGTTCTTGTTGGTGCAAATTCACCCAGTTTATGCCCTACCATATTCTCTGTGATAAAGACGGGAATGAATTTTCGCCCATTATGCACATCGAATGTATGCCCAATCATCTCAGGAACAACCGTCGATCGTCGAGACCATGTCTTAATAGTTTTCTTTTCTCTTTTTGCATTCAGATTGTCGACTTTTCTTTGTAAATGATGATCTACAAATGGTCCTTTCTTTAATGATCTTGCCATGATTAATCCCTTCTATCCTTAACAATAAAGCGGTTTGAAACCTTGCGTTTTGCACGCGTACGATACCCCTTCGTCTGCATCGCCCAAGGTGTTTGTGGAATGTAGCCATTGTGCTTTCCTTCACCACCACCGTGTGGGTGATCGACTGGGTTCATAGCCGTACCACGAACTGTTGGTCGTATCCCCTGCCATCGCTTTCTTCCGGCCTTTCCTTCAACACGAACAGCATGTTCTGCATTGGATACCACACCGAATGTTGCTCGACAATTCTCATCAACAACACGCATCTCCCCTGAAGGAAGCTTGAGCGTTGCTTTGCCATCACTTCGCCCCATCAACTGTGCTGAGAGCCCAGCTGAACGAGCCATTTTTGCCCCTTTGCCTGCCACAAGCTCAATATTATGGATCACCGAACCGATTGGCATCAATTTAAGCTTTGTTGTACAGCCAGAAGAAAAGTGAGGATTCTCATCACTCGACACCACAACATCTCCTTTTTTGACATCACTTGGTGCAATGATATAGCGCTTTTCCCCATCTTTGTAATTCAAGAGCGCAATAAAGGCGCTGCGATTAGGATCATATTCAACAGCTGCAACCGTCGCTGGCACATCGAGCTTATCACGTTTGAAATCAACAATTCTATATTGCTTTTTGTGACCACCACCGCGATGCCTACAGGTCACACGACCATTATTATTTCTACCACCAGTGCTTTTTTTCGGAGCAAGAAGCGACTTGGTCGGCTCCACTGTAGCACGTGAGCCCTCTTTTCTGGTAAGCTGCTCGTTCATGGAAAGAACTAGCCGCCTTGTACCTGGAGTTATCGGACGAAAATGTTTTAACATAAATCTTAATCCTTTATTTCATCATCTTTCTGCAACGTGATATATGCTTTTTTCACAAGGATATCCCGCCCTGGCCTGAGGTTGCCTCGACGGTTATAACGTTTCGGCTTTACCAAAATCGTATTTACTGCAGTAACAGTAATGTTCTGCTTTGCATATATCTCTTCAAGAGCAGTCTTGATTTCGTGCTTATTGGCTGCAGGATCAACTAAAAACACATATTTAGGACTTTCGCAGCGCTTCAGAGAAGGATTGCTATCCGCTTTTTTGAGATTCTCAAGCACGGTAGCCTTCTCTGTAATATATCGCCCTTTAATAATTTGGTATGGATTTGCACGCATAGTTTATTCCTTATGTAGTTTGTACGAGATGTTCCCGTTTTGCTAGCCATTTTTGTAATTCTTCGAGAGCACGATCAACTACAACCACATCGTTGGCAAGAAGAATATCATATCCACTGATATTTTGTACAAGACGAAACGTCGCATCAGGAATATTTCTTATACTTGCTTCTAAGTTTTTGTACGTTGCATCCTCCTGAACCATAGACACTATCTCGCCACCCTCTTCTGTGATATGCAACTGAGGCGCAGAACCTACAATCAACGTACGGCGGCCAGCACCGATGACATTAAAAAAATCATTTACAACTTTTGTTTTTGGTGTTTCCATGCGCTGGTCATTTAAAACAACCAAATGACCGCTTCGAATTTTTTCACCCAGAAGTGCGCGAATAACGGCTTGTCGCTCTTTTTGATTCAGTCGAATATGTTGGTCGAACTTAGGTTTTGGGCCAAATACACGGCCGCCGCCTTTATACTGCGGTGCAGCAAGAGATCCCTGACGTGATCGCCCTTGCCCTTTTTGTGGATGGGGTTTCTTGGTCGAATGATTCACTTCGGATCGACCTTTCGTATTGGCAGACCACTGACGAGCATTTGCTCTGAGTGCCACCACATAGTCCTTTACAAGTTGGGAATTAACGGTTGCTGACTCAAGCCACTCTGCTACTTCGCAAGATCCTACCGTTTCACCTTTAAGATTAACTACTTTTAACATATCACTCTAGGCCTTCTGTTTTTTCTGTGCTGCGCGTACCATAACAAGGCTTCCCTTCGCCCCAGGAACGGCTCCTGCAACCATAAGCAGATTTTTTTCCGTATCCACCGCAACCACTCGGATATTTTGCACTGTCATGTTATCATCACCCATATGGCTCGGACGTGGACCACCAG
>JABDDE010000033.1:19244-20799 GCA_013287775.1 Chlamydiota bacterium
TCTTCCTGGAGATGATCTCATACCTGTAGAACCAGCATGACGATGAAAACCAGAACCATGGGAGGCAGGACCACCTCTAAAGTTATGCAGTTTCATAACGCCCTGATATCCTTTTCCCTTTGATACCCCTTCGATATCGACATACATGCCTGCACTAAACAGGGTGACACCTATGGTATTCCCCACTGCGAAGCTGCTTGTATCGGTCACTCTTGATTCTCTCAGAAAGCGACGAGGCGTAACATTTGCTTTTGCAAAATGACCACGGAGCGGCTTGGTTACTCGTTTTTCAATAGTGCGTGCATCAGGTGCGCAAATTTCATCGAAGGCAAGTTGTATAGCTTCATAGCCATCCGTTTCTTTGTTTTTCACTTGCGTGATTACATTCGGCGCTGCATGGATCAGGGTACATGGAACAAGCGATCCCTGCTCATCAAATACTTGTGTCATCCCACATTTTTTGCCGAGCAATCTAATCGCGGCTTGTGGGGCATTTTTTTCTGCTGTCATACAATCTCTTTAGTTAAAGCAACTAGCGTAGCATATCACACACTTTTCTGCAAGGGATATTAATTACTTCCCCATCTTTCAATTTGCGTCTCTTTCGCTGAAAAGCCCCCACATTAGCTTCTGGGGAAAATACGAGCTTCTCTTTAAGCTCTTTAAATGTAGCACCTTGCGGAAGCGTTACAACGCCCTCTTTTTGCACAGCACCTTGCACATATACCGACACAGCATTTTGTTTCGGTATGACGACGATTTGGTTATTTTTGAGGCTCGTATGCAAAGCCAGCTTTTCAACTGCTGCATGGGCTGTGAGATGTATGTGGGCCAGAATATCGGCAACATTTGCGCCGTGAGGAAGCGTCATTTGCGTGCATGCCTCAACTTCACCCGTCACAAAAACATGCAGCTCTGAGGTATCCCTCAGAGCTGATTTTGATTTCATGTGAACCGTTGAGAGTGTGAGAAGCAACAAGCCCACACACATTCCTGTGACGGCCAACCATTCATGCAGAAAGAGTGCGGGGGTTTGTCTGAGATGCTTATTACCAATCATGCTATCCGACCATCCCTTTGCAAAAATACGTTCATGCCCAAAAATTGTTGAGGCGGCGCAGGATATATAACTGGGAGTGGTGGGTTTACTGCCAGTAAGGCCGCTTGGAACGTAGCATCCGTCACTAGGGGACGACCTAGTTGTTCATGAATCTTTCTCTGCTCATCCCAGATACGTTTCATCTTTTTTTCCCCATATTCGTCAATAAAAAAGCTCACAAACCCAACAAGGCAAGAAATAATTTTAAGAGGATATACTGTGATCAACAACATGTCAGCCACTTTTAACACGCTAGCCGCAAGTTTTATCGTCAATGCCCATGTAAGGCTATTGAGGTATACTTGTCGAGCCAGATCTGCAATTTCAAGTACTGTACCAATAATACCCAAGCGCATACCTACATTAGTAATGTATTGTACTGCCCCTGTAATAGTTCCTGAAGCCGCTCCAAAGATAGAAAACGAGCCAATCGTTTCCACAACTTTTGCAAGCGAG
>JABDDE010000034.1 GCA_013287775.1 Chlamydiota bacterium
CAAAATCGTGTGAATCTCTTGTCAGAAAGTACGAAAACCGTTTACAATACCGGCTTTTAAACGTATTGACGCTATGTGCGCTATTTTCGCCATGTGCACTTTTCCGGAAGGAAAAGTCGCACATGGCGTGGCTTTTAACAATCTTAATGCGAAATTTATGCAAAATGACGATAGTATTTATAGAAAACAAAAATGGACAAACACATAGAAATCCTCCTCAAGCAACTTGAGAAGGCAAAAACAGAAAAAGAAATGCTTGCAATTTTCGAAGAGAACATGAGTGCTCATGAGTGTCCCGACGAGCTCATTCATGAAATACAACACCTCACTGATGCACACATACAGCAAGCGCAAATGAAAGAGGCTCTCCCCTATGCACAACTGCTTACCTTTCTCAGGCCTACTCATGACAGGTTTTGGATACTACTTGGAATGCTCTATATGCATCTTGAACACTATGAAAGAGCGCTCCTTGTGTTAGGGACTGCTTCAATTATTAATGTAGCGAATCCCACGCCAGAGTATATGGCGTGTGTTTGTTTAAAAAAACTCGGCCGCCTTGAGGAAGCAGAACTTTCTCTTGAGCGTGCTAATAATATAATTTAGGAAAATAGGATATGACCTCACTAGTACTTGAAAGCACCGTCAGAGCATCACAAGGGATACCTGTCGCCCCTCCGCGAAGTCCAATTACTCTGGCCACAGTAGAGGCCCATGTAGCCACTCTCTTTCAGAAAATGGGCCCACCACCTGATGAGGACGCATCTCTTGCAGACGAAGCCTCACCTTCTTTTTCCGATATTCGAACAAATGCAGCACGCCTTGATACGGCATCAATACGCTTGCCTGAACATATTCGTACGGCTGCACGGCAGGTGACAACTAACCCTTTGCAAGCATTTCTCAAGGCTATTTTCGATACCTGTATCTCCCCTATTATTGCTATTATTACCAAAATTGTTGCTTTTATTAAACACGCCATTTCCTCACTCTTCAGTAATAAAAAAGCACTTGAAAGCCAAGAGCTCTCACGAATTCTCACAACCTTGAAACATAAGGAGCTACTCACAACAAATGATGTGATTGCTATTCAAAAGGCCCATCATGATGGTAACAAAGAGCCTATAGAGCGCATTTTGACAGAGCTCGTCGGCAATCTAACAAGTGCAAATAACCATACAGAAATCCTCGGACTCGCCCTCACTCAAGGGCACCTGCAGGCTTTTCGCTACATTCATACGCTCGTACTGCTCAGCGAGCTCAATAGTCAAGAAGCAGAATGGCGTGACTTTGTAACCACTGAACAAAAATGTGAGCTCAAAGATGCATTTGAAGAATTTAGAACATCTAAATCTATTGAAAAATTACATAACTATGTTTACGATCTCTTTTTGCGTCTTCACACGAAAAACTGGCTTACAAGGTTGCAGCAGCACGAATCTCTTCGGGGTGTTGCTGAGGTCGGACCATTGTTTACTAGAGCCCATCAAGCATTGGCTGCAAATAATGAAGCACACTTTGGTGAGCTCTGCGTACAGATAGTGCGCCATGTTGATCCTACAAAGCTTACTCGCCTTGAGCAGCTATTCTTTCAAGAAGTCGGGCAATCTCTTGGCTCAGGTGATGCCATTTTCAAAAAAATAGCCCTACACCATTCTCACGAGCGCTTTTTAGGCATCTATAATCAACATCAAAATCGCCTTCTTGAGATGCTGGAAACCCGAGAAGTACAGCAGCAGTTAGAAAATAATACCGAAGCGAGCCAAAGACTTGAACGGCTCATGAATAGATGTATGGCCCTCTACTCGCATTATGGAGCCATGCTAGATAACGAAGAGGTGCATGCACTGTCGGCTACTCATTTTGCCGCGCAGTATGGCAGCTCTGTTGCCACCTGGCGCAAGATTAATGATATATTCGTCCGCTTTCAAAGGGGTGCAAGCCATACCTGTGGGCACGCTACCTGCAGTTGCCTCTATGGTGATAATACCGATAATACGGATAGTACAGATAGGGCCAATAGCGCTGATAGACCTCGGAGAGCTAGAGGTTTCGCTCAATGGAAGCTGCCGAATAATTTTAAAAAACAATTATTCTCTGCAGCCCCTCTTAATCCCCCTGCTCTTACTGAAGCAAATCGTCGCCTAAGTACAAAGTCAGTGTTATTTCTCCCTGTTGGTGCAGGAGGTGGTCATTTTTCTGCAGCAAATGCTCTCATTCAGTATACGCAGCAGGCGCCTGAGCATCGCTATCATGTACGCTCGATAAATCTGACGGGTGAAACACTCTTGCCGATCGATCCCTTTGCAAAAATATTCTCTGGTCTCAATATTGAAGTAGTGCATAACTGGCTTATGCAGCATGATCTTTGTAACATCTGGGCATGGATGCGTGGCCTTGGAGGCAGCTTGACGGAGGAAAGTAAAAATGAGCAAAAAAGACTCATCCGTCGGGCATTTTTAAAAGAAAGACCCGACCTTATCATGCTGAATAATACTGCATACATTGTGTCAGTAACAGAAGTTGCTGAGGAGCTGGGTATTCCTATCATTCATACTGCAACTGATTATGATATTTCAGGCCTTGACGGGCTGCAGCGCATTCCTAGGCACTTTAAAACTACTATTCCTGCTGCTACGCCGCAAATGCTACAATCGCTTAACCGTGATGCAGCATTTCAGCAAGATCATGTAGAGGTCACAGGACCAGCACTGCGTGCGCCTTTCATTCGATTTATGCGCATGTCTGCAGAAGAAAAAGCGGTAGAGACACGGCGCATCCGCGCAAAGTATGGAATTGCAGAAGATGAACAGGTTCTCTTATTTTCTTCCGGTAGTGTAGGACTAAAGAGCCCTATCCCCAAAATACTTGCCGAGTGGCAGAACGCACCCTGCAAGATTCGGCTCATCTGTATCTGTGGCAGCAATACCAGCTATCGTAATACACTGGACGCTTTGAAGAGACGCATTGGCGATAACGGCCGTGTTCGCTTAGATATTCATGGTACAGCAAGCGGCGAAGAAACAGCCGAAATGTTGCATATTGCTCATGCCTTCGTGGGCAAGCCAGGAGGTCTGAGTACTGCAGAGGCGCTGCAAATGGGGTGTCGCTTTATTGGTGATCAAACCGGCTTCCGTGCCACTTGGGAGCGATTTAATAACAATGTTGCTGTCGCTGCCGATCGCGGCGCTATTATCCGATCATCCGACGAAGTCATTGCAACTATTGAGCGTGAACTTGCTAAGCCAAGACCCAATACGCCCTTTGTCCCGAATGATACCGTTGGGCATTATCAGAGGCTCATGAATGACGAAATCCGGCTCGCTGAAAATGATGCAGAGTATCAAGGCAGGCGGCAGCAGTGGGTTACGGTGTAGCCTTATGGCCGTAAATTCCAACTGGATTTTACGGCTGTAAAGAATTCCTAAAATTCCAATTGAAGAAATACCATCATTTCTGTTATGCTCGTAATAGCTTTTTTAGCATAACAGTAATAATTAAGGTAATAATTATGTCTATACCCATGTCAATTTGCCGTAGTTCTTCTACAGTAACAACAGCTATGCTTACTGAAGAAACTCCTCATTCAGACCCTTGCTATGTCAGCGAAGTAGGCTCATGCCGCCAAACCATTACAGCACTTGAATACGAAATCTCACAAATAAATAATGAAATTTCAACAAGAGCGTCTTCTTTAACTTCACAATTTATCTCTACCTTGTCTCTTTCAGCAAATACTTCAAATTCCGGGATCCCCATTTTTAATCGCTATCGATACTATACTAATGCCCACTTACAGCACCTGCTTGAAGAAAAGCGGGATCAGATCGGTTTTGAGCGAACAAATATTGGAATCATTATTAATAGATGGAGAGCTGGGCAGCCTATGCTGAGCAACGTCTCTTCGAGCCAGCAAAGTGAAGTATCTGGCAAAAGATCTGGTGCATCTGCTAGTCTGCAGTCTATAGAAGACGATGCAGAGAACTCAAGGACAAAACGTCTCCGTCTCGACGACACGACGTGAATAACGTCATGTACAAATTTTCCTTTGGAAAATTGCACATAACAAAACTATATTTTTAGTTGATAATTTTTTAGTAATTTTTTAGGAGGTAATTATGAATATATACAATGCATTACGCAGCTGGTGTTATCACCAAGAGGCAAACGCTGAAGTAGAAAATCTACAGGCAGCGAATATAAACGCACCAGAGGATAATGAGCGACAGAGTAATTCAGACTGGATTACGGTCGCTATGATGGTATACTCTGCTGTTGTTGCAGGATTATTTTTCAATAGTTCAGAGCATTCGTAAATCTAGTACCCAGGCTGCAGCGCCGCAAAGCGGCGCCAAGCCTGCATACGCATCAGGCTAAGGGTATTAGCATAACATCAGCTAGAAGCATGATATGTTATGCGTTTTCCTTAAGTTGCCACTATTGGACTTCTTTGGTACTTCTTATAAGCCCATAATAATCTCTGAGCGTTCTCTCTAATCTTTTTCTCCAAACCTTCCCCACCATCACCTCAAGCACCCCACACGCCTCTGACAAGCTCTCTCTGTAAGCTCTCTCCTGCAGCTCTCCCTGTGAAAAAAATTCCCCCAGACCTTAGCTCTCTCTGTAGCTTTCTCTCGGTCCCAATTCTTGTTTGCGAAAAATCCTCTTCATCTGCATACTCCAAAAATATATTCAAAACCAAATCGGAGGTATCAAGCAATATGAGTCGTGTCGCAACCATAAAACAAGAAGAGGCAACAGGATTAGTAAAGTCACTCTACACAACCCTCATAAGCCGGATAGGACATGTTCCCAACATTTTCCTTACCATGGCTAATTCACCGGAGGCGCTCGCTGCCTTCGTGCAGATGCAAAAGTGTGCTGCTATGTCGTCCCTGCCTGAAGATATTAAGTCCTACATATCGCTGGCTATGGCTGAAGCAAATGAGTGTCAATACTGTCTGTCAGCGCACTCCGCTATTGCAAAAAGTATAGGATTGCAAGAGAGCGATATTCTCAAGGCCCGCAGCGGCGCTGCTGACAACAAAAAAAATGATCAAATTCTCAAATTTGTAAAATCAGTCGTCCAAAAACGAGGTGCTGTTTCTGACAAGGAAGTCCAAGACCTCAAAGCCCAAGGTGTGACTGATCGAGAAATATGCGACATCATACTCCTCATTTCCCTCAACAATTTTAGTAATTATTTTAACAAAATCAACAATACTGATATAGATTTTCCGCCAATCCAAAAACTTGAAAGGTCCTGAGGTCATATGCTCTTTGATCTTGACATGATCGAGCATGCCTATGCGCATCTCGAGCAAGCTATGCGAGCTGTGCGCCACGTAGCTGGGGAAAAACCTCTGACGCTTACAGAAAAGATCCTCTACACCCATATGGTAAAGCCTGTGTTGTTAAAGCGAGGGCATGACTATGGGGAGTTTTTGCCAGATCGCGTAGCGATGCAAGATGCGACCGCTCAAATGGCGCTGTTGCAATTTATGCAGGCTAAAAGAGAGCGCGTTCACGTACCTACCACAGTGCATTGCGATCACCTCATCCTCGCGGAAGTTGGGGCAAAACAAGATCTTGCGCGATCGGAGCAAGAAAGTCGTGAAGTATACGACTTTTTATCCTCTGTTTCCAACAAGTATGGTATTGGCTTTTGGAAGCCCGGTGCAGGCATTATTCATCAGGTGCTCCTCGAAAATTATGCCTTCCCAGGTGGCCTTATGATCGGAACCGACTCACATACGCCCAATGCAGGTGGTCTTGGCATGCTGGCAATAGGAGTGGGAGGAGCTGATGCGTGTGATGTGATGGCTGCCATGCCTTGGGAGCTCAAAATGCCAAAAATCATTGGCGTCAAGCTTACAGGAAAACTGCAAGGCTGGACAGCACCTAAGGATGTTATACTGAAGGTCTCAGGCATCCTCACTGTTAAAGGAGGCACCGGATACATTATTGAATATTTTGGTCCAGGGGCAAGCTCTATCTCGGCAACAGGAAAGGGCACCATCACAAATATGGGTGCAGAGGTCGGCGCCACCACATCCATTTTCCCTTACGATCATCGCATGAAAGAGTATCTTACAGCTACGGGAAGAAAACAAATAGCCGATCTTGCAGAGGCCCACGCCGCACATCTTATGGCAGATCCCGAAGTCGCTGCCCATCCTGAATACTACTACGACCAGGTTATTGAACTCGACTTAGATCATTTAGAGCCTCATGTCAATGGCCCCTATTCACCAGACAAGTGCTGGAGCATTTCTGAGCTTGCTCAGGCGGTGCAGACACATGAGTATCCAGATACCATAAAGGTTGCCCTCATTGGCTCCTGCACCAATTCCAGTTATGAAGATATCGAACGAGCAGCGTCCATTGCCATACAAGCGAAAAAAAAGGGGCTACGAGCTCGTTGCCCGCTCACCATAACGCCAGGATCCGAACAAATACGAGCAACCATCGAGCGAGATGGCCAGCTTGCTGCCCTTGAAGAAATTGGTGGTCTTGTGCTTGCCAATGCGTGTGGGCCATGTATTGGACAATGGAAGCGATCAGATGTTGCCTTTGGCGAAAAGAATACTATTTTAACTTCATATAACAGAAATTTTTCTGGGCGCAATGATGCCAACCCAGGCACACATTCTTTTGTCGCAAGCCCTGAAATCGTCGTTGCCCTCTCACTTGTAGGACGGCTCTCTTTTAATCCGTTAAAAGATACCCTTGTCAACGATAAAGGGCAAGAAGTTATGCTCGAGCCCCCAACAGGGAGAGAGCTACCTACCCAAGGCTTTATAGGAAGCGGTGTTGGCTACTCAGCTCCTGCTGCCAACGCGGCAGATGCTGTGGTCAAGATCGATCCTCAGAGCAACCGCCTGCAGCTTCTAGAGCCCTTTGCCAAGCCTGAGATAGGCGATTTTGACAACCTCGTTGTCCTTGCCAAAATTCAGGGTAAATGCACAACCGACCATATCTCCCCTGCTGGCAAATGGCTTCGCTATCGTGGTCATTTAGATCATATCTCCGACAACCTCTTCAGTGGTGCTGTCAATGCCTTTCGAGATGTTGTTGGGCAAGGCAAAAACATCTTTAGCGATGCCATAGAATCCTTTGCAGCAACTGCTCGATGCTATAAAGCACGCAAAGTCTACTGGGTGGCCATAGGCGATGAAAATTATGGCGAAGGCTCCTCTCGAGAACATGCAGCCATGGAGCCGCGCTACCTCGGTGGAAAAGCAATTATCGTCAAAAGCTTCGCTCGCATTCATGAGACCAACCTGAAAAAACAGGGTATGCTTGCTCTCACTTTCCAAAATAGTGCCGATTACGATAAAATTCGTGAAGATGACCGCCTCGCTATCCATGGCCTCGAGACTTTCGCCCCTGGAAAACCACTAGAACTCGAAATAACGCATGCAGACAGCATAAAAGAAAAAATTTTATTAACGCATTCATATAATGCTAACCAAATTGAATGGTTTAAGGCCGGATCGGCATTAAATCTCAGATAATGTCATGTGCAAATTTTCCTTACGGAAAATGGCACATGACATTAAAATTTAAGCACACGTTTATGGTAAGTTTATCATCTATTGCATCACCTTATGTTGCACCAAGCAGCACGTCAAGCAGCACGTCAAATAGCACGTCAAGTAGCGCGTCAAGCAGTACATCAAGCAATATAAGTAGCGAGAGTACCTCACAGACACGTGAGAGCCAACATCCTCTTGTTACACTCTTTAAGAGGCGAGGTTTTTGGGCCGCTCGTGAAACAGCCGCTGCGCTTAAAAATGTATCCGCTGTAGATTTACGTCAGGTTATAGAGACACTCTGCACAGATATTGCTGCTGGAACTTGGGATGAAGATCCTTTGGCTGTCTGCCAGCGCATTGTCGAGCGTATTCCTCTTGAGCAGCTTCAAGCAGCAGTAAAAGAAAAGTATCCCAGCGCTGAAAATGCCGCTACAGCCGCTGTAGCGATGCTCGAGGAGGCTCGTCACTTCTTACAAGTGAGTGAAAAACAAGGTAGCAGCACAATTCAGGCACTGCTATCTACAATCTGTGATTCTGTCATTTCAATTATTGAGAGTCTGCTCTCTACATTCGGTATTCATGAATTTCTACGGCCTCCTGAAAACGAGTTTGAAGCTAACCTAAAAGCACAAAAGGTCATGAATTTACTCACATTTTTTTCGGTGCTCACCTCCACACTGTTGCCTCTTGTTGGCATTGCGCCTAGTATGTTAATTCTCGGCGCCACACTGCTCTTTTTATCAGTTCTGAGTTTTCTCTATCCCTACTGCAGGCCAATGCCGAGCATGCTCCCTCGTGCAGAAAACATCTCAAGACAAGTACGGCAAGTACGACAAGGCACCCATCTCCTCACAGATGGCAGAAAGCACTATGTAGATCAAATTGCCCAGACACTTATTGCCTCAAAAACCACTAATGCACATCCTCTTCTTGTGGGCAAATCAGGAATTGGGAAAAACGAACTTGTCAAGGCCTTAGCGGCGGCAATCGATGAAAATGTCTATCCAGAACTTGCTGGCAAGCACGTATTTTACATTGCCACTGCGGATCTGTGTCAAAATACCAAACAGTTTGGAGGACCCGCTCGGCTTTTAGCCAAGATCTCCGAAGCCATGGGACGCCATCGCGATCGCTTTATTCTTGTCTTTGACAAGATACACCTTGCAGCGGATACAAGTCACCCAGCACTGTGTGAGCATCTTAAAATACTTCTCGGCCCCGCTGCAGGCAACTTTCCCTATGTGATAGGGCTGACCAACGAAAACGACTATGCCCAACATATCCTTCCAAATACTTCCTTTGATCGCCATTTTACTCGCATCAATATTACCAATACCAGCGATGAAGAAACCCTAGAGATTCTGCATAACACGCTTATCCGCCAAGCACCGAGCCTGCTTGTTGAGCCGGGGGCACTACAATACCTCATTGCAAAAACAAAAGAGGCCTTTAGAGACCTACCACAGCCAGGCAACTCCATAAGAATACTGTCAAAATGTATCCAGCTCAGCTGTGATATGCAGCGTATTCCCTTAGTAGAAACGATTACAAGGATTCAAAGAGAGATTCATACACGCTCGGTACAAGACTGGCATAGTGGACATGCACGAACAACCGAACAAGAGGACGTGATAACAAGGCTTGAAGAACAGCTGAGAGGGCTTCAAAAACAGTTAAGAGAAAATCTTCCAAGATATAGATCGTTTTTCAAAATACGCAATAACTTTGCTCGTGTGAAAAATGCGATGTACCGGGAAGTGTATGCAGCATCGTTATCAGCAGCGCGGGTATTGCATGGCAGCCGTGCAAAACATCTTGCTGCTTTTCAGCTGATGCATCGTTTCTTGCTTCCCGCCATGGAGGCTGAGATCCGTAGAACAGCCGGAAATCTTGAGCTACAAGCCGTCTTAAATAATGAATTAGTTAACAGTGCGTTATTGCAATCTACTGCGCCATCGTTACACTCGGCGCAGTAGAAAAATGGGCTGTTCTGGTCCTATACATTTTCAGCCTTAAATGGCCTTTCTAAGGTCCGTAGGACCGAAATATGTATAGCCCAGGGCGAAGCCCTGGGTGGGTTGGCCAGGCCGAAGGCCTGGCCAAAAAAACAAAATAATAGAGGCCTGAAAGGCCGACACACGTTGTATATCCCGTATCCTATGGTTGCCCTTCAGGCAATATGCAGGGCATCTTCTCGTTATATCATATTCTTATTTGCTTGTATGAACGCATAGATGATTTAAGATTCACAAAAAGATGCTATTTTTGTGAAATTTGACACAATCATATTGCATATTTTACAAAAAATTGCCTGAATGCCTCTAAGGAGGCATCCATATTCAAAGAACCATCGGAACATTTTATCCTTGCAATAGAATGGTAATAGTATCCATTACAGCAAATAAGCTTATGATACCACCTATAACATAGACAGGTAGCCAGCTATATTGCCGGCTGGTCTTATAATCACTCTGCAAATACCGGGACCACATAAGATAAAGAGCCAACAGAATAGACAAAGGCATCCAAAAGTATATAAATATGTTTAACAAACCTATTGGTATCGATATGCTGGGACTATCAAATACCATGATACTAGCTACTGCAAACATAAATAAAAAAGGAAATAATAAAAGATATACAATTGTTACGATTCTTAGGAAATTTCTTGTTTTTTTTCTTTCGTCTTCGTTAGTAGGTGGTGTCATAACTCCTCTCTCAAACTACAGAGATAATTGCTGGTTTTTTCTCAATTAGTTTTGCCTGCATCTTTTTTGAGCGGTATTTCTCAATGACGGCTTGCACACAAGCTTGATAGCTGCCATTGTTAAAAGAGTGTTCCCACATACTTCCTGACTCAACAACAGTTATATTAGTAATTTTTTTAAATTCTGCCTGGTAATATTTACACCGTTCTTGGGTATATTTTTCAATTAATCTGGTATCTAAAAAATCTAAATCTTGAAGGGCGTCTCCAAAAGCCAAGCGTCTAATAATTTCCTCATCAGTCAATCCTTTTTTAAGACCTTCATATTTTCTGATTGCAAGATCCTGCAGATTATAGGAACCAGCTCGAGGAATGAGATCACCGATGCTCGCATAATTATGAGATTCTGGATGTGCAGCATCAGGCGCAATAAATGACCAACCTCCAAATGTAAAAACTCGAATTTGTTTTTTTTCGTCATCAGATAAAGAAGTCAAAGCATGTTCAGCAATAGCAGCTCCTTGGCTATGTGCAAACACAATAACTGGAGAATTATCTTGTTGCTCAGATAGTGCAAGCAAATAGCGAAGAAATTGGACAGCATGCGTAACAATCGGAGTATCGACACCCAGTTTTAAAAGAATTGACACACCTGTTTCTTTAATTCCTTGAAATAACTGGTCATTACGTAACGAAATAACCGCCTCGTTACCAGCGTGGACGGAAATTAAACTACATGATTTAAGCGCTTCTTCTTTTGTATTTCTAATACCATTAATAAAGCCCCACACACATTGTCCAGGTGTTTTTTCGCCAACGAGACGCGCCACTGTAGTCACTTCTCCTGCAATCTCACAATGTTGTTCCCAAGTTAACTTTAATGTCTGCATACGATAACGTGGCCTGGAACGTAAATGTGTGCTTCCACTTGGACGGTGGACTATAACAGCGTCAAGGCGATGTGAAACAATCCAATCTATGGCTTCGCTATGCGTTAAAGTTAGATCCTTACCAACAAGGTAGAGATCTTCTTTACCAGGGCATTCAATTTTTGCAGCGATTTTAGGAAGCAGGAGAAATTCTTCATCACCTCTGTGGACAAATCCACATAACTTTTCTATTGAAGCAATCAAAGATTCTAATTGAGTTTGTGATAAATCCTTTATCTTGGTCTCCGTACGCACTCCTATAGCTGATGCCAAATTTTGAGCACACTGTTCTGATAGCTTTGGTTGATAATATGCAGCCAGAGTATGTAAATCAGACTGATAAATTTTCTTAGAACACAACCATGCTTTTAGTGCTTGATGTCCTTGCAACACATTAGAAAAAATAGCAAATTTACCCCAGACACCTATGGAGCCATTTTTTTTAGCGACAGGGCTATGGTGCCTAATTAATCCCGGATTATTGATGCGCCATGCTAAATTCCCATTCTTTGCTGCGTATTTCCGATCAGAAGCATCGATGTATAGAGCAGTTTCATCTTCCTTCCACCCCGTTTCATATATCATATACCCTCACTCCCCTTTGAAAAAGATACCTTACACGAGTATAACAAACCAACATATTTCATTATAGACATAGCCACAACCATCAACATCCCCAGATGGTGATCTTCTTACCCTGCACTTCTTCTACTCTGCGGTACATCTTCTCATCCCACGAGGTATTGGACGGATCGAAAATCACGAGGTGTCCTGTCGTGGCATTGCTCGTGTCCATGTATTTTGCCGTTTGCTGCAATCCGTCCTGCACATACTTTGGATGATGGCCGATCTTTAGTTCAATCACGATGCGCTGCTCCCGAAAGATCACGAGAAGATCCACACGACCTGTGCCAAGGGCATACTCACGGTTGATTTTGCCTCCCCCGTTGATCACACGCTGTAAAAAAGCCATCATAAGAAGGTGTGGGCCTGATTCCTTGTAATCAAATTTGTCGAGCCAAATTGCGGAGTTTTCGCGAAAAAACTGCCTGAATGCCTCTAAGAGGGCATCCATATTCAAAGAACCATCGGGATTCTGATATGAGCTCAGTTGCTGCGTAATAGTATTGCTGAGCGTCCGAGAAACAATGGCGCGGGGTAGGATTTCTTTATAGATAGGATTCGCGATCTGGAATGCGTTATCTCGTTGCACAAGTAATCCCAGGTCGATTGTATATTGCAAGTCATCATCCGGAATATCTTGCGTCCCTCCCCTGCCAGATATCATGGCATCGATCACACGGCATACACGAGGCTCATGCAGCCGGGCAATTAAGGCATCAATATGGGTATCACAGCGAATGATGAGCTGATTGCGCGCTCGTTCCATCACCGCTGCATCGATGACCTTTGTTCGGTCAGTGACGTCTCGGAAACAGGCTTCATACGCTATCGCATTGACAAGCCACGGCTGGCCTTGTGTCTGCTCAAAAACATAGTTGATAGCATCTTCTGTAATCTGTTGACCAGTTTCTTCTGTATGTTGTTGATAGAGCTCTCGGACTTCTTGAAGCGAAAACGAGGGAAGTACTAGGCTCTCAGTCTTAATATTAAATGCAGAGCCGCCGATGATAGATTGCTGGTTTTCATCTGACCAAATGCGGTAATCACGAACATCGCGCACCCCAACAAGGCAGAGCGATTGTGGAAAGTGCTTGGGACGCTCGGCATACCCTGCTCGGAGCTGTCGCAGCACGGCGATCAGCGTGTCTCCAATGAGTGCATCAATTTCATCAATGCATAAAAAGATTGGTTTTTCTGAATGCTCCGCCCAATATGCAAGGAAATTTTGTAGCTCATCGCCTGTTGCTTCACTCGCTACGAGTTTTTTACCTTCGAAGAATTTGAGAGCGGGATCATCAGGCCCAAAGGTAAGCTGAATGGCCGCCTTTAGGCAGCTTACAATCAGCATAATCCCTTCCAGGTATCTTCCTCGAGCCGCCTGTGCTGATTCTACATTCACATAGAGGGCTTTGTATTTCCCTTCTCGATTCAACTGATCGACGAGCGCACTCATAGCGGTCGTTTTGCCCGATTGCCGAGGTGCGTAGAGAGCAAAATAGGATTTTTGATCAATGAGATTTTTGATTTGCGATATATCCAGACGCATTGACAGACAATAATGGATTTCGAACTTGACGGGACCTGCAGTATTAAAAAACCTCATAATCACTCCTCACCCAGGGCGTTGCCCCAGGTTATACATGTCATGGCCCTTCAGGCCACCGAAAAAAATCATCACCCCCAAAGTATATAGAAGACGCGAGGGCATTTGCAATCAAAAAATTGCCTCCTCGTTACGCCCAAGGGCTTGCGTTAAGAAACAAACGGCATCATGCGTTTCATGAACTGTTAGCGCCGTATTTCTTCTAGCACAGCGTCTTTCGCACGAACTATAAGATTGCCAAGAACACCGCCTAATGCTGCTCCCAAGAAAGGAACTGGAATAGCAGCCTGTAGTGTGGTCATACAGGCATAGTTAATAGCCATATTTGCGCTCACATCTGCAACGTTTCTAGCTCCCTCTTCAAAAGACTGCGCTTTTAAAACTGTATTTCCGACCTTGTAGACTGACATCACGGTACCTAAAGCAGGCAGTCCGTCTAAATCTAACAATTGCTTCCCGCCTTCAAATGCCATATTCTGAAGTGATTGCGCTCCTGTATTGACTGCTACTTGTGCGCTCATTTCAGCCCCAGCCATAGCAGCATCGCCTAGAGTATCATAACGTCCCTGTATAACATTAGCTGTAAAATCAACGGTTGCAGAACCAAGCCCAGAGCCTAATGCAACTTGTGCCATTTGTGCTTCTTGTTGCACAATCTGAGCCGCTGCTCGAATGGCAGGCCCTGCTACGTCATCAACTCTAGCAATAGTCCTTTTGAGGGCGGCATCTCCAACCTTCCTAAGAGTCTCTACCTTGGCAGCATTTGCAAGTTGTCGAGTCTGTTCCGGAGTGAGCGTGACAGTAGTGTCGCCAACTTGCATTGTCACTCCACTGGTAGGATTCTGATCAATATGAGTTTGTAATTGAGTGGCACCTTGTCCTATTCGCTGTGCTGCCCTCAAATCTGCCCTGGCACCTTGTATTCTACTAGCAACTGCTATTCTTGAAATGTCTGTGAATGAGAGAGTTGTTGCTTGTGTATCCTGTTCCTCTTCTTTTTCTTCTACATTTGGTGGATTTTTAGGAGCATTCGGGGCATTTTGAGGGTCTGAAGTACTTTGAGAGCTTGAAGGATCTGAAGAGCTTGAGGAACTGGAAGAACCAGAGGAGCTAGAAGGATCCGAAGTGTTAGAAGTACTCGAGGAGCTAGAAGAACTTGAAGTGCTTGAGCAGCTCGAAGAATCTAGGGAGCTTGAAGTGCTCGAAGAACTGGAAGAGCTCGAAGTGCTCGAGCAGCTCGAAGAGTCTAGGGAGCTTGAAGTGCTCGAAGAACCAGAAGTACTGGAGGAACTCGAAGTGTCTGGGGAGCTTGGTGGGATGTTGTTCATCGCTTGCGCTAACTCATCTTTGCAGCCACGCGCTGCCCTCCATGCATGCTTGCCTTCATGATTGTGGGATGTCCAACCTTGAAGTTCTTCCAATCCTGGCGGAACTTCTACTACTTGTATCGCACAACTATGTCCCCATTGTCCATAGAATTTATAGAAGTAAACTCTGCCTTTTGGCGTATCGATATGGTCTAACTTTGGAGTATGGCCTCGCTGTATAAGTGCGTGATTGGGATCCGGAAGTGGCCTGCCATCAGTCGTGTGAAATGGTCCACCCGTATTTATACTACACTCATTAACAACTATTTGTGTGGTAGCAGATGCAAGTTGTAAAGCAATGTCCACGACAACATTGCTCGTACTCGGCGTTTTATTCGTGTTGGAAGAAGCGCTTGTGCTCGGCGTTGTACTTGTATTGGAAGAAGCGTTCATACTGTTTTGCATAGCCTGGGCAGCCAGCGTGACTGTATTTCGTACAACGCCTGACTGCCGAATTATGTCTGCATTCTGTTGAGAAAATAATCGAGATACTCCTTGTTCTGCTAAGGTCGCACCTCCAGCTACAGCAGCCTTAAAAGCAAAATTTTTTACAGCATCTGTAAGCGTTCCCTGTCCGTTTGTTTGCCCAGTTTGTGTTGCATTGTTAGTTGTGGATGCAACAGAGGCAGCACTACTTGTATTCACAGGCGATACCATACATTCTTCCTTATTTTATAGTTTGTTCAAAAAAGCAAAAATAACATTGTATATTTCTCCAAACAATTTGTCAAGGAGACCGTTGCCTCTTCCACAACACACGCGATGCTGTTAAAACATTTATTATAAATTGTATTTTTTTATACCGTCGTTTATAATAAAACGAAAAAACACATAATCATGTGCAATTTTCAGTTATGAAAATTCACACATGACTACACATACTATTATTATGTCAAATAACACACCAAATACTATACAATTCCCAGCTTCGGCACAATCAATACGTCCGAGTCTTGAGGACGAGCAAAACCAAGAGACACAACCACAACAAAGCGATCGTGTTATACAGGAAGTAGCTAATATAACACTACAAAGTGAGCAAACACAAACAACTCAACTTCCACGACCTGCGCGACCTGTAGCTCCAGCCACAACCAGTGAGCTTATAGCACGCATACAACCACTCATACAACAGTGGCAGCAGAATCAAAATCGGCAAGCAGTTGTGCAGCAAATGGACACAATTCTTACACCGCTTACTTCAGAGCAGCACTCAATGATTACTCAGAGCTTGGCCCAGACGCAAGATGCGATGACGGCCATGCATGAAATCGAGCAGATGAGGATTTTGCAAAACGGATTGAACGATGTGATTACAAGGTTTAAAAATAACTGCCTCTCAGAATTAAAGGAAGTTGAATCAATTGCAAGTCTAACATGGTGGGAAGCGCTCACTCCTGAGAGAGTAGCCGAATTGCCTGCATCTCTGCAAACCTCGCTTCGGGAAAGTGCTTTTTATAGAATGATAGTGGGACCACTATTTCAGCTCGAAATAGCCTATAAAAACCAGGATGTACCTGCTATGCTTACGCTACGCTTTGATCCTAATCACGGTTTAGCAATTTCTGTGCTGGCAGAAACAAGATCTAGATGTGGGGCCAAGACACAAGTGACCCCTGGGATTGACTACTACAACAGCCTTTGGTATCGCCTCCACCTCCAGGAAATGGTTGGAGTGGATGACCACCACGCTTTCAGCATCAAAAAATGTAGAGATTTGCTCACTGTTTATAATCACCCAGATAATTATCGTTTGCGTTTGGAGCCTTCTACACTCAAACAACAATTGATAGATTTTCTCGATATGCGTGTTGCTTTTGAAGAAAGGACAGTCCGTATGGATCAATTCGCTGTATGCACTGCTCTTTCTGACACAGATCGCAGGTTTTTGGAAAATCAATATTCAATGCCAGACGAAAACCTTACTGGATTTCTGATAGCATATGTACGCACCAAAGAAATACAGCAGGACTGTGTACATTTGGGACAACAAGATTTACCCGCATCTCAAAGAAAAGACTACCAGCATGATATCTATAACCACTTGTCTTGGTTCAGATTATCCGCTCAAGACAGGCATGAGGGCCGTGAGGGCTATGATACACTCTCTGACTCAGTATTTCAGTACGCAGAAACCTCGCTTCGCCCTTTTATCAATGATATCAACAGGTTAGTAAGAGATGAACTGAATAGAGATGCGTTAAGCAAACAACTCGCGAAGTTTCAACGTACCCAAAATCCAACGGTAGAGCAGCAAAATCAACATCACACTCGTTGTTGTCATCTCATCCGAAACATCGAAACGTTCTCTCCGCCCGTGTCTGTTGCAACTGCATTTCCTATCATGCAAGAAGCTTTGAGAGCAGAAGATCATCGGACCACGGGCAGCGCTCTCATAAAATACAAAATAGCCTTGGAGAAGCTGCGTACCCTATCAGACGATACACAGCGCATACCCATTATTTGGGAGCTTGCATACATCGATGCTCACATGAGCTCAGAGGATCTTGCTATTGTTAAAACACAACTTACCACTTTATATCCCAGCTTACTCGCCCCACTCAATGGTATTACCAACACATATGAGCTGCAATATGCCACGCTATTAATACGGGTAAACACAAGGCGCAATCGTGTAACGCTGGATGTGGATACAATCCTTGCCTTACAAAATATAGCCACCCATCGTAGTGCCACTGAGTGCGAAGCACTACTACGGAAGTTTCAAACCTATCTTCCGGATTTTACTACGCGTATTCCCAATGTTGAGGAGCTATATCCCATTATTCGTACGGATATGGGAGCTTTGCGCGAGACTTGTCGCCTGTCTGATCCATGTACACCTTTGACGCTTGCAGCGCATACCGATATTGTGAATAGTATCAAACGCTATCACGATAGTATGGGTGTTCGTCATTATCATCTTGCGATTGCCTACCATCTTGTTGGTTCCGGTAAGAAGAATCCGAATGCAAAAAATCTGCTTAAGGATATCTACGAAGCTGATCTGGAACTCGCTTGCACTGAACTTACAAACCAAGATGCTCAAGTAAGGAACCGCTCTCTGGTTGAAATTGGTGAAACCTTAGCATCCGCTACTGCTCATGCAATAATAATCAGAAGTGACTTTCTGGAATATCTTAGAGCCAATTACCCTGCCTTTAGAGACCAGGAAATGCAAGCCAAATATGTGCAGATTCTTTACGATTGGGATAGCTTGGCAGACGCTAATGAGCCGAATGACAGGCTCATATTGCTTATGCAGGAGGTCGCAATGCACATGAGCGCTGATGCATGCCAAACATTAAGAGAGACACTCAATCTTAATCAGAGTTTTCCAGATATACCCGATACTGTGCACGATCAGATGAAGTACTTACGCTGTATACAGCAATTGCATGACCTGCCCACTACTGCTGATCAGATGGAAACACGAACACAGTGTCTTCATGATATTGTGAGTATATCTCTGGCTGGAAATATGATAGAACAGCAGAGACACATGTTAGCGACCACGCCAGAGGGCCGAGACCTGCTCAGAAACTCCTATGCCGCAAAACTTGAATGGCAATACCGAGAACTCAAGATAATCACTCAAAATCTTCAGATAGCAGATAGACCCGTACAAACAAGCATTGAAGCAATACAAAATAGTGCTTTATATATACTAGTACGCGCCCTACATCAGATTCAAGAGCTCGAGACGACAATTAGGCAGATGAATATTTTAGATTACAAAATACTTGCTCCAAATACCCTTGCTACTCTTACAGAAAGATATCCATCAGGTATACCGCACGAAGAAATAGAATGCATGACATACATATTGCTCTTAGCCAAGTGTGAAACGGATCGGCAACATGCATCTCCCGAAGAACTGGTACTGGTCAACGAAAGGCGACACGAGGCGTTTACACACTTGAGTCGGATAGCTACTACCAATGCAAGTCAATTTACAACCTACATTGCCCGCACACAAAGAGTGCTTGAATCAGGCACAGACTCTGATGAACAAGTCCCTATTAATTCTATTCGCAATGTTATTAATTCACTCAGCATATCAGAATTTGGATACAATGCGCGCTACAGCTTATCTACCGACCATTATAATCATGTACGTTTAGATGATACTATTCCTGCACTCCCATCTACTGTGAATGCTGACACCACCTTCAGAGAGGGCCTTACTGCCTTTTTTGATGAGATATCCTTTGAAGAGCTTCAAGCATACCTTACTGACACAAATATGACCCGGGATACTGCGCGCAGCGCCCTTACAACCTATATACAGAATGTACTGAATAGGGCGCCTCTTTTTGGAGCACCCAATCCAACAACCCATCCTGAGCAGGCAAGAGCGTGGTGGGATGAAATTACACACACTATTGTCAATGTCATTGTGCATATACGGCATCTCCAACCTGGGTCCCAGCAATCTGAAACCGAAATACAAAAGAAGAAAAAAAACCTCTTAGCAACGCTCATAGGCTCGGTAGGTATGTGTGCAGGCAGATATAGAGCCGATGCGGCTCTTCTGTATCAACAAATTGTGTTGGGGACACCTGTTTCTTTTGTAACTGAAGTCAATCGTCAACTGAATGCGCTTCGTGAGAACAATGCCCGCAACCTGAGTGTCAGAGATGCTGAAGATGAAGGTATGCAGCCTCATGAATATATCGGATTTTTGCGTCTTATAGGTCGGGAGCTTGCAATTCCGGGCACTGAGTTAGCTGCCCGCAGTGATGCTGATATTCAGTTTACACAAACTCGCATGTACCGACGATATGGAAATAATACGCCAGCACTACGCAAGCGCTTTGAGGAGAAGTATACGCCATTTACAATCATTAGCTGTATTGCACAAGAAGTAGGTCCACGAGGCAGCCAGCAGATGCGCGATTTCTTTTGGAAGTGGTGTTATGATCATATGCCTGTATCGCAATACTGGGGTATGACGAAAGAGCGTAGTGATTGGGGCAATTATTATGAAGATATCTGTGGCATCGATCTTACTAGAAAGCGGCTTCGAGAAATTCGAAGATGCCCCTCACCTGATGCTATCGACACTTACCTGAAAGGGCAGAAAATTCAAAGAAAAAGCACTGAAACACCCGAACAAGCGGTACTACGAGTAAGTTTGATTCCTTATAAGTCTCCGGAAGAAATAGATGTAGCCGTGAACGCTTGCGAGAGCGACATTCAGAAAAGAGCTTATCTCGATCACCACATGTATGAGCTTCCACCATCGCAATGGACTCAGGCAAATAGAGCAGAGCATCTGAAAGTAAAACTCGAATTTATTGCCCAGATGCTTGGGCAGATGGGGGTCTTGCGCTCTACTGGCTCCTCATTGCACTCTGGGCAGTAGAAAAAAAAGCGACTGGGAAACTGCATGCTGTTACCCACAAGTCCGGAAAATGCCTCCACATGAATCCAGAAGTAAGGAGAGCTTGAGAGATAGCACAGGATCTTAAGGTTCTGGCAATTACAAGTTGCGGGGGCTTTTTTTTACAGGGAGAGCTGCAGGAGAGGGCTTACAGAGAGAGCTTGTCAGAGGCGTGTGCGGTACTTTGGCGCATTGGTGGTCAATCAGAACCGAGCCACGGCAGTGGCGAAATTGCAGCTCTAGCCCCGCGTGACCGAGAGAGCACGCATTGCGTGCGACCGAGGGAACGTGGGGTTTATGAAGCATAAATAAAAACAGAGCTGCGGTAGCAGCGACACCTATGCCCTCGTTCTTCATGCCGCGGAGAGGCATGAAGAACGAGGGAACAATCAATTATTCCGATTCCGGGCCGAGCGGCTTGGTGAGCGTCCGCTCGGCCAACGGATTCATCAAT
>JABDDE010000035.1 GCA_013287775.1 Chlamydiota bacterium
AAAGTGCATATAACGTTCCCATTAACTACCGTGACCTAAAGCCACCTGCACGGGGTTTGCTGCTGCCATAACTCGACCTTCTCGCACCACCAAAGCCTCCTGGGCCTGATCGACCTCCTGGGCCGGATCGGCCTTCTGGTCGGCCTCCTGGGCCCCCTGGGCGGCCTCCGCCCATGCGGCCTCGAGGTCGCGAATCACGGCTGTTATCTCTACTGCTCGAAGCTTTTGGCTCAAAGCCAGCAATGGTGTGCGGCGTGATTCTTTTTCCCATAAACTGCTCGATGCGTCGGATAAGAGAGCGGTCTTGGAGGTGCGCAAAAGATATCGCAACGCCTTTGTTACCTGCTCGGCCGGTTCTGCCAATGCGGTGCACATAGTCTTCCACATTGTTGGGAAGATCAAAGTTGATGACATGGGAAATGCTCTGTACATCAATGCCGCGTGCAGCAACATCTGTAGCAACTAAAATTTTTATTTTACCACTCCTAAGGTCAGCAATAGTGCGGGTGCGCTGTCTTTGGTGCATATCGCCGTGAAGGGCAGCGACGGCATGGCCAAGTTCAGCCAGTCTATCGCTCAGGACATCAGCATGGTTTTTGGTTGAGGTAAAGATAATAACTTGATTCATTGTGGGGTCAATAAGAAGGTGTTCCAAGAGGCGGTATTTATGGTCAATATTATCAACAGAATGCAAACGCTCTTCAATAAGGTCATTCTTGACCACTTCTGATTCAATGTCAATTTCCACAGGTTTTTTCAGCAGGCTTTTTGAAAGGTGCATGATATTGCCCTTAAGCGTTGCTGAAAAGAGGAGTGTTTGACGCTCTTTGGGTGTTGCCGCAGCAATTTGCTGTACAGCATCAATAAATCCCATATCAAGCATACGATCTGCCTCATCGAGAATGAGCATTTCAATGCCTTGGCATGGAATACGACCCCGTTCGAGATGGTCAATAAGGCGCCCTGGCGTTGCTACCAGAATATCATATGGTCTTGATAACTCTTTAATTTGTAGAGGATAGGGCGCGCCTCCATAAATACACACCGTTTTGAATTGCGTGGTATACTTACTGTATTTCTTAGCCTGCGTAGAGACCTGCATAGCAAGCTCGCGTGTGGGTACCAAAACAAGCACACGTGGTCCTTTGGAGGGTTTACCCTGTGTCTGCAGCAGCCTGTGAAGCGTTGGCAGCATAAAAGCAGCTGTTTTTCCCGTTCCCGTATTCGCCGAAGCAAGTATATCGCTTCCTTTGATGATCTCTGGGATCGCCTGTTTTTGAATAGGCGTTGGTGTGGTGTATCCTGATTCTTCAATTGCTTTGAGAAGCCCAGGATGTTCTATAATATCTTTAAATGACATCTATTTTTGATTTCCGGCCATGTGCGAATTTGCTGACGGAAAATTGCACACGACTTATCATGTTCCGCCAGGTCTCCCCATGTTGTGCCAGTCCTGTTATGCCCTTTTTTCCAAATGGAAAATGCGTACATGACGTGAATTTGACTTTTTGGGTCGATTTTTTATAATGTATCAGGTAAGTATATCATAAGTGGTGATATTTAGGAAACATTATTTAAAGGATTTTTTTAAAGGAAAATTTGACGGTTACAAGAAGACGGTTACAAGAAGACGGTTACAAGAACAAGGTTACAAGAACAAGGTTACAAGAACAAGGTTACAAGAACAAGGAGGGTTGTATGAACATTATATTGTATGATACGAGTGTGACAGGGCATGGATTACTTAAGCCTTGCTACTGGTTTGCAGATAAAATAATTGATGGTGTTGAGGGTGTGCAAGACAGTCTCCAAAATGGGGTTTATGACTGGGTTGATGCGCAGCTCTTTCTCATTCAGACAGTAAAAGCGGTGGGATATGTTGCCCTTGCCATACTGACGAGCCCACTCACCACACTTTTGTTTATTGGGGGATGCGCTGTCAAAGGCGTTGTCGCCCTCATATGGGGTGGTCGGCGCTTTACGATACAGCAGGTTGGATCCTTTCGTGCAAATGCGCGAGATATATACGATGACGTAGCACTGCGAGCAAGATCGTGGCAGAGTCTTGCCACGCATCAAGCACATATTGAGGCAACACAGTCAGGGAAGCTACTCCTCACAAGATGTGCTGAGAGGGCGAGACAGATAAACGAGATGATAACAAATGATAGCCAAAGTCAGAATACAAGTCGCAGTAGAAGCGGGAAAGTTGCCGAGCGCGCGCCTGCTTTTAATGGAGTATATGTGTGCAAGGATACAAGCCCTGAGCAATACATACAGGCCATGGCTCTCGTAAAAACCGAGGGAATCACCGCACGAACTAATTCTGGCCGCAAAACATATGTAAAAATTGTCCACCTTATCACGCATCCTTATAATATTCGTGTACGTGCGAATCGCAGACCAACCCGAGTAGTAAATGAAGCGCGAAGAGTACTCGCTGCAGCTCGAAGAGGCCCAGGCGTAGCTCAAAGAGAGCAAGGCTCGGCCCTAAGAGTACGAGACATGGGTCCACGAGTACAAAGCCCAGCTCAGAGAGTACAAGGCGCTGCCAGTGCGCTCATTGCGCATCTTGCCCGGGATCTTCCTCACGGGCGTGATGGGCTGTTTGTAGAAGTGCCTGATGATGCGGTGGAATTTTTTGAAAATAGAGGTTTTGAACATGTGCCTGCAAGCCAGGCTGTGAGCGAAGATGGGGTGGAGTCTCATATGAATTTTACACGCATATTAGCAGACCATCAAATGGTACTCAGCACCGAAAGAATACAGAGGTTGTATGCTTAAAGTTACAGTTTATTGCGGAATCGTGTATATTCATTCTACTCTTCACTGAGTGTCCTCAGTGAAGAGTAGAATATAACCCATGTACGCTTCAGTCATTTTAGAACTATCTATAGAAAAAGCACTCGATTACCTCATCCCTGAACCACTTCTTGGGATGGTGCACAAAGGGGTTGCAGTCGAGGTGCCACTCAGAGGGCATATACAGCGTGGGATCGTCATTGATGTGAAAGAGGTGAGCGCTGCTGCCAAAGTCCTGCCGATTCACCGCGTAGTTACCGATATTGTGCTTACTGCCGATCTTTTGGAGCTTGCGCTCTGGATGGCGAAATATTATATGACTCCGCTTGGCCGCGTCTTGAAAACCATGCTCCCCGCAGGAGTTCGCAAAAATACTCAGGCCAAGCAGCAGTATTATATCATGCGCAAGGTAAGCCGTGAGGTACTTCGAAAAGAAGTCGTCACTTTGCGCGACTCTGCCCCGCAGCAGGCTGCTGTCCTTGATGTTATGCTCCGCGTGCGAAAAGGCATTTTACATACAGAACTCTTAGAAAAAGCTGAGGTATTGCCATCTTCTGTAAAAGGCTGCATTGATAAGGGACTACTCTCCTTCGATATCGTTCGCAGCGATCGCTCTCCTCTTCAGGGCCAAGAATACTTCATGAGTAAACCTAAAATCCTAAGAGACGAACAACAACAATCATTAGATAGAATAAATAACAGTTTAGAGCGAGGTGGTTTTCATACGCACCTTATTTTTGGCGTGACTGGAAGCGGGAAAACCGAAATCTACATTCAGGCAATTACAAAGGCTCTGCAGCTCGGCAAAAACGTTATTATGTTGGTGCCCGAAATCTCACTGACCGAGCAGACGATTGAGCGTTTTCGTTGTCGATTTCATGAGTCTTTGACTGTGCTCCACCATCGATTAAGTGATGGGGAGCGAAAAGAGGCCTGGGAAGTGATTCGAGAGGGAAAAAGTCGCATCGTTATTGGAGCTCGCTCAGCAATTTTTAGCCCCATGCCAGCACTTGGCCTCATTATTGTGGATGAAGAGCATGAACACAGCTACAAGCATACCGATGGCAGCCCCTGTTATCAAGCTCGTGATGTGGCTATTATGCGCGCTAAGCTGACTCACGCAACGGCATTGCTTGGTTCGGCTACGCCGGCCATTGAAAGTTATCATAATGCACGCCTGGATAAATACACGCTGTCAGCGCTTAAAGAGCGGTCGGCAGCCAAGCTTCCTTGTGTGCATATTGTCGACATGAAAAGGGAATTTGAAAAGGCCAAAGGATATACTATTTTTTCTGACTCGCTCCTTACGAAAATCGATGCCAGGAGAAAAGTGGGCGAGCAAAGCATTCTATTTTTGAATCGTCGCGGCTTTCACACAGAGCTTTCCTGCGCCTCTTGTGGGCAAGTACTCATGTGCGAGCACTGCTCCGCAAAACTTACGTTTCACAAGGCAGCAGGGGTTGCTTCTTGCCACCTTTGCAGCAAAGCGATATCTCCTCCAACTATGTGTCCTTTTTGCCGCGCAGTAGCAAGCATCAAGTATCAAGGCATGGGGACAGAAAAAGTACAAAGTGTCCTCTCAGCCATATTTCCAGGTATTGAAACACTGCGTATTGATGCCGATACTACAAAACATAAAGGCAGCCTTGAGATGCAGCTCAGAGAATTTCGATCAGGAAAGGCAGATGTGCTTATAGGCACACAAATGATTGCTAAAGGTCTGCACTTCCCTGAGGTCACCCTTGTAGGTGTGCTCAATGCCGATGCGCATTTTTATATTCCCGATTTTAGGGCAACCGAACAGCTCTTCCAGCTCATTACCCAAGTCGCCGGGCGAGCAGGACGAGGCGCCTCTCCTGGTGAGGTTATTATTCAAACTGCAACCCCCGAGCACCCTGTCATTCGACAGGCCGCAGCGCAGGATTACGAGGCGTTTTTCACAAGTGAAATCGAAACACGAAAGACCTTTGGCTTCCCACCATTCTGTCGTATAGTAAAAATTTTATTTACAGGAAAAGTCGAGCGCTTTGTTGGGGAAGCGGCGCATCGGTATGCGCAGGCACTTGCTCGGCTACTGCCACCACAATACATATGCCATCCTGTAGTGCCTGCAGGGCATAGTAAAATCAAGGATACTTTTCGGTATGTGTGTATTGTGAGGGGGGCATCTCAACAGCCCATTCGCACGGCTATTGCTGCTTGTGATGCCAAGGATCTACTCCCGGCAAGCGTGCAACGTTTTGTGGATGTCGACCCGGTCTCAATAACTTGAGGCAGGGAGGCAGGGAGGCAGAGAGGGTTGGGAAGGGTTGTGGTAGCCGTGTGTGTAGGTGGGAAAGGTTTGGGGAGTTTTTTTTAACAGGGAGAGCCACAGGAGAAGAGCTGCAGGGAGACTTGATTAGAGGCGTGTGTGGGGCTTGAGGTGTTGGTGGGAAAGGTTTGGGTAGTTTTTTTAACAGGGAGAGCCACAGGAGAAGAGCTTACAGAGAGAGCTTGTCAGAGGCGTGTGTGGGGCTTGAGGTGTTGGTGGGAAAGGTTTGGGTAGTTTTTTTAACAGGGAGAGCCACAGGAGAAGAGCTGCAGGGAGACTTGATTAGAGGCGTGTGTGGGGCTTGAGGTGTTGGTGGGAAAGGTCTGGACTGTGTTTCTAAGGTCCACGTTGTGACCAATATGGACCCCACCGCGGCAGCGGTGGAATTCATTAGCCCCGCGTGACTGAAGAGCGCACGCATTGCGTGCGATCGAAGGAACGTGGGGTTGTGGAGCATGAAATAAACAGAGAGCTGCGGTAGCAGCGAAACCCATTTGTATGTGGCATATGTGTTTCGCTGCTACCGCAGCTCTGTTTTTTTTACCCGTTTCCCAACCCCACGTTCCGCTCGGCCCGCGCGCTAGCGCCGCGGCCTTCACTGCACGCGGGGCTAATGAATTCCGCCACTACCGTGGCTCGGTTCTGATTGGTTACAAGTTCTTTAAATTGACTACGGTTTGGGAAGTTTTTTTTACAGGGAGAGCTCCTTGCAGAGACAGAGGAGGCTTGAAATTTGGTCTTACGAGCTATTGAGAACTTGTTTCAGCGATTTCCAAAGAGCAGCTTTTTCTTTCTGTTCATACTTTTCCGGCTCTGTGAGGCAAAGATCAATAATAGGTGTTTGATATAAAGTACTACGTAGCTGCAATGGGGAGAGTACTGTGCTAGATGATGTCGTGGAGCAATAGGGGAGCACATTTGTCATAAAATCACTTACTTTGTGGGCTACTGCGTTATTCTGAATGAGTATAATAGCCTTTATAGCGTGATGGCGGGCAAGTAGAGTGAGTTGCAAGCTATCTTCTATAGAAGGATGGTAGGAGAGTGCGGTTTGTACAAGATGTGTGTTAATACCTTCATGCAAGTTCTTAATAAAAGCGTTGGACGGGAGAAATGAAAGCAGGATGACCTGCGGGTAGCTCTGGCGCCATTGAGATGCTATTTCTGTAGCAAGAGCATCGGCCGGAGGTGTATCGTGGAGAGACAGATGGGGCGCTACTTTTTGTATCGTTTCTTTCATAGAAGTAAAAACTGGTGGCATGTGTGCTGGTAGAGGGCGTGGCAAATAACTATGAGGTGGTGATGTCACGGGAGGCATAGGAGAAGGCGAAGGAAGTTCCGGAACTGCTTCTGTAACTAGTTGAGGCGGGGGAGTAGGTTTTGGTTGTGACACGGCTTTAGGAAGGGCCTGTGGTTGTGATGGTGATGGCTGCATCTGGGGTTTTTTCATAGGTGTAGGCGGCTGTGGTGTAGGTGCAAGCAGTATAGGGTTCATAGAAGCACACTTGGAAGCATACTTGGAAGCACACTTGGAAAAAAACTCGTACGTTGTGGTATCGAGGTAATTGGATACCATGGAGCCCGTATTTGTTGTAACAAAATACTGGCATAAGGTAAGAAGTTCTTTATATTGTTCTAGAGTATTCATAAGGCTTATAAAATAATACAACAATTTCTCCCTTGAACGGGGAGTTCTTGTAGATAAGTAAGGGATGGTGCTGGCGATGTCCGGATGTTGACAGAGTCTGTATCCACAGGAGGCCCGCCAGAAGTGACTCTTTGGTGGTTTTGGGTGGATTGCTGGTTTTGGGTGGGTGATAGGTGAGTCATATCTGTAACATATACCTCGTCTTGTAATGATACCGCATTCGGCAGTGCTACAGAAGACGGAGATGAAGTGAGAGTTGGCTGTGTTGAACTTGTAGTCACTGGAGGAGATTGAGGTGGCTGCGCTGTATTTGTTGATGTGTCCATACTTCCTTGTATTACACGTAGAGTTCTTATCGCATTTGGGTTACGAGTTGGTGGACGTGGTGGCAACTTCAGAGGCAAGGGACTAGGCCTGCGTGGAGGGAGTGTTTTTTTACAATCTGATCTTTGTGTATATAATCTATCAGCTGCACTAAGTATGTCATTGTCTGTAGGGCGCACAGTAACTGTGTCTGTAGGGTGCACAGTAACTGAAATAGGGTGCATTTCGTAATAGCGAGCAAAAATGTCTTTTGTTACCGCTATGATATATGCTATTTTAAGCGCTATACTTGTTGTTCTTGCGTCTACATTCAGTTCTACAAGGGTTTTTACACGGTCAACGAAATCATCTAAAGAAGGGAGACCGGGCGTAAAAAATGGGGGAGAAAGGCGATTATAAAGATTTGTTGTAAAGCGACGCATATCCATTACAAAACTTTCAGGGGGAGTTATACCGCGTGGTGTATCCATTACGGGATCAGATGATGTAATTGGTCTTGGACTGAGTGTTGGACTTAGTGATGAACTTAGTGTTGGACTTTGTGACCAAGCAACCCTGCTGTTCACGGACCCTGTGCTAGGCAGCGTGAGAAATCTCGATGATGATGAAGAGCCTCCAGTTGAACTTGAGGAATTGAGAGTCTGGGTTACTGCTGCTGTTATGGATAATGATGGTATACTTGATATACTTGATGTAGATGACATATACATACTTGACATAGATGACATACTTGATGTAGATGCTGTAGATGGTATAATTGACATGTTTATTTTTCCTCCTTATTAGTTAACGCCATGTGCGCTTAATGTGTCGGCCTTACAGGCCTCTATTATTTTGTTTTTTTGGCCAGGCCTGCGGCCTGGCCACCCAGGGTTTAGTCGCCCCTTCGGGGCTCCTGCACCCTGGGCTATACATATTTCGGCCCTACGGGCCTTTACCAGGGCTACCGGCCTGTTTTTCTACAATTCATGGCTTTTCCCCCACCCTGGTTCCCAGGGCGTCGCCCTTCATATAACAGATGCAATCCCCCTGTTATTTGTAGAGGCCACTTAAGGCTGAAAATGTATTGGCGCTATGTGCCTATTTTTGCCATGTGCACTTTTCCGTCAGGAAAAGTCGCACATGGCGTTAATTATACAATTGGTATCTTATAAAATAATACAATGGCTCCTATTCTGTGAGGGGCGTGTAGGTATTGGCGATGCCACGTAGCGTACGACAGGGGTTGCAGTCAGCGAAGGCACATTAGGAGGGACGCTTACGAGAGTAGTTGTTGGAACTAAAGGTGAAAATTCGCTAGTAAGATCTGTAAAAACAACATCGTTAGGTAATTGTTGTACGGAGTGTGGTAGGAGTACGCTAGAGCTTGCAGTCAGCGAAGGCCCACTAGAATGGACGCTTGCGTGCGTAGTTGGCGATGGAACTAAAGGTGAAAATCCGCTAGTAAGATCTGTAAAAACAACATCGTTAGGTAATTGTTGTGAAGTTGACGGCGGTGGGGATTGATGTGAGTGTGGCTGCGCTATTTGCATTGCATGCTGAGGGTTTGTAAAATTTCCAACTTGAGGTGGTGGAACATGAGTGAGGTTTTCTTGTTTCGTTTCGTTAAACGCCCTTTGAGTGGCTGCCCATATCTCATCGTGTGTAGGGTGGTTGTTCGGTCCAAAGTGGAGGTTTAGACAGCGTTCTGCTGCTGCCATGGTGAGTGCCATGCTATGTGTTACACAAAGAGGAGGTGAATTTTGGTGCACAGCATCTTTTGCATTACGGATGAACTGATCTAAATTGGGAGCGGAAGCGGAGTTACCAGTCGTATAATATATCATATCAAATTGTCTCAAAAGACAATGTGTAATTGGCCGCAATAAATCAGTAAATGCCTGAGAGTGGCCACTCGTTGTACTTTGCGGTGTGTTACTTACGAGTGTAGATAGGGGAGTAGTTCTGTTATTGGATCTAGCACTTTGTGGGCGGGATGTGGGGCTTTCTGGCATCGCAGCTAGGGAACTCGATACAAGTGAAGGCGGCATAGTAAGGCTTGTACATAATGATGAAGAGCTTGTAGAGACACTTGAAGCTGATCCATTAAGAGTCAGGGTGACGGCAGTTGTTATGCTTAATACTGATGAACTTGATATACTTGAACTTGACATATTTATTTTTTCTCCTTATTAGTTATATAATATGCAGCCAGTATACCATGTTGAATAATTATGCGTAAATGGTAATTTCCTTAACGTAACGGCAAACTTCATTAGTGATCGCCCCCTCCCCACGTAGGGGAGGGGGCGATCACTAAAATACACTTATGCGTATCTTAATAGCAGGTGCCTCTGGATTCATTGGCTTAAATTGTAAAAAATACTTTATGTCTCATGGGCATGAGGTTGTGGCCTTACAGAGGCAGCAGGGCAGCTGGGATCCTGCTCACAACTGTCTTGCCGTGGATCTTTTAGAAGGATATGATGCCATCATCAATCTGGTAGGGGAACCCATTGCTTCTGGATGGTGGTCGAAGGCAAAGATGGATCGAATTTTCTCTAGTCGAGTGCAAGCCACCACACTCTTAGCAAAAGGGATACAGCAACTCAAAAACCCACCCAAAGTATTTCTTTCAGCATCAGCGGTGGGCTATTATGGCTCGCGCGGCGATGAAATACTTACAGAAGAAAGCATATCGGGGAATCTCTTCCTCTCTCACGTATGCCGTGAGTGGGAAACAGCGGCATCTCAAACTACAAACACTCGGGTAATAATTTTGCGCCTTGGTGTTGTGCTTGACAAAGATGGCGGTATGCTTGCAAAGATGCTCCCACTGTTTCGCATAGGCCTTGGAGGGTATGTCGGCAGTGGCAATACATGGATCAGCTGGATTGCTATAGATGATCTTTTACGACTTATGCAGTTTTTGCTCTTTGAAACCACAGCTCAAGGCATTTTCAATGCAACGAGTCCTGAGCCAGTCACAAGCCGCGATTTTGCAAAAACGCTCGCTGCCATGCTGCATCGCCCGCTACTTTGCCGTATGCCTTCATGGCTCGTCAGGTTCATTTTTCGACATATGGCAGATGAGCTTTTGTTGCCATCGGTACGTGCCATACCAAAAAATGCCCTTGAGGCAGGATTTTGCTTTCAGCAAAGTACTATGCGGAGCCTTTTGCAAAGTTACTTTTAGAGTAAGCTGTAGATTTTCGTCATGTGTTATTTTCCGTCAGGAAAATAACACATGACGTCACGTTAACACGTGGTAGTTGATGGTCGTCTGTCATCGAAGTCATCATCATCATCATCGTCATCGAAATCGTCAAAATCGTCGTCATCATCAAAATCATCGTCATCAAAATCATCAAAATCGTCAAAATCATCATCGTCATTATCATCGCGATTGCTATAATGCTCACGATACACACCATGACTATCCCACGCCGGGAGCTCGCACACCACTATCCCAAGCAAGAGTGCCGTTATAAGAATTTTTTTCATAGACTTTCACCTCCTAAATATGGTACGAAAGAATGATAGTAACTGAATTCTAAAATTATGAAAACCATTTTTTTCACTATAGCATTGGTATGCGCCTCATGTGTGCAGTACCATCCAAAAAAAGTAGAAACCCCTGAGGTGACCTCGTGGAAGAATAAAGAAGAGGTAGTCGCGACAGGACCACCATGCCCAGAAAAATGGTGGGAAATATTTCAGGATCCACAGCTGAATGAACTCGAAGAGACTGCCATGAGGCAAAGTCCAACCATACAAGCAGCAATTGCGCAGCTTAAAAATGCCCAAGCAGTCTATGGAGAAGTACGTGCCGATCAATTTCCATCTGCCGATCTCTTTATGATGGCACAGAGACAGCGTATTGCAAAAAGTACTGCAGGGCAGCTTGGGGCCGTGTCTGCGGGGCAAGCTACGAGCACAAGTGGCTCTTCTAACCTCTCATTTACACCTAAAGATCTTGCAGCACCGCCATCGCCACCATGTCCGCCATCTCCGCCCACCACTGGGCCAGTTGAGCCTACGGCGTCTGAGAGTGTAGCTCCTGCTGCTGCAGGGACAGCAGCGGCTGCGGTCCCATCGGCTGCACAGACACAGATACCGCTACATTTTTCTTTTTTTCAAATCACGCCTGAAATAAGTTATGAAGTGGATTTATGGGGAAAATACTGGAGCGCAAGTAAATCTGCTCTCATGCAGGCTAAGGGAGCCAATGAAGATCTTGCCGCTACGCGTTTATTTTTGGCTGCAAATGTGGCCGCGACCTATTTTCAGCTATGTAACTATGATGCAAATATAGATGTCACACAAAAAGCCATCATTTCGCGTACTCATGAGGTAGAGCTTAATCAAAAAAGAGCCGAGTTTGGGGTTGCGACCAATGTGGAGCTGCGTGAAGCACAGGTAGTACTTCGCGGGGCCGAGTCAGATTTGGAAGATCTCAAACGGAGTCGCAACCTCACGGAAGATGCGCTCGCTGCCCTTGTAGGTATGCCAGCATCGATTTTTCAAGTCAAGACGAATGGTATTATTCCCAAGGCGCCGCCTATTCCTGCTGGCTTGCCATCGGCACTCTTGCAAAAGAGACCAGACATTAGGCGGCTAGAATATTTGATTGAATCAGCGCGGCTTGATGTGGGGGTTGCCAAGACGGCATTTTTCCCAGCAGTAATGCTTTATGCGAATGCAGGGTTTGAATCCAATGCTATCCACTCACTCTTTAAATGGCAAAACCATGTCTGGCAACTCACAGGTACGCTCCTTCAGAACCTATATGATGCAGGCAAGCGCAGCTCCGCAGTGAAGGCAGCGAAAGCAAAATATAAACAGTCTGTTGCTAATTTTCTTCAGAATGTGATGACTGCCTATCAGGAAGTAGAAGATGCACTCTATTCGATAGAAGCAGCAAAAAAGCGACATGCTATTCGCGAAAAAGAGCTTTTCGAATCGGATGATCTTTATAAACTTTCAAGCCTTCGCTTTAAGAATGGTGTGGAGAACTACTTTATTGTTATAACAGCCGAGCAGACCTATCTTCAATCTGCTCAGGCCGCAAATGATGATGCTCTCCAAGCCGTTACAGCAACGGTGCAGCTGATACGTGCTCTTGGAGGCAGTTGGCAAGATACGTAATAGCTTATACAAGCCATGGTTGCTTTTTTTTACAGGGAGAGCCACAGGAGAAGAGCTGCAGAGAGAGCTTGTCAGAGGCGTTAGGGGGGCTTGGGGTGTTGGTGTTTATGGCCTGGGTTGCTTTTTTTGGAGAGCTGCAGAGACCCGCGACGGTTTGGAATGTTCGATGCATTTTTTCGCTGAAAGCGAAAAAGTCCAGCATATAAAAATAGACTGACAAATTAATTTGTCAGTCTATTTTTATATGTCTGGACTTCAACGAGCATATGCTTGTTGAAAATGCATCTTTGGTGCTTCTTATAAGCCCATAATAATCCCTTAGCTTTCTCTCTAATCTCTCTGTCCTGACCTTTATTACCAATGCCTTTAGCACCCCACACGCCTCTGACAAGCTCTCTCTGTAAGCTTTCTCCTGCAGCTCTCCCTGTTAAAAAAAATGTGCCAAAGCCTGTGAGAGCCATGGCTTAGCCTGATGCGTATGCCCTTTACGGGGGTGGTGAACAACTATTCTACATAAGTTTTTTGATCTCGATGAGAAGTTGGCTTACCGTCTTGCGCTTTTGGGGATTAGGTTCAATCATGCGCAGTATCAGGAGCTCTAGCCGATCTCGTTTTGAAAGATAATGGCCACTTTGTAAGGATAATTCTGACTTGCGATGCTGCGTTTGACTATTGATAGCCTCTACTAATTTATGATAACGGCTGTTTACGGAATGCGTTTTGTTTTTTGCATACCAGGCATTTTGCCAAGTTGCTTTTTTGCCATGGAAAACCCAGTACAAGCTGCAGCCAAGGGCATATACGTCTGAAGCATAGTAGCTAGTTTTCTTCATTTTCCAATAGTACAGCCCCTCCGGAGAGATATAGCTTTTGGTGCCCTGAGCTTGCCGAAAACAGACTTGCTTGGCAATGTCTGCCCACCCAAAATCCGTGATCACAGCTTCTATCTTTCGCTTGCCTGGCTTGCCATGAGCAATAGAGACAAGAAAATTCTTTAACGCTAAATCTCTATGCACGATGCCGGCTTTGTGCATACAAAAAAGGCCTCGTATAAGGTCGTGGGCAATATTGATTTTTTCTTTAAGGGAGAGTGTGCCTCTTTTTTCGATAAAACTCTGGAGCGATCCTGGTTTGTATAATTGTGTATAGATAGTGTGATATATTGTTTTACCTTTTCTATGAGCGCCAAACCCGAGTGTTTTGAGGATGCCCGGTTTATCGCAGAGTCGTTTTATGATTCTTAGCTCTCGTTCCATATTGCTGCTTTGCTCAGCACTTGCAACCACTGTGGAACCCATGCGATTATACCAAATGGCTTTGGTGACCGTTTTGTATGCACCACGTCCGATATAGGCTGAGCGCATGGAGTCAAGACGAATGAAGCGATGTTTTGTCCGCCAATCGACATCTATGGAAAAAGGAAGCCCGCTCTGCAGTTTATTCACATAATACTTGTGCTGAGAGATATATTTGGGAAGCGTCGCTTCGATAAAAAGTGCCGTTTCTAAAAAATGACCTCGAGAAAGCTTGACGCCTGGTTTTTTCTTATAAAATGCATCGGCTGCTTGCGTTGCATGCAGAAAATGTGTGGCAAGAGAAGAAGCCCCAGGAGCGCTTTGGAGAGTCTTTGCCAAGTCAGTAAGCTCGGCGAGCGTACATTTTTTTCCTAAATAGGCTTTGAGCAGCTTGCCAAGCTTTTTTGGCTCGCGCATTTTTACTGCAGTAGTGATTGCCTCTTTAACTTCTTTTTCCATGGCATAGGTGTTTGCGAACACACAGGAAAAAAGAAGCGCGGCATGCACGACAAATGATCTGTTCATGATTACCCCTTATGTATTTTACCATCCCTCACAAAGCTCGGGATGGTAGAATAATGCTGAATATAATGCTTGAGGATTATCTACGGCAGACGCTTTTTTTGCAATTTTTTTCTGGATAACGTTAATCTACATCGTCGATGCCGCGTGCTGGCATTGATGCGGCGGCGGCGCGTGGCGCTGCTGTTCGCACATCACCTATCTCCTCTACGCGTGGTCGTGGTACTAAAATATCGTAATGAGGAGTTGGAGAGCGATGAAAAAGAAGGCTCAGCTCATCGCCACCACTATGGACCTGATATCGGACAGGGGCAGCATTAATGCTATTCTGCCTGCCAATTTCTACAGCATCATAGATACGAATGTTGGTGCCAAGTACTCGTGCAATGAGGCTCATATTCCCCTTCAGAGCCGTTACAAGGCTGCGCATGCAGGCGTTGATGGCATCTGATCGTCTACGATCTTGCATGACTGCATCGGCTGTCTGGTTTTGCGCTACTGCCTGTCCAAGTACTCTTTTACATTCGTCATATTGGGCGCGAAGTGTTGGCTGATTAACAACTTCTACAAGTTCATCAAATGTGTGTGTGAGGTGTCTTCGTTTGCGTGGATTTTCTAAGAAGCTGCTTACAACATGAAATCCAAGAGCGCGAGACAGGCTCTGGCCATCATAGGAGGCAATACGCTTGCAACGAAATTCTGTATCCAAAAGCCTACAACCATTGCGTATGAGCGCGGCATTTGGGTCTCTAGAGTATGAGTCAGCCACTTGTGTTACTGCTATAGGCGCTCCAATAGAGGGCGCACTGTCACTTCGTGGCGCTGTTGTAGAAGTGCTCGCAGGTGCAGAAGCAGGAGTAAATACAGGAGCAGGAGTTGCTACAGGAGCTGTAGGAACAGTCGCTGGACGTGTTGTTGCTCTTGTGCTCGAAGAGGACTGTGAAGAGAGCGCCGCTGGAGTTGGGAGTGAAGAGCCTTGTGCAGCTGGCTGGGCCGCTTTTAATGCCTTGGCACAGCGAGTAAGCAATTGGGGCGCATTGAGTGTTCGAATTTTTGAAATATTCGCCCTCTGGCCTTTTCCAATGACTGCTCCTATATCCTTGGCCAAAATGTGTATGAACTCATAATCAATTGTTGCCGCACGGCCTGCAGCAATACTTTCTTGGAGTGTTCGAATATTGAACATAATCTCCTCTATAGTAACTGGCTCTACAGAAGATGTAGCCCTCGAAGATGCTGTAGAAGCAGATCGGGCTAATCTATTTGGTGCAGTAAATGTGCTGTTTACATTACTTGCACTTGTATTTCTTATGGGTGTTGATGAAACTGACATAATAACCTCGTTATTGTTATGTTAATATAAATAACAAACCAATTATATCAAATTGCGCATTTTATTTGTCGGTTTTTTATTTTTTGTGAATTTGTGATTGCAGTTAATTTTTTAGTCTGCTATGATATTCTCAATGTCTTAATTTATTTTAACATAAGGAGAATAGTATGAGTTCAGTATCAAATAATAATAACATAGAAAACATTGAGCAACAGATAGCCGCTGAGATTGTTGAGGGGATTAATGGGGTGTATCAGCGCGGAATAGGCTGCGATGAAAGAATACGTTTAATCGTACAAGACGCGATAGGTGCGTATTCGATATCTATATCTGCAGAGGGCCGCACGCAGCTTGAAAACTTTACACTTCGGGAAGTTGTCCCAGCAGCTGGTATCTCTTCTAATAGTATAACGTCTCTCACTAATATGCTCCGTACACAGCTACGAGCAATTCGAGAAGCGCAAAGTTCATCATCATCTTCCTCATCGTCTTCGTCCTCATCCTTACCTTCCCCTTCTGCTCCAATGACCTCTGCAAACTATGAGTCCATCTTGCGCTATAACCCGGCTGATGGCTATATTAAAGCTGCAGGCACACTCGCAGCCTGTTTGGCACGTTTTATACATGGACATTCGGAACTAGCCCCGTCAAGTGGTGAGAGCGTTTTTGCACGCCTCGAGCGCACTCGTAATCTGCCCTTCGTTATTGCAAACCAAGATGGTCTTACGCTGCTTGTATCTAAAGAGCTCTTTACCAGCGAACAGGGATATGTAAATAATTTTTATAAATACTTCCGCCAATTTGCCTCCACAAATGCTGGGGTGCAAGTGCAGGCAAACCCTACTCGAATACCGCAAGAAATGGAAACGCTCGATCGCCGTTTTATTCAGCGAGTCGGGGAATATACACTCAAAGTCGTGATCCCCAGAAATCATGTGGAAGCACTTTTGGGAGCACTGCAACTGCCGAATTTTTTAATTCGTGAGCTTCATTCTGTGTACGCTTCTTTTCCTGTACACCATACGCCTCATGTGCCTGTAGCACCAAGTGCACCATTACCAGTTGCGCTCCCTGTAGAGCGTGAGCTAATCCCAGACAGAGCTAAAAGAACCGAAATACTGCGCTCTACCAATGGGCTGTCGCTATATGTTATCAAAGGTGGACAGCTAGCTCCTCGCTCATGTATCAGTGCAACTATTCTCCAGCATCTACGAGGAGAAGAGAATCCTTTGAATGTTACCGCTGACCAGTACTCGGAATTGGAAAGACAACAGCTATTACCCCTCATAGAATTTGATAATCAAAAAAATCTTATTGTTCATATACCACAAACCTGGAACATACAGCAATTGATTGCTACTCCCACTGCTGCTGCGATAAACCGTTATCTTAAAACTTCAAATCATAATGTTTTTTTGAATGACAGCACTACCATTCGTTGTAACTATAAATATGTTATTCCTGCTGATCGTGTACAGCAATTTATCGGAGGGACACTCGGGCTGAGCGACCTCTTTCGAGAGAGGGCAACTCCTGCGAATAGGAACCAAGAGCGACACAATATTAGTGTCTATAAAGAACTTATGTGCGCACCCATCTCGATGAGATCTGAAGAGCTTCCCTCAACGCCTGTTTCAAGTAACGTAGCATCGCTGCGCACACTTCTTGAAACCAATGATACTGCAGGGGTTATGAGAGCCGATCTTACTGATTATCATGGTCTGATCTTTGCTGAAAGCCTTTTATCCACAATACCAACACCGAAAAGATTTGCTGCGCGCCTTTCACTGCTGCAACGCTCTTCTCTCCAATTAGACGAACAAAAAAGAATCTGGAGACAGCCTAACAATTGCAGTGTCAATGGATGGCTAGCTGCAGATCGCGGCTTCTTTGCTATGCAGCAAAGTATTCTTACTGAACTTCGATCTCTTGCCTCTGAGATGACTGAGGGAGAGTATAGCAATATGATCAATGAGTTTAAGACTATAGCAACGGGGCCAATGGCAGTGTTGCTAGCAGAGGTTGATATGGCAGTGCGTTATAGATTGGATGTGACGCATTACCAACATAGAATTATCGATACTGCGCCGCCAACAACAAAACCCCCAGGCGTAACTCTTGGTTCCGTGCGTCAGTTTTTTAACGATACTATGAGTAACGCATCAATTCGAGATTTTCAGGATGTCGCTCTTCTGAAAAGTGCTTTTAACGAAGATCACAATCTCGTTGGTTTGAATTCGGTAAGTGCTATTCACGCGAGACTTCGCGCAAGTGTGGCCTCCTTTTTCGATCGTGTCCAACGAAGAGCAGCGGATACAGGAACTGCTTCTCATGCGTATCTTGAAGACTATTACTCAAAAATAGAAAATGCCCTTTTACATATCGTTAAAAAACTCAGAGATCCAGCCACATTTGACCGCGAGGGTATGACGGTAGCATTCATTAAGAAATTAATTATTGCATCAGCGCATTGTGGCCTTGCGACGAGCGGTGCTATCCTCGAAAGTTATGGAGAAATATGTGATAGGCAAGAAATGACACCAGAGACTCGTATTTATTCGAACTTAGGAGAATATCGACGCCAGGTGGCAAGTGAGCTTGCTCCTCCTGCTGCCGAATCCATTGTGTATAATCGCAGGGTTTTAAGAGCTTTGGGAAGGCAATATAATATTCCAGGAACTCAGGCTATATTAGACCAAGACGCTATGGGAGTTAGCACTTTTCATACTCTTGGTGGTGTATTTTCCCCAACAGCAGATCGTACGCGATTTTTCGGATACTATACGGAGCAGGGTATTGTTGGTCGAATTGTTGATCTTATCTGGAGCGATCCCGCTGTGCGTGATTATCTCCTCGAACGTTTAGAGCCGCCCGCTTCCTGGACCGCTGTGGAGCTAGATGCCTTGAATGCAGAAGTTGCACGTCTGAGAACAAGTGGGGCCTCAGAAGAAGCCATTAAGCGCCATCTTGCTAACCGGGCCTTTGTATGCCGCCCAGGCCAGTCTGTGGATGAGGCGATCACTGCCAATACCAGCGCATGGACAGAGACGCAAATAGCGACGCTGCGCGCTGAGATTGCCCGTATCGAAGAAGAAGGCGAAAGAGCTGTTGTAAACAGCTTGCGCACAAGGCTTGCAGGTGCTCCATGGAACTATACGATGGGGGCATCAGAGACTGCCGCTGAAGCTATTGCCGCTATGCGCTCGCAAAGCAAGTCGGTAACACTTCTCGAAGTTGAAATGAAGCGCATTCGTACCCGAACCACCTTACAGGTTCAAACATATGCCTTGGAGAGAGGTATCCAAATCCTACCCGGACAGCCAGTGCAGGAGGCAATTACGCAGCAGACACGTGGCTGGCATGAAGATGATATTTGGCGCCTGATGACAGAAGTAGCAGAGCTACGAGGGCAGGGGCTAAGCGAAGACAAAATAAAAGAAAAACTTAGTCTTCGTGCACTGCAGGTGGGCCCTGATCAAACGATTGCATCGCAGATTCAGGAGCTCAGGCGTGGACTATATCGTGAGGCAGTATGTGATAAGAGGGGACGTTATGCTCCTGAGGTGGTTGCCCGCCTGCTTATGGAACATCTACATGTCCTGCAACCAATTACCTTTAGAGGTGCAAACTCAAGTTCAAGTACAAACTCAAGTTCAAGTACAAACTCAAGTTCAAGTACAAGCTCGAGTTCAAGCACACGCTTGAGTTCAAGCTCGAGTTCAAGCACAAATGGATCATCCTCATCTTCGTCACTGCTCTCGGCTGATTTTCATCGGTCCCGTGATGTCGAGCCTCTTGCTTTTTCACTTTCTCCATACGATGCAATGCCTCTGAACGTAGAGATTACAACACCCACAGCTGTCCCAATTGCTGCAGTACAAGGCGCCTTTTCAACGGTGAATTCACGCGCTCTTATTCCAACATTTGCAAGACTGCGAGAGCACTTCTTGCAAAGTAGTAGTGATGGCACTGCTGGGACCGAGGCACCTGTGATCGGCGTAAGCAGTTTTATACCGCTTGCACTGGTTGCGCATCTTATGCGCCGTAAAAAGGACTTGGCATGTGGTCAAAAATATAATCCAGGTGATGCAATTACTAACATGGAAGCCGTTGCACATCACTTTATAACGCCTTTGGCCCGCGTGCGCATGACGGAACACCATGTGTGGGATAATGGGCATTCACATGTGCCTGTAGGCCCGAATCAGGGATGTGATGTAATTATGAGTGCAGCTGTGCAGCCAGACTTTGAGTATGATGGCGATAAGAGCGTTATGCTCCGTTTTGCTTGCGGGGCAACTGAAATCGTTGGACGCCCGACGCCTCCGCCGCTTTTGAGTGCAAGCGCACGGCAAGATAGAGCCCAGCTTGCAGCCTATGATCAGGCACTTCTTGAGTACTATGTATACTCACTTATGCAAGATCATAGAATACCTGCACGAAGTGCTGTCCAAGGCTCTGCTATGACGCCATCGATAGCAAAGGCCTTCTTGGCTGGTCTTATTGCTGAAGAGACCACTTCTACTGGCATTATGAATGCGGTGCGAGGGCAGTTTGTGAACTTAAATGGGAATATATTGCCTCTTGAGCTGTTTTTGAACACTGCCATACATCAGGTGCGCAATGAAGCCAGGATGCTTGAAGCAACAGCTCCTCAGGGATATGTGAATACTATCAATCCACCAGCCATCTTTGCGACAGCTATCGGTAGAGCAGCGGGTGCTGAGATACTTAATCGCTTTCAAGCTCTTGGATTGAGGATTGTACAAAATGAGGCACCTCTTACCAATTTGAAAGAAGTGGTGGTAAGCGCCTATCAAGATCCTGGTATAGTAGGTTTACTTGCTCGGGTATTGCCGGCCAGTGTTAAGGTTAAGGAGAAAGCCGAGCTCTTCCCTTCTGGTCGCTATGCTGGGCCTGATAACTATGCCCTGGTAATCCACAACAACAGCGATGGATTTGGACAAAATATCCAGTACGAGGAAGGGGATGCGAGTTTGGATGCCGTTGTCGGCAGGTATTCCAATGCTGCATGCTGCTTACTCCGCAGACGGCCGGATCTCTTGTCCCGAGTCGTGCAGTTCTAAGCTATATTAACGCCATGTGCGACTTTTCCTAACGGAAAAGTGCACATGGCAAAAATAGCGCACATAGCCCTGCGACTTATGAGTGGTAGTTACAGTTTGGGGAGTCTTTTTTACAGGGAGAGCTGCAGAGGAAGAGTTTCAGAGATAGCTGCAAG
>JABDDE010000036.1 GCA_013287775.1 Chlamydiota bacterium
CTGATACACATGCGGAACTTAGGGGCGTCATGTGCGTAAAATAAAGGGAGCTCAATAACAATGCGCAATGCTATTGCGGTCATGATATGTCTGATTTTTTTCTCTTCTCATTCGCTCTTTGCAAAAGCATTTCACCTTTTTATGGTGGGTGATACCAAGGATAAAAAGATTGGCAAAATCGTCGAGGTTGATTTAAAAAATGTAGCGGAGAGTTTTGTGTATGTGGCTGATGTATGCAAGGTGCCTTTACATGTTCACAAAATGACCAGTCATGATAAGAAATTTACCTACACGCACCTGAAAGAGAGCCTCCATAAAGCCCATATAGCAAAAGATGATGTTATTATTTTCTATTATAGTGGGCATGGTTGTCGTTTGTACGAGACACACATGATATGGCCTTATTTATTTTTTGAAGATGGGGTAGTAGATTCCGCAAAAGTGATGAAGAAGGTGTTTTTGAAAAGAGCCGCACTCTCTGTAGTGCTCATGAATTCTTGCAATGGATTAGCAACAAATGTGTTAAATAAAAATATTAATTTGTTTCGCATCAAGCCTTTCCTAGCATCACAAACAACGAATAATTGCTTTGAGCTGTTTTTTAAAAAATGTGGGATACTCATTGCTTGTGCCACAAAACCAGGCGAGTTAGCGGCAGGCCTTCTGCCAGGCTATAAGAATAACGAGCTAAAATGTGGAGGCTCTTATTTCACCAACGCCTCTTTAAATAATTTTTTCGAGATATTGCATTCATCTTCTGCTGAGTGGAAGTCTATTTTTAAGAAAATAAAAAAGATGTGTCAAGAAGAGGTTCGGGAAGGCTCTCAGACCCCACAATATACTATTCTTCTTGGGTCAAAAAAGAAAAAAGTGCGCGAATATATGCATCATCTTGCTACCCATTGTCTTTATCGAAGAGGCAAGGACAGTTTTGATGCCCCTTCCGATGAGGAGCAATTTGATGAGGACGTGCGCAAGTCAGTGGATTTTGAGATGAACATCGATGAACCAAGAATCATGGATCAGGTTCCCTGATTGAAAAAATGCCTCTACATGAATTCAGAAGTAAGGACTAACGTCTTTAACGTTAAGAGAAAGAGCGTTTAGAGGAGGGCTTGAGAGATGACGAAGGATCTTAGGGTTTTGGCAGTTACAAGTTGTGAGGACTTTTTTTACAGGGAGAGCCACAGGAGAAAGCTTACAGAGAGAGCTTGTCAGAGGCGTTAGGGGTACTGGGGTGCATTGCTGATCAAGGTCTGGGCAGTGTGGGGAGATAAGGGAGAAAGTTGAGGGATCATTATGGGCTTATAAGAAGCACCAAAGATGCATTTTCAACGAGCATATGCTCGTTGAAGTCCAGACATATAAAAATAGACTGACAAATTTATTTGTCAGTCTATTTTTATATGTCTGGACTTTTCCGCTTCCAGCGGAAAAATGCATCGCACAACCCAGGCTTCTCTCTGCACCTCTGTGATCTCCCTCTTAAAAAAAGCAGCTAAGGCTTGTAATTGCCCACACCTTATGATCCTGCGTCATCTCTGTGACCTCCTCTAACCTCTCTATTCTCTTTGTCACCAAGCCATGGCACTATCTAACTTAAAATAGCATCCTGAAAATTGTTCCCCCAGTCTCACGCCGCTTCGCGAGCACTTCGACTGGAGTGCTTCTTAAGCCCATAATAATTCCTTAGCTTTCTCTCTAATCTCTCTACCCAGACCTTCATCACCAATGTCTTTAGCACCCCACACGCCTCTGACAAGCTCTCTCTGTAAGCTCTCTCCTGAAGCTCTCCCTGTGAAAAAAAACTACCCAGACCTTCCTCACCATTCACTCAAGCACCCCACACGCCTCTGACAAGCACATGCGGGCCTACCCGGGTTGCGAGAGCGCCGTTTGGTTCGTAAATTGTGGGTTGAAGAGAGCAATAAGGGACTGCGCAGGGTCTGTAAGGGCTTGCATGTTGGGGTTCGTGTCAAAATAGGCAAGCATAGATGTTTTGAGTTTGTTTTGTGTCTCTGGTGGTAAAAGATTCAGCTGTTCATGAATGAGCTTGACGAGTACAAGGCGCATATCTCCCTCGGCAAGAGGGGGCTGGACAGTACCTTCCAGAAGGGCCTTCATATCTGCGCCGCGAATTATCACACCACCTGTTTCAGCCTTATCGAGCGCTGCGAGGGCGCTTGCTAATAGGAGCGTTTTCATAGAAGCCGTAAACGCCTGAAGCTTTTCTGGTGGGGTTGTAGCCAGATCTATATGGCGCAAAATACGCGACTTGACAAACGCATCAAAGTTGGGTTGCATAACAAATTCTACGAGTGTTCTTGCATAGGCCTTTGTCGCAGTAGCTGATACATCACTCGCATTTGCAGTCGCAACCCCACTCGAAGCGATGGCTGCCATATTCCAATAGGCGCAGGCAGCGCTTGTATTGGCCATCACTTGAGTAAGGTCAAGGGTAAGGCCGCTTTGGATGCTTACAGGCAAGCCAGCACCTAAGGATTGTATGGTGTTTGTAAGGCTTGCGCCACCGAGAGGCATGAGGGAATCGCGAGCAAGATCTAAGGTAGCAACGCCCGTTGTCTGGTTAATAATCATTGGAATTTGCACGGCTGCACCACTAATGATCCCAGCGAGTACTATAGAGAGTGTGGACTGATCCAAATGCTGCTTTCCAGAAGAAATATCAGCAATATAGTCGCGCACAATTTCTATCTGTACAGCTTGCTTGCGCTCATAGTCTTTTCTTGCATCTACCAGGTCTGTTTCCCCCTTTTGGTGTGTTTGTTCAACCCATTTTTTGAGCATATTCAGAATAGCGTCTTGCTGCGCGAGAAGACGCTTGTTGGCGTTGTTTACAGCAATGGCTTCATCATTAATCGTTTGCAGGTGTTCTTCTTCCATAGAGTTAATCATGTTAAACAACAGAAACATTTGCTGTGGCGGAATCAGTGGTGGCGATTGAGCATCGGTATCTTCAGTTGATTTTTTATCACTCTTTTGAATAGTCGATGTTCCATCATTAGAAGGTGTTGTTTGCTGCGAGGCGGTAGGGGGTGGTGGTGGCGAGGGTGGCGATGCACCTTGGGCTTCAGTATTTTGTGTGCCCTCTTGAGGGGCATTGGATGAAGAAGATATATTACTCATATGTGTCCTCCATTTTTAAACAGGTATTATATTACTTGTTTGCTGTCTTCCCCCGCTGCCGGGCTCGGCAGTGAGTAAAGAGAAGTTTTTCACGAATGATTTTGCTGGGTCGAGAAGAAAATTAATAGAGAACTGATAGAAGTCATTCTGCGTTGCAATGAATTGTGAAAAATTCGTAATAGCGGTGTTGACGATCTCTCTCTCTACTTGGGTGATAGTCAGATCATGTATTGCATTTCGAATATCTAATATATTATTTACAATGGCACTCTTCGTGCCGGCTATTTTATCTAGCTCAGCATTTTCGTGCTGGTTGGCTGCAAAGGCATTAAGGGCTCTAACGATCGTGTTGTTATTGAGCCCCTGTGTTTGTAAGCCTATAAGCGCCGCCAAGATGACTTGAGCATTGCTTGGGGTAATAATACCCGCGCCAATAGCAAGAGCAAGGGATGCGCTACTTTGTGGTGGCAGCGAAGAGATGGAAGATGGCAATGCATTCGCAGTTTGTTCCGTCAGCGATGAGAGGGCTGCAGGAGGAAGGGCGCCAAGATTGATGCCGAGATTTGCAATAAGGTCTTCGGCGAGATAGGAAAGAGCAAATTCGAGTGCCAGCGCTACAGGTGTTTGTGCAGACGTTTCTCCTGTTGTACCCTGAGCCGACGCAGACGTAGCTGCCCCCGTAGTAGAAGTGCCTGATAAGTAAGGCTCTTCCTCCGCCGTAGTGGCTGCGTGAAAGCGTGAGATGGTTGCTGGAGGCACGCCCAAGCTTTGTAAACCACTGGTAAGAGTTGGTATGATAGTGGTTTGATTTTGTGGTGTTGCTGTGTTTGCAAGCTGGAGAAGCGATGTAAAGGTAGGCGGTGGGGTAGTTGGAGGAGTAGGTGGTATAGTGGCCGTTGGAGCCGATGGTAAAGAAGTAGAAACAGGTATAGGGGCAGGGGCAGCTGTAGTAGGCGGCGTGGTAGGTATTGTAATAGGTGCTGGCTGCACTGGGGTGCCTTGCGTTGTAAAGAGGGGTGTGTTTTGAAGTGTTGTTGTTGGAATAGCTTGTGCAGTAGAGATGGGAGCGCCTTGGAGTGTAGTTGTAGGCGTACTCAGTAGTGTAGTGGTTGGGGTGGCTTGAGCCGTGGAGATGGGTGTGCTTTGAAGGGTTGTGGTTGGAGTGCCTTGTGCTGTAGAGACAGGAGCGCCTTGAAGCGTTGTTATAGGTGTGCTTTGCAGCGTAGTGGTTGGAGTGCCTTGTGCTGTAGAGATGGGAGCGCCTTGGAGCGCCGTTATAGGTGTGCCTTGTAGCGTAGTGATAGGGATACCCTGAGCCGTGGAAATAGGAGTGCTTTGAAGAGTGGTTGTAGGCGTGCTAAGCAAAGTGGTTGTTGGAGTGCCTTGAGCTGTGGAAATAGGAGCGCTTTGCAGCGTGGTTGTAGGAGTGCTTTGTAGCGTTGTAGTTGGGGTTCCTTGAGCTGTGGAGACAGGGGTGCTTTGCAGTGTTGTAGTTGGAGTGCCTTGAGCCGTAGATACTGGGGTGCTTTGAGGTGCTTGGAGGAGTGTTTGCAACACTGCATTTGGCACAGTAAGGCTTTGGAGTGTGGTAGCAACTTGTGTAGCGCTGGTATGCTCCCCTGCAGAGGCCGCTGCAAAGGCAGCATAGAGTAAGAGGGTAAGTTTTTCTATAAACACCAGTTTCTTTTGGAGTTCCTGAAGGTCTGTAGCGGTCAGATTTTGTGCTCCTGTGGTGCTGGCAATGAGTGATGCTGCGCCATGCTGGAGGAGTGCTTCGTCTTGAGATTCATTGACAAGCTCTGCTGCCACAGCAGTGAGTTGCGTATTTTGGAGGTTGGCAGCTTGTATGGCGGCATTTATTTCATGCGTTTCGCTGAGTGCATCCTCGTCGCCGAGTTCTCCGTTCAGGATACCAAGAGTGGAAAACTGACCACCGGTACTTGTGGCTGCTCCTGCGGTAGCAACTCCAGGGGCCACATTGATGGCAGCTTGTATGGCTGCATGATTCAAAAACGTTTGGATAAGGCTGTAAAAGGTTTGCTGCTGCAAAAGTGCTGTTAGGGCGCCACTTACTGCAGAGGGCTCTATGGTTCCGGTACTACTGAGCCCTGGGTTACCGCCCGAGTGTTGCACAGTTGCTGCATCTTGTGGCGGAGATTGTAGAGGTACTTGAATAAGACGACCGGCTCTATAGATTGCGAGCGCTGGGCTATAGTTGTTTGCAGTGGCTCCAGAGTCAACAAGGTTTGAGAGGGATGAAGTAGAAGCAGTTGCCGTTTGTGTGTTATATGTGGCGTTTACTGGGATCTGTTGTTCATAGTATAAAAGCGGGATTTGAGTGACTTGTTGTACCCCAAGGGCCTGTAGGACTGCTGGATTGGCAAGTGTTTCGTTAATCTGTTGCACTTGCGTATTGTAGGCATTTATTTGGACAGTCGTTGCGGTAGTGGGATCTGGCGGCTGAGGTAAGGTGGTAAGGAGGGGGATTTGCGAGGCAGAGGTGGCAGGGACTGTCGAAGGAGTTGGCAGCGGAGAAGGGGGTATAATAGGTGAATCAGTGCCAAATAAATTGAGAAAATTAACGGCATCAGGCTCATTAGCATTCGTCGTATTAATGGTAGTGACTGACGACGCAGCAGCTTGATTATAGCCACTGATGAGCTGATTCGTTTGCGAGACCTCCGTATTTAGATTGGAATTGACTTGAGTAATCGCAGCATTATAGGTAGAGAGGTTTGCGTTATAATTATTAGTAGCAGCAACCTGCGTCTGATAGGTAGCATTGTTAGTTGTAACAACTTGGCTATTATAGGCTGTTTCCTGTGAGAGCAAAACTTGGTAAGCAGCATTGAATGCGCTTGTTGCGGCTAAGATGTCTGACCATATGCTCATCCTGAGTCCTGCAATCTGCGAGGTAGAGTTTCTGTTTTGGATCGATTCCGTTTGCAGAAGGAGAGCGACGCTGCCAAAAATCTCCATAATTTGCAGTATAGAAAAAGAGCCTCCTGCTGTAATAGTGGGGACGGAGATTTCACTCAGTCCAAGTGCCGATGCAAGAGAGGATGCAAGTGAGGGCGCGTCGTTTGTAATGCTTGTGTCTAGTGCTCCTAGTGCGGCGTTATTTGCGCTAATTTTTGCATTCAGCGCTGCTTGCATAGTACTATCGGCTGCAGTGACTGCTTGATTGAGCTGGCTCACATAGGTTGCTAGATCGCCTGAAAGGTCTAAATACCCTGTCTGGAGAATGTTTGTAATAGTACTCAGTGCTGTTTGATAGGAGGAAATATTGCCTGAGACCGTGTTTAAGGCATTGTTTCGTGTAGTAGTGTCGGTATTTGTTTGGCTCTGTTGGGTTGCGGCGGCGTTTTGAGCATTAGTGACATCTTGCTGTGTGGCATTACCGAGGAGGAACTCGGCTTGGGTTACTTCTGAAGTGTCTGTAAGCTGCAGGAGCGTGATGAGGTCGTCGTTTACTGTTGCGGCAGCCTGATTATAGGTCGCAAGATCACTCTGCAGGGTGCTTTGCGCGGTTTGAGCTGTGCTATTGGCACTTTGAAGCTGGGCGAGCGCGTTATTTACGTTAGGGTCAGAGGTTGTAAGGCTACTATTTGCACTTACAACGCCGTTAATAGTAGTGGTTACTCCATCCGCGGTATATTGCTGGAGCGCACTATTGGTGTTTACTAAATAGCATGCAGCACTTTGATAGCTGTTTGTAGCGCTCTCATATGTAGATGCTGCGGATTGAAAGTCGCTGAGCGCATTCGAAAGTGCGGACTGATCCACATCAAGGGTCGACTGCGATGCATTATTTGCCCTATCGGTCTGCATTTGGAGAATAGCAGCTTGGAGTACTGCAAGCTTGATATTATATGTATTTTGCGCAGAAGAAAAGGTCTGCTGAGCTTGATTATAGGAAGTCTGGCCCGCTGTGATCGCTTGTTGTATCTGGCTTAGAGCCGTTGGATTCGATTCACTCGGGGCAGTATAGCTGCCGATCGAGCCATTGCATGCAAATACAGTCATAGTAAAACCCCTCCATTCTTATTTTTATTATATCAAATAATTATTTATAGTTCCATCCATATATCGCATCTTTGTGTTGATTTTAGCACTCTGGCACTGAGTGTGCTAAAAAGTGATTGACGTAAACTCTGCACTTAGCATATACTCTTGTCTATGAACGCAGCAAATACACGCGAGGCAAAAAAAACAATACCTGTCAAAGTCACCAAAGAAGTGCGAGAGCGTAAAGTGCTTTTGGGGCTAGTTGCGTATTTTATCAAAACTGGGAAAGCAGTGGGATCTGAGGTACTACGGGAGCTGGGCTTTCAGGATTTGAGTGCGGCAACGATTCGTAACTATTTTGCAAGTTTAGAAAAAGAAGGATTTTTGCGACAGCAGCATACCTCAGGTGGCAGGATACCTACAGACAAGGCATTGCGGCTCTATGCTGGCTACGCTATAGAGGAGCTTGCGCGGAAGAAATTTGACGAGCATAAAACGTATTGGCCTGAGCTCGAAGAATGTAAGGAAACGAAGGAAGTAATCCTGTATTTACAGAGGATGGCAGAGACAATCAGCAATTGCACACAGACAGCATGCTTTATTTCAGCGCCTCGATTTGATCAAGATTTTATTGTGGATATGCGGCTTGTCGCTTTTGATCAAGGAAGATATCTTGCGGTCCTTTTAACTGATTTTGGGCAGATCTACACGGAAATGCTTCACTGCAGTAAAGAATTGAAAGGACTCCAAGTGCAGGAAATTGAGGCCTATTTCCGTGCAAGGCTTTGCCAAATACCAGGGGATGTTGCTTCTATAGAGCCAGAGGTGCAAGAGATTGCCCATAGGTTTTATCAAGAGGTTATGGCTCGCTATTTTGTAAGTTATGCGAATTTTTGTGAGGAAGATATTTTTAAGGCAGGGTTTTCGGTGCTGCTACGATATCCAGAGCTGCAAGATGCGGCCGCTCTTGCTTCTTGTTTGGCCATTTTTGAAAATCACGCCACCCTCAAGAAACTCATACATACTGCAGTGAAAAAAGATGCCTTAAAATACTGGATCGGGGATGATCTTATGACCTATTTAAATACGCCGCTTAATTCGACCGTGGTCATTTGCCCTTACAAGATAGGACAAAAAGCTGTGGGAGCACTTGGGATAATTGGGCCAGTGAGGCTCGCCTATCAAGAGCTGTTTGCGTGCATCTATGAGGCATCCCACGTGCTTTCTAGAACACTTACAGATACACTCATGAAGTATAAAATTTCGTATCGTGTGCCTATGGCACATGGACAAGAATTAGAGAGCAAACGTCATGTACAAATTTTCCTAACGGAAAATTGCACATGACGAAAATATAGGAAGGATGTGATGTATTATGAATGAAGGAGAAGGACATCCTCAGAAGGAGTCACAAGAAAAGGAGACTCAAGAAAAGAAGCCTCAAGCCGCGCCACAAGAGCAGCTCCAAAATGAGTTAAATGAGTATAAAGATAAGTATTTTCGCTCCCTTGCGGAAATAGAAAATTCGAGAAAGCGGCTGCAGCGTGAAAAGCTCGAGTCACAAAGCTATGCCATTCAAGGTGTCGTTGTAGATTTTTTACAACCTCTTGATCATTTAGAGCAGGCATTAAAACATGCAAAAAATGCAAATGCTGAAATAAAGCACTGGGCATTTGGCTTTGAGATGATTGTAGAGCAGATGAAGCAAGCGCTGGCAGATCATGGCGTGGAGTCCTTTACCTCTGTCGGTGAGCAGTTTGATCCGCATCGGCATGAGGCTATTGAAACCGAGGAGCGAGAAGATGTCGCTTCAGGCACTGTTTTAGAAGAGTTTATACGTGGCTATACTCTAGCCCATCGGGTGATTCGCCCTGCAAAAGTGAAAGTGGCGACACCAAAAGGTGTAGTGAAGGAGTAGAAGGAGAGAGTCATGTGTGACTAATCCTTCCGGAAAAGTGCACATGGCGAAAATAGAGCACGCGTAATGTAAGCAAAACGTTAGAATCTAGCCCCGCCACGGTAGTGGCGGCTGTGGTTAGCCCCGCGTGGAGCTTGAGGCGTGCGCATCAGCGCACGGCCTGGCGGAACGTGGGGAAGCCATGTGCGAATTTTCCTAACGGAAAATTCGCACATGGCGTAAGGAGAATAAAAATATGACAACCAAGAAAAATAAAATTATAGGTATTGATTTAGGAACTACTAATTCCTGCGTTGCGGTCATGGAAGGTGGACAGCCTGTAGTGATTGCGTCAGCAGAAGGTGCACGAACAACACCATCAGTAGTAGCTTTTAAAGGGCCTGAGCGTTTAGTGGGGATTCCTGCAAAGCGACAAGCTGTTACCAATTCTGAAAATACTATTTACTCTTCAAAGCGCTTTATTGGACGCAAGTACAATGAAATTCTCGAAGAGGCAAAGATTGTAGCTTTTAAAGTAAAAGAGGGCAATGGTGGCAACGCCGTCTTTGAAGTGGCAGGCAAAACCATTACTCCAGAAGAAGTAGGGGCTTTTGTCTTGACGAAGATGAAAGAGACTGCAGAGGCCTATCTGGGAGAGACTGTTACCGATGCGGTGATTACCTGTCCTGCCTATTTTAATGACTCGCAAAGGCAATCTACCAAAGATGCTGGGAAGATTGCAGGCTTGAATGTGCGCCGGGTGATTCCAGAGCCCACAGCTGCTGCTTTGGCCTATGGTCTTGACAAGCAGAAAGAGCATAAAAAAATTGCTGTGTTTGACCTCGGTGGTGGTACGTTTGATATTTCCATACTAGAAATCGGAGACGGCGTTATTGAGGTGCTGTCAACCAATGGAGATACGCACTTGGGAGGCGATGACTTTGATGCCTGCATTTTAAACTGGATTGTCGACACCTTTAAACAAGAGCATGGTATTGATCTATCCAAAGACAAGATGGCACTGCAGCGCCTTCGTGATGCAGCTGAGAAGGCAAAAATCGAGCTTTCAGGAACTGCATCAACAGAGATTAATCAGCCATTTATCACGATGGATGCAACAGGTCCAAAGCACTTGTCGATGACACTCTCACGCGCAAAGCTAGAAACGCTTACACACAATTTGATTGAGCGCACCCGTGAGCCATGTCTGAAGGCTATGAAGGATGCTGGTGTTTCGAAAGATGACGTCAAAGAAGCTATTCTCGTTGGCGGTATGACGCGTATGCCAGCAGTACAGGAGATGGTGCGTGAGATCTTTGGAAGAGAGCCAAATAAGAGCGTGAACCCCGATGAAGCGGTGGCCATAGGCGCTGCTATCCAGGGCGGTGTGCTTGGTGGCGAAGTAAAGGATATTTTACTTCTTGACGTGACGCCTCTTACCTTGGGTATTGAAACGCTTGGCGGCGTGATGACGCCTATTATTGAGCGCAATACCACGATTCCAACGCAGAAAAAGCAGGTATTCTCGACTGCTTCGGATAATCAGCCAGCAGTGACGGTGCGGGTGCTACAGGGCGAGCGTCCAATGGCCCGTGATAACAAGGAGATTGGTCGTTTTGACTTGTCAGAAATCCCACCGTCTCCTCGAGGGATGCCGCAAATTGAAGTGGCATTTGATATCGATGCTGATGGTATTCTGCATGTTTCTGCCAAAGATCTCTCTTCAGGCAAAGAGCAGAAGATCCGTATCCAAGCCAAGTCTGGCCTAGATGAGCATGAAATTAAGAACATGATCAAGGATGCAGAGGTACATGCGGAAGAAGATAAGAAGCGCAAGGAAGAAGCTGAGGTAGTCAATGAAGCCGATGCTGACTGTTTCCGTGCCGAAAAAGCGCTGAAAGACTTCAAGGATAAAATTCCAGCAGACATTGCCTCAGATGTGCAAAGTAAGGTCGATGCCTGCAAAAAAGCGATTGAATCCAAGGATGTCGGGCGTATCAAAGCTGCCAAGGAAGAGCTTGAGCAGCACATGCAGCACATTGGCGAGGCTATGGCAAAAGCATCGGGCGGGCCACAGCAAGGTGGTGCTACCCCTGAGGGTGTAGCAGCAGGCCAAAAAGCGCAGACAGGGCAGGCAAAAAAGCCAGGCAAGCAAGAGGACACCATCGAGGACGCAGAAGTCGAAGTGATTGATGGGGAATAAATAAATAATACAATCCCCCTCTCGTCGCCCCTTTCAGGGGCGACGAGAGGGGGATTGGTGTTCTTTTATGGCCTACATATTTTAGTTAAAAAGCCTTTCCTAAGGTCCGTAGGACCGAAATATATATAGCCCAGGGCGCAGCCCTGCAACTGGATAATATAAACCCCACTCATCAGACCTTTCAGGCGCGATGAGTGGGGTTTGTTATTTTGTGGGGATTTTTTGACCTACACATAATAGCTAATACCAGCCATGGCCGTAGCCCAATGGTGTCAACTTAAGGCAAACGCATAACATGTTATGCTTCTAGCTGATATGGACCCCACCGCGGCAGCGGTGGAATTCATTAGCCCCGCATGGAGCACATACTTTACCACACATCTTTAATAGTGGCGTAAACCCAAAGGCTGGAGTGATGCCAACTTAAAGAAACTTGTAACCAATCAGAACCGAGCCACGGTAGTGGCGGAAGCTCATTAGCCCCGCGTGCAGTGAAGGCTGCGCGCATCGCGCGCGGGCCGAACGGAACGTGGGGTTGGGAAACGGGTAAAAAAAACAGAGCTGCGGTAGCAGCGACACCCTATACCATGATCTATTATGCCTTTACATTGCGACCGCAGCAGCCCCTGATTCTAGAGTGCTATGAACCGTCTGAGGGTCGGGTTCCCGTTCGTTTTCGCTGTTCGCTGTCGGTGTGGTAAGTTCTTGGAACTTGCGCCCAAGCCCCTGTACAGCCACCATCCAAAGAGCGATAACGGCGAAGAGACAGATACCAACATAGGGGACCGATGCGGTGATAGAGCCGCAAGGAATGAGTAGCGCCTGATAAATCACCGACCCACCCGATTTTCCAAGGCGGTTACAGATACCATCGATGGCTGCCTTGGCCTTTACCTTATCCTTTGCACTCAGTGGCACAAAAGTCATCTCTTTAGTGGCATCAAAAACGGTATATTTGGCAGCACGGCTCAAGCAGTTTTGTGCTGAGCCAAAGAGGACAACAAGTGCAAGCGGCGACATGCCAAAAAGCGCTGTGATGAGATCATGGTGCCCTTTTGCAAAGAAAAATCCAAAAAATCCAATGCTTGTAATAAGTAGGATGATAGGTGTAATAAGCGCAGTGAAGGTCCATCCACAGCGCCGTATGGCATTGCCAGCAATAAAGAGCGAAGTGGCTGTTGCAAGGATGCCTGTGATGGTGGTAATTTCATTCATATACGTATTGTAGGCTACGGGATCTGGATGGAGCTCACGCACTTCTTGCTTCCACAGTACCTCGACGAGGTTAATAATCACATTATACGCAATGACAATCACGGCAATGTAGAGCACGTATCTAGAGGTGGTTAAAAAGCGTATATTCTCACGCATAGAAAACTTTTTCTTCTCTTTCTTGGTTTGCTCTTCGACACTTTCGTGTGCGTGTGCCATGAGGCGCGGATCTTTCATGGCAACACGCGTAAGCCAATAGAAAATGGCCATGGTAATGAAGCCACAGAGTACCACAATTGCGAGGAGTGCCGACATAGATTTGCCCCAGTCATCTTTAAAAGAAAAGGTGGCGAGGCTTGTAAAATACTGGGTCACAATAATCGAAAGAGGTCCTGCAACAATTCCTGAAAGGTTTGTCCCAACACCAAAAAGACCGTAAAAGCGCTTGGCTTCGTCAATTTTGGTAATTTGATTGGCAAATCCCCAAAAAAGTAAAAAGAGAATGATGTTGCCCCAGAGCTCTGCCATGACGTAAAAACTTGTGAAAATCCAGTAGCGATACATGGCGACAAAGCCCTTCATACCTTCTGGGAGGAACTGCTGCAGGGTATTGGCTGAGGCATGGGCATGAAGCTGCTCTCGTGCAGGATACAAGAAGAGAGCAAAAAGAGCGAAGTAGCATAAAAACGTGCTGAGAATAGTGTAAAAGACGGTTTCTGTCGAAAATCGATTGGAAAGGCGGATGAAAATGTAGGTGAGCACAACTGACATTGGGAACATTGCCCACACTTTTATGAAAGGAATTACATCAGCCCCTGAATGTTCTGCTGTCACGACCAAGGTATCCTTCATAGGACGCAAAATATTGTAATCAAGGGATAAGAAAAAGAAAATGAAAAGCATGGGAATGAGCTTCTTGTACTCGTGGCGATGAATCGGCCACAGAAAGCCGCGAAGCTTGGAGAACGATGTGGAGAACGTTTGTTGGTTCTCTTGTATTGCCATGCACTCCTCTGGGTATACAATTTGGGGTATATGTAGGATACTATACCACGCTTGTTGGGGTATTCGCTAATGATTATACCAATTCCTGCAATTTAATGCCAGATGTTCCATCGAATTTTTTTGTGGGTTTGCATATGACGTTGATTAGTTCCTCCATGACATGCTACACTGAATATGTTTGCATCGAAAGTGTGTGGTTTGGTACATTAAAAACTAGAGCAACAAGGATATGCATATGATTACTATAAAAACACTGCTGTATACAGTAGGTGTATTGTTTTCAATTAGTGCGGGAATGTCTTCATTACATGCAAGGCACCATGCACCCAAAGTTACGGTGCGTCCGGCAGGGTATTTTTTTTCGACATCGTATAAAGTCGTGATGCCGCACGCACTGGTAATACCGCTTAAGGTATGGTTATCAGTTGGAAGAAAACCCACTATTGCATTAGACTCGCCAATTCATCAACGCCTTTTGTCTCACTCAGGCAAAGTTCATGCAGGCAAATTTTGGGGATATTTAGAATTCGGAGCAGATAAAAAAGCAGGAAGTATAGAGTGTATCGCGGGGAAACATAAAAAACTAGAAGTTGAAAAAAAATATAGACCTTTGTTTTCTATCTGGACTGAACCGCTGAACAAAATATTAGAAAACATGTGGAGATACGATACGAAAGCTCAAAAAAGAACAGATTTACTGTACATATATCATCATAAACGCATTCGTGCACGCTTTCGCATAGAACCATCTAAGAAAAGTACACTGGAGGCTATATATTCATTGGATCCCAAATCTCATACCTCTACTTCCTATCCTGCCATACCTGTACATATCATCACCAAAAAAGAAGTGGTTACAAAAGGTAAAAGGCCAGTCATTACAGTCACTGCAGCATTTTATCCTCATAAGGTTCAAAGTGGGGAAAGTCCATGTTCTGTATTAAAATATGCAATGACAAAACAAGGGCTTCGAGAGATACTGCGAAGGAATGTTAATAAACATCATATAGGGTGGTGCGAGCCAGTAAAAAAAGCCGCAAACTATAGTGTGCGCCAATATTTCAAGCTCATATTAGCAAACAAAAAATTACACAAAACCTATTGAGGGAAAAGCGGGAGTATTTATGAGGCTTTTTACTGTTATATTGTTTACAGTGCTATTTTTTACCACTCATTCTCTCCCTGCAAAGGGCATTCATCTTCTTCTAGCAGGAGACACCACAGCCAAAGGAAATAAGAATCTTGCTAGTGGTGTGAAGAGGAATTGCAAGAGCATAGAGAGAAGCTTTTCCTATATAGCAAAAATATGTAAGGTGTCTTTTCATCTTACAAAAATTACAAGTGAGAGCCATACACTTACAAGCGAGCACCTCGATAAATGGGTTACAGAAGCTCATATTGCACCTGACGATGTGGTCATATTTTATTATTGCGGCCATGGCGACCGAGATCTAACAGCGGAATTTATCTGGCCACGCATGATATTTACGGATAAGAAGCTGGATTCTACCCCAATCATTGAAAAATTTGTAGAAAAAAGAGCGGCTCTAACCATTGTACTGCTTGATTGTTGTAATGTACCTTGTTTCGATTATTTATTAGATGAATTACAGCTGCGTAGTAAAATGATAGAATTATTTAATATAAATAAATATAAAAACGAAAGTATTGCTATTAGTCGCAATAAGCTTTTTTTTGAAAGAAGTGGAATCATCATTGCATGTGCAGCAAAACCAGCAGAATATGCTTGGGTTGACCCTGATATCTATAAACATCACAAACGCAAAGGTGGAGGGGGGTTTTTTACAAACGCATTTTTAAACAGTCTCTTTAAAACATTACGATCACGTTCTCCACATTGGCGTTCAATCTGCAAGGAGACTAAAAAAATATGTTATAAGGAAAGCAAGGAAACAAATGAAACCATTGAAGAGCCTCCACAAACTCCTCAATACGCCATGCTTATTGGCTCGACCAAAAAAGAGGCTCGCGAGTACATTGATTATGTGCATAAGCATTGTATTTATCGAACTGGAGTCAATAGTGCAAAAGACTTGCCGATTGATAAGCGTTTTGATGAGAAGGTGCGTGAATTGATATGTTTTAAAAAACATATAGATGGCGCGAAAGGCTGCAGTCCACGAAGCGCCAATCACTAAACAACACCTCTTAGACTGATGCGTATGTCATAAGGGGAACTGACCACTACAGTGATGTCAATATCCCCAATCGCACAAGACAGTTGATGATACCTTGTCGCTTAACTTTCCAGTGCTCTTGCTTATTGCTTTCTGTCCATTCTGTGCGCGGGACTTTGTAGAAAAACCAGCCAATATAGGTTTCCTTTTGTAGGGCAGCTTGGGCCTTTTGAATAGCCTCTTCAGCAGTTTCGCCTGATTGAAGTTGGACGTTGTATTTTTTGAGAAGCGCATGCTCTGCAGTTTCATTTGGGCCTTTTATGATTGTAAGGGCGCTTAAAAAACGAGCTATCTCTTCTGGTGCTGGTGATGTACCTAATGCTTTGAGCTCACGCAGCTTTACTGCAGCGGTATCAAGATCCCTGATGATTTCCAAATTACTCCCCCAGTCATTTTGACTGCGACTCTTTCCCCAATCGCCAGGTGGTTGTATGTTGGCATTGCACCACTCTTGAAAAAGCTCTCGCGTTTCTTGGCGCCCACTTGGGCCCACTTCTTGTTCAATACAACTGATAATGGTAAAGGGCGTGTACTGCTCTTCAAAACGCTTAAGCAAAGCGCTGGGATTGTTTTGATACCGCGCACGTATGTTGATACGAAAGGGGTCGTCAAAGCGTACTGCAGAGGCCCCGCGAATTGCAAGACTTTGCCCTACAAGTTGCAGAAAACCGAGCCATTCATGGGTCTCCATGCCGTTATCCGCACTGCTCCTACTGAGCGTTTTTGCGATGTTTTCACGAATATCATTCAAGGCTCTCGCTATCGCTGTTTCGAACGTTCGCGGCTTTCCTACCACGATGTCGAGATGGTAATCAATCGCGTCTCCAAGATATCGTGGGCCACAGTTGCCCACACAATTGATGATGGAGGCAAGGAGCTGTATTTTTTTCCTTTTCAGGTCTCTGAGTGCCTTGCTACGCGTTGTTGCTGCCTCTACAGTATTGTGAGGGAGCTCAGCCGCTCTTCGTTCTGCATCGGTAAGGTGTGCCAGGATGTGTATCATTCTGCCCTTTACCTCCCCCCAGAATTGATGTGCTTCTGCCGGCTTAGTTTGTGGATTGGGTGCGCCCGTAATGGGTGCGAGGTTTATCACATTGGTACTATACGTTGCAGTAGCTGTGAGTGCTGCCTCTTGGGTCATTGCAGTGTTCTCAAGCTGCGGCTGCAACTCGTTGAAGGGGATAGTGTCAAAGAGGTTGGTAAGGCCGTCTCCGAATACCGTATTGGCATTGGAGGGCAAAGGAGGAATGACATCATCGAGGCGTACTCTAGTATAATGATCGGGGGATAAGGCACACAGGATATTGCAGAACAACTCTCCTCTTCCGATAGCATCGAATAAAGGTCGAATTTCGGGTTTACAGGATCGTAAACGGTTCATGCAGTCACGATATTGCGACGCCTCATGGGTGCCTTGTAGTCCTTTCCACATTTTTAGTTGTAGTCTACGTATGCGAGGACGCTCTGCTTCAGGTGCAGTTGTAAGCTGTGTTTGACACTTGTGTAAACGAAGAAGATAGGCGCAGGAGCATATTTCAGACAGCGGGATAGTGGAGGGATACCGCTCTGCAATTGCCTCTAGAGAGGCTTTCAATACGATTGGGGCTTCGCCTTCAAGGGCTATTTCCTCAAGTTCTCGAGCCCACCCTAAGCACTCGGCCAGTTTAATCATACATGTAGTTTTATTTCCTTCATTCGAGCCTGCTTCGTGAAGATCACGATAATATATTTCCATATGAGCAGTAAATGTATTGCGAAGAAGAGTACGTCCTTCTTCGCTTTGTAGTAATATTTCTTTGATCATGTGTATTGTTTTCCAGCCTTGTGATGCTATTGCTCGGATGGCATCAAGACACTGCATTCGTGCGGTATGGTCATTAGGGGTGGTCCCAAGCATGTCTAAACGCTCTATGTGGGCAGCATACGGTATGAAGTTCGTAAACTCACTGAATACTTCTTGAGAAAAGCGGTCATCATCCTCCTCCTCTATGTCATCTTCAGAAAGATAATACTGCTTCAAACGTGGAATGTCCGGACTCAGCTCGTCTATAAATGTTCGATACTGATCAAGTTGCATACTTCTTGCCATGTTTTGCAGCTCAAGGAGGTCCGTAGCTTTTTGGGAGAGGTTTTCACGCTCTGCAAACTGGATGAAGCGGCGCAAGCATTCTCTCTGCCACTCGCGCTCTTTAAAGGCCGGATAGTTACTTCTGAGGTATGCAAGAAATTCAGCCCTGAGTGGTGTTTTAGAAGAGAGTGATAAAATGTGCCCTATTTCAAAGAGACTACGATTTCGAATGTGGCTATCTTGGCTTGTAAGTCTTTGACATGCACATTCCATGATTGCTTCAAGGCAGGACTTTAAGAGGTTTTGTGCCTCTTGATTAGTTTCTGGGGCCTTTGAAAGAGTGTCGATAATATCTGCAAAATGATGGAGTGGTTTTATAGTATTTAGGAAGCATTGAAGCTCGGTTACAATAGCTGTACGTGATGCAGGATCAAGCGGCGCATTTTGGAGGAGATGTATTTGACGAAATACATTTATATCAGTCATGGCTCTATCACAATAGTTGTCAGGCGTATGTTGCTTGAGTTGGGTAAATAATGTATTACTCTGAGAGGTGCTATACTGTTTAACTGTATTGTGAAAATCAAGTATGGTATCTACTCTTTCGAAGTTAAAATGGTGTAATATGCGTGCATGTTGAAATTCTGGAGTAAGGATAATAGAATTTAGAGTAGTAGATAGATCAGGATATAAAACAGCCAAGTGATTTCTAACAGAAATTAATGAGCCCAAATACTCTGCGCGCACGCATTCGCCTGCTAGCCCACACGTCCATTCAATACGAGCATCTTCGTTTACATGGGACTGGAGCTGGGTAAGAAGATCTTTAAATTTTATAATACCGTCTGCGATGTGGAATTGACGAAACTGCGTTTCCACCCGTATTTGAGAATACTCAAGGCGTATACTCTCTTTTACCATCTTACGAAAAGCAGTTGATGGAAGTATTCTTTGTCCTCGTACTGTTATTGTGTGAATGAGTGCATGACACTGCCTAATATGCGACGTATGAGTATCTGTAGACTGGGTTGATGGCTGCTCAAACGTGGTGAGTAACTGAGCCAAATTACGTATATCGCTGTAATAATTTTTATAGTGGGTTGTTACTTCGATACAAGTACGCAGTGGTTCTTGGGTATAGTTAATTAATCTATTAAACGTAGTATTATCTATGTTCAGACAATGGGTAAGACAACTGGCGATGCAGTTGCGTTGATGGAACTCTTCCTGCAGCACACAAAAGCTGCAACCCAGAAAGCAGAAGGTATCCCAATGAGGAATTCCATAGTGCCTTTCAAAGAATGCTACATCTTCTGGTGTCCACAGGACATTATATATGCCTGAAGATATGCTTAAAGAAAGTTGAGCACGAAATGCGGCCACGGCAGGAGATAATGTAGTGTCTCGATTTGTTTTGATAAACTCTTTAATATCAGGCATACTAATTATTGCTTTAAATATTTGTTCTGCGTTGTAGTTTTCGAGAGCAAGGCGTGTGCGAAGAAAAGAGCGGAGCGTGGAGGCTGTCGGGTGAATGGATTCTGGAAGGAGAGTGAAAATATCTTTAGATTCTTTGATGGAGAGAGAAGTACGTCGACTATAGGTATCGGCGATATTACTGCATTGCGCGCTAATTTGCGTATAGTATTGAATGCCAGCAACTACTAGCGGATCGCTTCTTTGTGCGAGCCATGTCTTATATCGCTTCGTCTCACCAGGTGATGATGAAAAATATTTCTTTTTCAGTTTTTCAATAGCCGCAATATCTTGGTTTTTATATGCCTCATCGATGGCAAACAGAGATGTCAAATAGGCATTCAATGGGCTCCTGAGAAGCTGCATGAGAAGCTGAGCAGGCAGGGCTGCCACCCTCTCGGCCGTTACAGTATTTAGCCATGTGGTTATCTCAGGTGAGAAGGGTGCGCGAGGGTTAGCACGAAAACGCGTCACATCTCTATCATACGCTGTAATTGCCGCACTCAGTCCATTTTGCAGTATTTTCATCTGCTCTATCTCGTGCAGTAGTGTAGGGTGTCCCTGACCAAGGGTTTGTTGTATGCTGGCGTATTGGTCTGTAGGCAGGGGAAGCACCAATGCAGTGACTGTCCGTAGCGTCTCAGCGCGATTCTGCCCTTGTTGCCATAGTGGTATGAGCTGTTGTATTGTCAGAGCTATCAGGTTATTTGCCTGTGGTGGTGGCCCTATTGGTCGAGGAAGTGTTGTAGGCGGGGAGGCTTGGTTGTTTTGGAGCACTTGATTGGCGACTTGCCTTGTGGAGGCATCTTGCGCAGTATTATTTGATGTGTGTTCTGTACGGCTCTCTTCTTGAGTTGTGATAGATCTCAAAGCAGAGATTTGTGTGTGTATATTATTTGACATAAAATTGCTATAATTAAATTTGTTAATAACAATAATAACAATATACGATGTAATATGTCAATTTAATTTTGTTATTATAACGGGGCCACAGGAGAATTACTGCAGAGCTCCTCAATAGCGCTTATACGCTATACATACCTGTAAAAGAAAGATCCGGGTTGTTCGATGCATTTTTCTGCTGAAAGCAGAAAAGTCCAGACATATAAAAATAGGCTGACAAATTAATTTGTCAGCCTATTTTTATATGTCTGGACTTCAACGAGCATATGCTCGTTGAAAATGCATCTTTGGTGCTTGATTCCTCAGTTTTCTCTCTTATCTCCCCACTACCCAGACCTTTCTCACCAACGCGTCTAAGCACCCCACACGCCTCTGACAAGCTCTCTCTGTAAGCTTTCTCCTGTGGCTCTCCCTGTTAAAAAAATGTGCCAAAGCCTGTGAG
>JABDDE010000037.1 GCA_013287775.1 Chlamydiota bacterium
CCAGTCGAAGCGCTCGCGAAGCGATGCGAGACTGGGGGAACAAACAATTATTCCGATTCCGGGCCGAGCGGCTTGGTGAGCGTCCGCTCGGCCAACGGGTTCATCTATTATTCCGAATTCCCGTGCCCGACTACCCAGGTTTCAGTGTTCGCGTAAGCGACATCTGAAACCTGGGGAACAATCAATAAATTCCGATTAATTACCCCAGTCTTCATGCCGCAAAGCGGCATTGAAGACTAGGGGGGAACAATCAATAAATTCCGTATTTTTCGCTCATAGTGTACAATAGATTCTATGAATATTGTGATCTTAGGCGCCGGTCGTATTGGCCAGTATGTTGCTGCGCGTCTTACAAGTGAAGGGCATACTATTACGTTAGTCGATACAAGTCGGGAAAGGCTGACTGAGGCGACGCTGAAAATGGATGTGATGACGGTGGTGGGTACTGTCACGGATTATAGGCTGCTTCGGGAGCTTGTGCGGGAAAAGCCTGAGCTTATGCTCCTTCTTACTGATAATGATGAGGCAAATTTAGTTGCTGCCAGGCTTATATATGCCCTGCAGCCGGTGCGCACGATTGCGAGGCTACAAAATAATTACTATAGCATCCATGAAGAGTGTAATCTTGCGCATTTGTTTGCACTGCGTCATATTGTGATGCCTGATGTTTTAGTAGCGCATCAATTAGCAACGATTGCTTTGAACGACACTTTATATGGGCAGCGGTTTTTCCATGGGGAGGCGCTTTTACGTACAGTACGACTTCCGAGTAGTGCGAGGTGCCTTGGCAGGCCATTGAAAGCGCTCAATATACAAGATAAGGGTATTATGATTGGCCTTATACGGCGCCAAGATGTCATTCACATTCCTCATGGAGAGGATGTGCTTCTTGAAGGTGATGAGGTTACTTTTATTGGCAATACGAATCTTTTGCCAACACTTCAAAAACTTATAGGCGGCAAGAATTTACTTCCTCGTTCTTGTTTGATTATGGGAGGTGAGCTTGCATCGGTATATTTTGCGAGGGAGCTGCAAAAGCAGGGGGTGGGAGTGAGTCTTGCGGCGAGTGTACGTGATATGGCAGTACAGTATGCGAGGGATTTGCAGGGGGTGCCTATTTTACATGTCCAGGGTTCGGCTTTTGATTTTCTCCAAACGGAAAAGGTAGATCAAGTAGATGTATTTGTTGCTGCGAGCACAGCTGAGGAGAAAAATTTACAGCTTGCTCTTTTTGCTAAGGAGCTTGGTTGTAAAAAAACTATCGCTCTCTTTTCTGATGAGGCCACGACGCATATAGCAGAAAAATATGGTATTCACCATGTTGTCTCACCGCGTATAGCAGCCTGTGATCGCATTTGTGCTTTAGTGACTACAACCAAGTTTATCTCTATGCAATCCCTCTATGATGAGCGCGTTGAAATTCTTGAGATAAAAGTGTCGAAGCATGCTCAAGTTGCTGGTATGCCGTTATCGCAGCTAGGACCACTTATGCCTAAAGATGTGCTGATTGCAGCTATTCAGCATCAAGGGCGTGTGGTCATTGCGACAGGCAGTCATACTATTTCTCCCCATGATGAAGTTATTGTAATTTCAAAGCCAGAGCATAGAAAATTCCTCGAGGAGTTGTTTTAAGGGATGAATATTCGTGGTATTACTGGAGTAGTTTCTTCGTTTTTGTATTTTCTGACTGCAATTGTAGGCGTAGGCTGTCTTGTGAGCGCTTATTATGCCTATCTGGACCCGGCAAGTATAGGCGTTTTGTATGCGTTTATAAAAACTCTGATTTTCACTACTTTCGTAGCTGTCTGTTGTGAGTATTCAGCTGCTCATGATGAGGAGCTGCAGCTCAAGGATGCTATCCTGTCCGTGTTGAGTATCTGGCTTTTAAGCATTTTTTTTTGCTCGCTTCCGTTTACGCTTAGTGGGGCGCTGGATCATAGTGTTGATGCGGTATTTGAGACTGCCTCTGCTATTACTACCACAGGGGCAAGTATTTTGCATCCGAAACACTATGCACCCGATGGTGCCGAGATACCCATTCATGCGGGTGCATATACGTTTTATGGGACTGTAAAGGCATCAGGGCTTATAGGTACTGAGGCCTTTCCAGCAGCGCTCCTTTTCTGGCGCAGCCTTCTTTCCTGGGTTGGTGGGGCAGGAATGGTGCTGCTGTTTGTAGCTTTTTTGCCATCGCTTGGTATGGAAGCGAAAAAGCTATTTCGTTATGAGTCGACGGGGCCTACATTTTCACCCATTTTTCCGCAGGTGCGCAAAGCGGCTACGGTGCTTTTGAAGATTTATGGTGGCCTCACGCTGCTCTGCCTGCTCTTTTTGTTAGTTACTAATGATGCGATGCATTTTTTTGATGCGCTTAATATTTCTTTGTGTACTATATCTACAAGTGGTTTTGGGGTAAAAAACGCCTCTATTGCCTCCTATCACTCTCTTGCAACTGAAGTGATTATTATGATCTTTATGATTGCTGGTGCGGTGAATTTTTCTTGGTATTACGATATGCTTCGTGGGCGATGGTATAAACTATGGAACCCAGAACTTGTAGCGTTCTTTACTATCCTTCTGGGATTATCTTGTCTAGTCTCATATAGCATTTATAACACCATGCAACACCCATTGACAGCTACAGATACGCAGGCACAATATGGGTGCTTCGAAGCACTGCGCTATGGCTTTTTCCAAACCATCTCCAGTATGACGACCACGGGTTTTGCAACGGTCAATTTTGATCTCTGGCCCTATTTTGCGCAGGCGCTTATGCTTGTGTCTATGTTTTTTGGAGGCATGTCTGGCTCCACTACTGCTGGTCTTAAAATTATTCGAGTATGTATCTTGGCCAAATGTCTTACCTTTGCAATTCAATCTATTTTCAAACATAATGAAGTGCGAATTATGCGCATCGGAGGGAGGGAAATTCAAAGTGAGACCATTGTTGGGGTGCTTACTTTTTTTTTAACCACCATAGTTACCTCTCTTCTTGGTGTTCTCCTCTTAGTATTAAACAATGTGGATTTTGAAACGGCCTTCAGTCTCAATGCGTGTATGATCAATAATGCTGGAATGAGCTTTCGTATGGCGGGTCCTGTAGAGAGCTGCGCTTTTTTATCGCCTTTTTCAAAGAGCATTTGTGTTATATGGATGCTGCTTGGGCGTCTCGAATTTTACGCATGGTTTACGTTGCTTTTGCCATCCTTTTGGAAGAGATAACGCAATTCTTTATAAAATCTTCATAAAACTTTTGTGGCCTAATTATATTTACTGTTGCTATAATTCAATTCGTCTTAGTTAATTTGTTAATTTTTTGAGGTAAGAAATATGAATATTAATAGAATGGCTCCTAGCCTTACAGAGAGTGCAAATGGTGCGCAATCATCTTCATCCAGCCCAAGTAGCAGTAGTACTGCAGGTAATAGTTGGGAAGGAAGGCAAGTCAGTACCCGCAATGAACCGCTTCATGCGGCACTGGTCGCATTTCAAAAGGATACCAATGCGCTGCCTCCATGCCTTGTAGATATAGTGAGTGATTACGCTCGCACTACTATGGGTGATGTATTGAAAGAAACGGTAGACTCCGTCGTAGATACCGCAGAAGCACTTATTGCAGATTCGCATGTGCGAGATTATTATATGAATTTTGAAAAATATCAAAGACAAACAATATATCTCTCATCTTCTTTTTTGAATGCACTTGATGCTTCAGAGCGAACAAAGTTTTCCCGATATTCTGGTGATAAGAAGAGTCGATTGAAACAATGTATTCTTGAAGTAGCAAATAACCCAGCATTTATACAAAACCCCGAGCAGTACATGAAAGACTGGGAGGCGAGGCATAAAAGGTTTGAATCAATTCTAAAATTGGCCCCTGGACGATCTGAGGAAATAAGTAAGCGCAGTTTATATCTACTTATGTTTCCAGAACATCCTGCAAGGCATTGCATTGCAAGCTTCTTAAAGGAGAGAACACAAAATAGCGTATCTTCCCCGTTATCCTAACCCAGGGTAACGCCTTGGATATAAGGTACAAATTATAGTTTCATGTTCTATAGCCTCTTTTAAGAGGCTATAGAACATGAAAGCTTCCTTACCAATTAACTCCGCGATCTTTATGTACTTTTTCGTGATCGATGAGTGATTCCCAATATAGTTTATTACTACGAGAAAAGAATCGTTCTACTCTTTTGAGGTCGAAGGTGCGGCGTGGGTATTCAGTATCGATGCAGGCAAATTTACCATTTTTCGTGCGAGCGATGTTTTGATCAATGGCCAAAGAAGCATATCCATGATTCAATACGCAGTAGAGCTCGCGCAAAACGCGCTTCGATGCTATCTTCTTCCACGCTTTTTTGCTCTTTTCCATCTTCACAAGCTTCATATCCTGTACCACGAGCACATAGGTTTTTATGCGCGTTTTGGCAGCTGGAGGCAGCACAAAAAGATATTTTTTAGGGACTTTAATTTTACGCAGCTTATTTTTTTTAATTAGCTCTCGAAGCTCAGCGGCAACGCCAGCACGTGTGATGAGGGTTCTTTGCCTGTCCCACATTTTTTCGCGTGCTTCTGATTCAAGAAACATTTTTATAAGATATCCTTTCAGCTGTGGGTGTGAGGCCACTCTGAGCGAGCCTCGGACTCGAAAAAACTTTGTTTTAAATCCTGCCTTGGTGAACCAATAATTATCTTGAATTACCTTTGGATGTGAAAAAAGGCGTTCAAGAGTGCGTCTCAGCTTACATTTTTTTGGAAGCATGTATTGGTCAGGATTATAATATTTAGCCTGCAACTTCTTTGCTATGCATCGAAGATGCTCTTTATTTTTTTCGCGTGCTGTATGCTCTTTTGTCGCAGCATATGCGCCTGATTGAGCAAAACTTAGGGACACGCATGTTAATAAAGCATTTAATAATATCTTTTTCATAGGCACCTCTTTTTTTATTAATAATTAATATAAACACACTTAAGCTTCTTCATATCAAATAAAATATTTTTTGAAAATATTTTTTTAAACAATAAAATGCATTGGTAGTTAAGGCCATGACTCTCACAGGCTTTGGCACATTTTTTACAGGGAGAGCCACAGGAGAATAGCTGCAGAGAGAGCTTGCCAGAGGCGTTAGGGGTGCTTGGGGGTGTTGGTGTTTATGGCCATGGGTGCTTTTTTTACAGGGAGAGCCACAGGAGAATAGCTGCAGAGAGAGCTTGTCAGAGGCGTTAGGGGTGCTTGTGGGTGTTGGTGTTTATGGCCATGGGTGCTTTTTTTACAGGGAGAGCCACAGGAGAATAGCTGCAGAGAGAGCTTGTCAGAGGCGTTAGAGGTGCTAGATGCATTTTTCCACTGAAAGTGGAAAAGTCCAAGCATATAAGAAATCGATTGGCAAATTTATTTGCCAATCGATTTCTTATATGCTTGGACTACAGCGAGCATGCGCTCGCTGAAAATGCATCTTTGGTGCTTCGTATAAGTCAATACAGATTCTTTAGTTCTCTCTAATCTCCTTACTGCCCAGACCTTAATTACCAATGCATCTAACACCCCACACGCCTCTGACAAGCTCTCTCTGTAAGCCCTCTCCTGCAGCTCTCCCTGTAAAAAAAAGCAACCATGGCTTGTATTAGCTATCACGTTTGTCATGTTAACATCCATTAGCCTGATGCGTTGGCGGCTGTGGCGGCTGTGGCGGCTGTGGCGGCTGTGGCGGCTGTGGCGGTTGTGGCGGCTGTGGTTAGAATGATTGCAGAATGCGCCGCCATAGTAATGGATGCTCGCTTCACTAATCCCAGATAGGGGTGTCGAGCCTTTGCATCAGTGCAGACGCCCCATGCCCATCGTCTCTCTACGGGTGGCTGCGGGAGTGTGATTACAATGGGCTCAGGACCTGTGTAGAAGGCAATATAGAGATCATTATGCGCCTCATGATCATGTAGCGTAAAGGCTACAAGATGAGAGGTGTCACTCCAATCGGGCGCAAGCGGTGCTACCCCATGCCAGCTGACATCGCGCGCCTCAAGAAAACAAGAGCGGCGAAGCAGTGAGTGTTGTTTTCGAAATGCAATCATTTTTTTGTAGAACTCGAATATGATACTCTTGTCGAGCTCATCCCACTGAAACCAGTTTATTTTTGAGTCATGGCACCACGTGTTATTATTCCCTCGTTTGGTGTGCCCATACTCGTCACCCATAAGTGTCATCGGAGTGCCCTGAGAAATCATGCTAGCAACAATAAAATTTTTTATGCGGCGCAGGCGAAGGGTTCGAATAGCACTCTCCTCTGTAGTGCCTTCACAGCCTGAATTCCAGGAGTCATTATTATTGACACCATCTCGGTTGTCTTCACCATTTTCTTCATTGTGTTTGTAATTATAGGAGACAAGATCTCTGAGAGTAAATCCATCATGACATGTAATGAAATTAATGCTATTCAATGGGCTGCTGATGTGCCCATACACATCTTCAGAGCCTGAGATTTTTGCGGCAAAACTGCCTGCGGTGCCCCTATCTCCTTTGAGAAAGCATCGGACCGTGTTGCGATAGGAGTCATTCCACTCCTTCCACTGACCTTCACTCTGCATGGTTTTTTGGAAAAAAGACCCCACTTGGTGTAATCCTGCTGCATCCCATGGTTCTGCGATAAGCCGCACATGGCGTAAAATGGGATCATCGCTGATACGCTCGAGCAGGGGTGATTCGGTGAGAGGCCTACCTCTCAGGCCACGGGCAAAAATAGAGGCAAGGTCAAAGCGAAAGCCATCGACATGAAAGGCATCTACCCAGTAGCGTAGGGCATCAATAATAAGATCTTGTGTAACAGGGTGATTGCAGTGCATAGTATTGCCGCAGCCTGAAAAGTTCATGTGTCGTCCATCTGGGCCGAGCAAGTAATAATCGGATTCAGCAAGGCCTTTCCAGGAGAGTCTACGGCCATCTTCATTGCCTTCTCCCGTGTGGTTAAACACAATATCTAAAATCACTTCAATACCCGCATCGTGAAAGGCTTGGATCATCGTTTTGAGATCCCTGATAGCAGAAAAGGGATCGCAGCTTGACGCATAGCGCTGCATGGGGGCGAAAAAGTTGAGTGTCGAATATCCCCAGTAGTTATAGAGTTTTTCGGCAGTTACAGGATTCACGCGCACATATTCCGTTTCATCAAATTCTTGGATGGGCATAAGCTCTACGCAGTTCACACCCAGATCTTTCAGGTAGGGAATTTTTTCGATAGCTCCCAGAAAGGTTCCGGGGTACTTGACCCTACTTGAAGGATCCTGAGTAAAGCCACGAACATGCATTTCATAAATTACCAAGTTCTGTTGCGCATGAATCTGTTGCGCATGAAAAGGATGCGTATCTGCTTCATTTTGTTTATATTCAAAAGCAAGAGCATAGAGCATTTTTTTGCCCCACAAGTTATTGCCGAAGCTATTGCCTGTATCGAGAAGGCGTGCATAGGGATCAATGAAAAACGCATCATCATGGACGTAGGCATAATAGAGCGTAGGCTCATCATAGTCGATGGCAATATGCGAAATCGAGCCTGAGCGATGCTCTGGGCCAAGAGGATAGAGTGTGATTGATTCTCTATCGTTAAAAGGCGCGATGGCTAAGGATTGGATCGGTTTCTGCGAATATACAGAAAAATTCCATCTTCCATTAATTTTCGAGGCACCAAGAGGAAACGTGGTGCCAATATGAGATGATGTTTGCGCATGACGTATTTTCTCTTGCATTTTCTCCTTCCTTTAGGGTATCTTTGATCTTTACCATGTAACAACAATAAAATGGAAGGTTATGTGCGAATTTTCTTTTCAGAAAATAGCGCGTGACGAAAAACAACAACATGAAGGTGAATTATGCAACAAGTTATTATTGCAGGCCATGTAGGTGCAGATCCTGAGTCTCGGGTGACGCCCAGTGGACAAAAAGTCGTCAATATACGGCTGGCTGTTAATATTCGAAAGCAAGGTAAAGAAGAAACTGTGTGGTGGAGAGTGGCGGTTTTTGGTGATCGTTTTGATAAAATGCTTCAATATGTGAAAAAGGGATCTTCTCTCATTGCAATTGGATCTATGAATGCTCCAAGAACGTATCAGGATAAAGAAGGTGCTACACAAGTCTCTATAGAGATGAATGCTGATTCGATTCACTTCAGCCCCTTTGGTAAATCCAATTCTGAGCGTCAACCCCAGCAACAAGAAGGACAAGGATTCGGCTTTGGCCACAGCTCGCCTTTTGGACAAGGTGGAGCTGTTGGCGGCGGCGCAAGTGGCTTTGCTAACAGCTTTCAGCCCTACGCTGCAGGTGCTACACACCCAGTAGCAGCAGGCTCCTATGGTGCTCAGGAAGAGCTCCCTGATGAAGACCCTCCATTTTAATGTGTAGCGTCATCTAACCCAGGGCGTTCCACAAGGTCGCCTGAAGGGCGACAATTGCAACAGCCCAGGGCAACGCCCTGGGTTAGCAGTCACCCCTATATCGTTGCCTGAAGGGCAACAACAGGGCAAAAAAATGTATTGAGATCAACGGGTTTATGACAAATAATTTTTTTAGTGGTCAGCCCTCCGCAGGAGGGTTGACCACTCACTTTGAAATCTTCCCGAGTGTGGAAAGGCGAGGCAGCAGCGATGTCCTCATTTTGCCCTTTTGGCAAAATGGCGATGTGGCTCAGCCTGCAGCCCCTTTTGAGAGCCTTTTGGAAAAGGTATCACCGCCGCTTCGCACAAAAGACTTTACGGGTGAGCTATACACAACCTGGTGGACATATAGCAACGAGCCTAATGAAAAGCGTATTTTGCTATTAGGACTGGGAGTAAAAGGGGAGCTTACACAGGAGAAGCTACGTGCTGCATATGGCAAGGCTACGAGAGCATGCCGCACCAAACGCGTTGGGGAAGTAAGTATTCTCTTTCCAGAGATGGATCTGATCACACATACCGAGGCTGCTAAGGCTATTGTCACGGGTCTTATGCTTGCTAATTATTCCTACGACAGTCGAAAACAGGATGAGAATAAAAAACGCCATCAAATATTAAAATTTTCATTTATAGGCTATACTCCTCATGTACAAGCAGACATCGATGAAGCGGCATGTATATGTCGTTCGGTCTGTTTTGCAAGAGATTTGATTAATGGTAATGCCGATGCTATCACACCTGCTTTTCTTGGGCAGCAGGCTATGCGTCTTGCTCAAGAACAGAGTAGCCTGCGTGCTACAGTCTATGAAAAGCAGTGGATTGAAGAGCAGGGAATGGGGCTGCTTGCAGCGGTGGGTCAGGGTGCCGAACATCCGCCGGCCTTTATAGTGCTTGAATATCGTGGAGCGCCGCTCACACAAGATCTGACAGTACTAGTTGGAAAGGGGGTGACCTTTGATAGTGGTGGTCTTATCCTCAAACCTAAAGAAAATATCCTGATTCAAAAAAGTGACATGAGTGGAGCTGCTGCCGTATTAGCAACCATGCAAGCAGTTGCAGCTCTCGAGCTTGCTGTGAATGTGACAGCGGTGATTCCTGCCTGTGAAAATGCAATCGGATCGAAATCCTATAAGCCAGGTGATGTGTATAAGAGCTTTACTGGGAAGACGGTGGAGATTACTAATACGGATGCTGAGGGCAGGCTGATTCTAGCGGATGCGATTGCGTGGGCAAAGAAGGCATTAACTCCCTCGCGCATTATTGATATGGCCACGCTTACAGGGGCTATTATCGTTGCTCTTGGCACAGAGGTTGCTGGGCTATTTTCCAATAGTGATAGTTTGGCGCAAGAGCTACTGCATGCAGGGGAGGCGGTTCATGAACGAGCATGGCGTATGCCGTTGTATGAAGAATATGGCAAGCTTCTTGAGTCTGATATTGCCGACTACAAAAATGCTGCGGCAGTAAGGGATGCTGGGAGCATAGTTGCGGCCCTGTTTCTTGCCGAATTTGTTGGAAAAACGCCTTGGGTGCATCTTGACATTGCAGGCGTTGCCTATAAGGGCGAAGAGGGCGCCTACCAGCCAAAATATGGTACAGGATATGGCGTGAGGCTGCTTGTGGAGTATCTTGTGCAGGCTGTACATACTACATACGCTACCTCGCAAGCTCGGTAGCGTACGTAGTATGTAAAAAAGGCACCCACAAAGGCCTATTCCGGGCCGAGCGGCGCGAAGCGTCCGCGAAGGCAACCGGAAATCAACTATTCCGAATAAATTCCGGGCCGAGCGGCGCGTGAGCGTCCGCGAGGCCAACGGAACAATCAATTATTCCGAATTTCCGTGCCCGTGCCCGTGCCCGCGCCCGTGCCCGACTACCCAGGTTTCAGTGTCCGCGTAAGCGGCATCTGAAACCTGGGGAACAATCAATAAATTCCTTATTCAATACCCTGGTCTTCATGCCGCGTAAGCGACATTGAAGACCAGGGGAACAATCAATAAATTCCGATCTGTGTCGCTGCTACCGCAGCTCCGTTTTTATTTATGCTCCCAAAACCCCACGTTCCCTCGATCGTGCGCTAATAGCGCACGATCCTCGGTCACGCGGGGCTAATGAGCTTCCGCCACTACCGTGGCTCGGTTCTGATTGGTTACAAGTTTCTTTTCCCTAACCCCACGTTCCGCTCGGCCCGCGCGCGCCGCGCGCGGCCTTCGCTGCACGCGGGGCTAATGAGCTTCCGCCACTACCGTGGCTCGGTTCTGATTAGTTACAAGTTTCTTTAAGTTGACACCACTCCAGCCTTAGCCTGATGCGTATGTCACTACCGTTACCTTTACAACACTTACTCCTTGAAATAAAAATAAAATTTTATTTATAATTCAATTTAGGGGGTAAGTTATGCAAAATCTTTCTAATATACCGTTACAACCATCACAACCAATACAACACAGTTCTTCACTTGGATCAAATCCCGTGTTTGCAGGATTTAAAAATTTCCTGGAAAGAAACCTTCCAGGGGGAAGCTCGAGATGGGTATTGGAAAATCTGCCACTTGATAGACTGGGCAGTAATTTTGATCGAGGACCTAATTGGCATGATAATTATGTTCAACCAAATGATCAAGCCTTTATTGAAGCTATTTTCACTCAATACAGGCGAGGAAATAGTTCGAGGGAGGCTGTTACTGAAAGGAGAAGCATCATTGAACAATATACGCAAAGATTTGGCTGCGCAACTTCTCGAAGCCGTGATATTATCGCTCAGCTTGATGCTACTCTCCAACAATTACCTCCCACCACCTCTTCATCATCACCACAATTCTCTTTCCCATCAGTAACACCATTATCATCCCATTATATTACCACTGCTCCTGAGCCACAGCCACCTTCTTTCATGACTTCAAACAATTTGCCTTTTCCTTCATTCACGCCTCAATCTACCTTTTTACCATCGCCACCGCCGCAAGATAGTCAGCCAGTCCTTTCTCAAACTCCAATGTTCCCCCCATTTCCGCTTCAATCACAGCTATCACAGCTACCACCTACTCCTCTACTGAATCAAATATCGTGGACTGCGAGTAACGCATTCCCCAGTGTCTCGCCCATGCCTAATCCATTTCTACAGCCAGAGCCTCAATTACCACCATCACAACAACAACAATACCAATTTATTCCTAATCTACAGCCCACATTACCATTAGTGGAGTCATCTATTATACCCCCACAAACACAGCAGCAACCATTTCAGCTATTTCCTTCTCAAATGCCATCCTTTTTACAGCAGCAACCTCAACCCACATTACCATCAGTACAGTCATCTATTATACCGTTACCAACGCCGCAGCAACCAATACAGCAATCTCCATCACAATCACTTTTTATACCAAGTCCTACGACTTCTTATCCATCACCGCAGCAGCCTCAATCACCAGTACAGCTACAGCTGCCTATAGAGCCATCGCCATTTCAAATGCCATTTTTTCTACAGCAGCCACAAGAGCAGCAGCAGTTTCAACCTACACTGCCATCAGTACAGGCATTCTTTCCAATGCAGCCTCCTTCCTCAACACAACAACCGCAAGCTTCTCAATTACAATATTCATTTATTCCATCGGAGCAACCAAACGTGCAATTACAGCAACCATTGACTGTATCTACTGCTCAGCCTCAGTCTCCAACACCCTCAGTGCAGTCATCACAACCATTACCACCACCTGTTATGAATTTTTTACCCACCCATGCTATCCTGCAGCATAATCCCCAACAGTGGTTGTCTACGTTTGCATCCCAGCAAAACTATACCCAAAAAAAGGACATGCGTGTAAACATTCTTCGACAAACTCAAGAGGCATGGAGTGCAGTCCCACCTAATGAAGTACAGGCAATGCTACAAAGCACCACACTTTATGAAACTGAGACAGGTAGGACCCAGCGTATGTCACAACTTGGAAGCGGTATACCACCACAACCACAGCAACGCATTATCCCACCAGTACTGTCAGAGCAACCTCGCTATCCTACGGTGTTCCAAGTAGAGGTTCAGGATAGTTTTGAGGCTGGGAGAGCATTACAAGTATTAGACCCAACACTCAATCCTGTTGTACTGAATATGGCAAATGCTACGGAAGGAGGAGGTGGGGCCGAACATGGCGCAGCGGCACAAGAAGAGTCTCTTTGTCGACGTTCGAATCTTTTGCAAGCTTTGCGATACGATGCACGAACAGGGCAAGTTGCAAATGGTACACCCCGCGGTTATAATATTCCTGCGCATGGCGCCATTTACACTAACAATGTATTTGTTTTTCGAAAAAATGAGCAAGAGGGTTGTGAATTGATTCCGCCTTATCGCATGGCCGTGATTTCTTCTGCTGCAATAAACCGGACTCAACAATCAATGACAGATGAGCAGTATTGCACTGAGACACGGCAAAGAATTATTGCCCAATTGCGTATTGCCTGTGCCCAAGGCCACCGGAGCATCGTTCTGGGTGCATTTGGATGTGGTGCTTTTAGTGGAGGAAATCCCGATGTTCCCGCTATGGTTGCTGACTTATATCGGCAAGTACTAAATTCAGACGAATTCCGGGGTGTATTTGCAGTAGTGCGATTTGCAATCATTGAAGATCGCAATGCACCACTAGGGGGAAATGTTGCCCCATTTGAGAATGCTTTTCTCCCTCCAGATGTCGCTCAGCAGCGGCAGACTGCTCGCAATCCTCCATTATCTTCCACCTAAAGGCTCTAAGGAGCGTGTGTGATATTTTCGTCATGTGCAATTTTCCGTAAGGAAAATTGCACACGACGTTAGCGTTAGTAGAATACCTTATGCAGGACTAGGCCGTGGGCTGGGGCTGTGACGCCAGCACAAGGCCGAGAGCTACTCGCAAAAATTGATTTAATTTCATCTATCGTTATGTTTCCTTTTCCAATATCAACTAGTGTCCCTACTATGTTGCGTGCCATTTTGTAGAGGAAATGGTCACCGAAGAGCGTTATGCGGCATGTGCTGTGCGGCTGCTCTTCTAGCTTGACTGCAAAAAGAGTTCTGATAGTGGATTCATAACATAGATCTTTGCGATGGTTACAAAAGGCTTTAAAGTCATGAGTGCCCACAAATGCGCTGCATGCGCGCTCCATGGTATCGAGGGCCACAGAGGGGACGTGCCAGTGGGTATGGCGAAGATGGGGGAGCATGAGAAGCCCTGACGCAATATGATAATGGTACTCTTTTTTTGTGGCGTGGAGTGTGGGGTGAAAGTCGTCCGCAGCATGATAGATGTCTCGAACTACAATATCATCGGGCAAAAGCTGATTCAGCCGCTTTTGTAGGTTTGCTGTATTGATGGTATTCGGCGTGAAAAAATTGACAACCTGCCCCGTAGCATGCACGCCGCGATCTGTGCGAGAAGCTGCCTGAAGCGATATTGTATGCTGGAGGATGGTTTCAAGTGCAAGCTGCAGCGCCCCTTCGATGGATGGCCCTTCCTTGGTTTTCTGCCAGCCAAGATACTGGCTTCCATCATAGGCTATACAAAGTACAATATTACGCGCTTGCATTGGTGTAAAAAAGAAGTACTCCTTGCAACATGCGCTGAATAGCCATTAGCACCAGCACCATCCCCATAAGCTTTTCACAAGCCAGTAATCCACTTGTTCCAATTAAATTAAAAATTTTATCTGATAATAGAAAGATAATTCCCACGATGATCCAGGCAATGAAAATAGAGGATACCATAAGGACATGGGATGTTGTGATTGCGTAAAGCATAATGGTGGCAAGCAGTGCTGGCCCTGCCATCATAGGGATGGCAATAGGCACTAAGTAAGGCTCACTATTCTTTTTTTTTGCCTCGCCATTTTCGGGCTTCGGAAAGAGAATTTGTATGGCTATAAGAAAAAGGATCACCCCTGAAGCTAAGTACACTGCAGGATCATCAATATCTAATAACGTCAAGAGATAGTCGCCTACAAAATTAAAAAATAACATTGCAATCAAGGCGAATCCTAACTCACGTAGCACAATCTTTCGTTTTCGTGCTGGGGTATAGCCTTGGATGAGGGAAAGAAAGGATTTAAGCTTTCCCATGGGATCCATAATAAGGAATAAAACGAGTGTGAGTGAGAAAAGTGTCATAGTATGTTACCTTGCTCCTATATTTTGTAAAACATGCATAAATTCCGTGGCTCCTTTAACAAAAATTTCCATCGAGAGTAGGGCAAGCATCATCCCCATAAGCTGTTCCATAGCAATAAGGCCACGCTTGCCAAGAATTTTTTGAAGATAGGCGGAGGATACCATAACGATGGTCACAGCAATCCAGGCCAAGGTGCAGGCTGCAAGCAATTTAAGGTTATTTTGTTCTTGCTTCGCATACACCATAATAGTTGAGAGGAGGCCTCCCCCGGTAATAATGGGCGTTGCTATGGGCACGATAAAGGGCTCTTTTGTCATTTGACTGCCAGTGCTACTCTCTGTAGGTGGGAAGATCATCGTTAAGGAAATAAGAAAGAGAATGGTGCCCCCACAAATTCTCAGCGAATAATTTTCAATGTGCAGCGCCTCTAAAAAGGGCGTGCCAATAAACAGGAAAACGACCGCAATCAGAAAGGAAAAGATGGCCTCGCGAAAAAGAATTCTTCGTTGGTCGTGAAAGGAAAAATCCTTTACTAAGGCGATCATCACCGGTACGTTACCGATGGGATTCGCGATTAAAAAAAACGTTAGGGCAAGTTGCCAGAGGTTCATAAATGTGTGTTGTATCCATGGGGAGCCGCAAATTGCGGCTCCCTATGGATACAAAAAATATTATCAGGAACTAGTTCTTGGAGTTAACTTTTCTACAAGAATAACAAATCGTTCATTCATAATTTTATTTCCTTTGTCTAACCCAGGGCGTTAGCAATATCGCCCTTCATGCGACCTGTGGTGTCTTGAGCACTTTGCCCAAAGGGCAAAAACTGCAACAGCCCAGGGCAACGCCCTGGGTCAAGGACGCCCCCCTTTTCCCGTTGCCTGAAGGGCAACAACAGCAAAAATTCGCACATGGCGCAAATAGCGTTAATACATTTTCAGCCTTAAGTGGCCTCTCTAAGGTCCGAAGGACCGAAATATGTATAGCCCAGGGCGAAGCCCTGGGTGGCCAGGCCGAAGGCCTGGCCAAAAAAACAAAATAATAGAGGCCTGAAAGGCCGACACATTAAGTCGCACATGGCATAAGTATTCCTTCTTAAATAGCATGTGCTCTATTTTTGTCATGTGCAATTTTCCGATAGGAAAATTCGCACATGACGTGCCCTTTCAAGTATGCCTGCGCAGGTTGGCCCTTTCGTGATCATAGTGAGCACGCAGTATATCGACGTCAATTGTCAGGGCACTCAGCATTGCACCAGCGCTTGCAAAGGCGATACTCACTAAAGGCAAAATCCACGCAGTTACCGCTGCAATAACAGCAGCAATAACGTAGAGAGAAGGCCCTGAGCGCGCAAGTCGTATTGCATGGTCTTCTACGACTCTGAAACAATTATACGATCCCAAGAGGTTTTTTGCAACACGGGTTGCAAAAAAAGCCACTGCTGCCGCACACAATGGAGTAAATAAGGGGTGTTTGAAAATCAATCTTGCAACTAATGCAATGGATGCGGCCAGAGCGAATGGATACAGGGGAGGTGGCGATGGATCAAGATGCGTTATAGCATCGTGCTCTCTTGCCTGGAAAATAGACCATACAGGTTGCATATTAGCCACTCATGTTTTTAGTTGATATGGACCCCACCGCGGCAGCGGTGGAATTCATTAGCCCCGCGTGACCGATGGGTGTGCGCAAAGCGCACAACCGAGGGAACGTGGGGTTACAGGTGCATGAAATAAAAATAGAGCTGCGGTAGCAGCGAAACCCTATCATACAATGCGGTTTAACACCATTAGTGTCGCTGCTACCGCAGCTCTCTTGTTTTTTAATCGTTTCATTCACCCCACGTTCCGCTCGGCCTGCGCGCGGTGCGCGCGGCCTTCACTGCACGCGGGGCTAGAGCACAAATTTCGCCACTGCCGTGGCGAGGTCCTGATTGGTTATATGTTCTTTAAGTTGACGCCACTCAAGTTTTGTGCGAATAAAAACTAGGAGATACGCTATTTGCGATTATTTTGCAACAGGTAAGGCTCACTCACCTGTTTTTGTTTTTTTTGGTGCTGATGTCTCTGTGCTGGAATCGGCACGCGGGTGTTTGGATGAAAATAGATTTGTTATGCGATCCCAAAAGCTTGGTTGCGTTGGCGCAGAAGAAGGAGATATAATGGTCAAATTCCTGATAACTTCATTAAGACGTGACTGTGCCTCTGGCGGCATTTGTTCTCGTACATCAACTAAAACAGTTATTATGCGCGCAATTTCTAGTTGTACCTCTGGAGGTGGTGTATAGCGAGTAGGTGGAGTTGGGTATGAGGGCGTGCCTCCTTGGGGTGATGGGGATGGAGCGCTTTGGTTTATTGATGCCATAATTTTTTATCCTTGTTTTATTTAGTTTTACGTTTTTTAGCTTTGCTTTCCTGCGCTGCTGGCTCTTGGCTTCGTTTCATTATATTTCTAGTAACTTTTTGGACTTGATCATTGGTTGGAACAGTGCCCCCTGAGACAGATGTCGATGGGTTTGCTAATTCCGGTGCATCAGTGTACTGTAAGGGTGGTGCCGATGGCTGCTGATCTGGTGGCAGCGATGAGAAATCCATTGGTGATGCTGGGTTATTTTGTGGTATATTGCTCATAATTTCAATATAAAACAAACTAACAATTTTGTCAATCACAGATATAAAAAAATAATATTTACAAAAAAATAATTATTCTATATATATAAATATAGTAGCGTACAAAAAAATATAAAAATTTTAAAATAGGAGAAAATAATAATATGGAGCCACAACCATCAGCACCACCACAATTAACACAGCAGTATTCGGGTATTTACCCTGCTTTAACCACACCAGATACCCGTATCGCACAAGGTCCTTCACCCAGTACTACGCCAGCTGCTTCTCAAGAAAGCACACAGGATGCAGTACGCCAGAGAATGCAGGCAATAATACAAAAAACACAACAAAATGTGAATGCTGTAGCAACGCAACGCAGCTCCCTAGAAGGTGGGAAAGCAGAAATAAAAAAACAGGCACAGATAAATGAGCGACGAGCGTATATTCGCAATAATGAAGCTCTTATTAAAAGCTGTCAAAACACTGGAACAACTTTACAGAATGATCTTACTACTCTGGAAAACGATGTAGCTGCAAATACAACGCAGCAAAATACGGCACGAGCAGAATATGTAACGACCCGTACAAATACTCTCCAAGAGATAGATGATATGAGTAACAACTTGACAAGCACTATTGCTACTTTGACACAATTACAACAAGGACTTACCACAGCTCGTACCATAGCAGTAAATGAGAGCGTAGAGGCGCCTTCTGCACTGCCTCCTCAAACAATGGACACAATAAATCAAAACCTCCAAACAGCACAAACTCAATTTGCTAGGATCTCAGACACTTTTTCAAATAATATAGCAACAGTTAATACTTCTATAGGAACAATGAATAGACAAAAAAGAAATCGTGATTCTTTGCAAAACTTGGGTCATGACCTCTCTACGCAGGTGCGTAACCAAAAACTAAGGATTGAAGGCAATAACCAAACTATACAGCATTATGGAGAAGACAATAAGCGCTTAGAGGGCGAAATTCGCGATATAGATAGTCCACCACAGCCATTAGTGCAGCAGACTTCTCTTTCTCCGTCTCCTTCCCCTTCTTCCATGATAGCGAGAGTAGTTAGTGTTTTAAGTTTTAGGATTTTAGGGAGCTCAACCTCAACCCCAACCTCAACCCCAGCCCCAGCCTCAACCTCAACCTCAACCTCAACCCCACCTTCACCTCAAATGCAAATACCCCTGGCTGAAACGCCACAATAGGGATCATTTTTTGTCATGTGTGAATTGTCCCTCGGAACATTCACACATGACGTAGAATAGGAGGAAAGAAATGCCAACAGTTGATGAGTTATTACAGCAGATGGACGTATTAGTTTCTGCGTTAGTAGAAAATGCCAAGCGTTTGAAAGAGGCGTGTGAAAAATCGGTTGCTGAAGAGGAGCTGGAGCATTTTCAGGGCACGCAAGATAGGATTCTGCGCGAGCTTCATGAGCTCGATGCCCTTATTGTAGGCGAGGGAGCTCCCACAAGTGCAACCATACGGAAAAATATACACCATAAACTGCAGGAATTTCAGAAAATTAATAATGAGTTCGTGCACCGTCTTCATGGCCGCCTGAGCTTGATTCACTTTTTTGGTGCGCAAGAAGGTGTTTAACGTGATGTGCGGCTTTTTGTTGTTGTTGCCCTTCAGGCAAGAATGTGGGGGGTGATCGCATAGCAATTCGAACAGCTTATAAGTCGCAGGGCTATGTGCGCTATTTTCGCCATGTGCACTTTTCCGTTAGGAAAAGTCGCACATAGCGTGTGTTTAAAACCGTGTTACCTGGCTATTTTGTTCTTGTGCACATATGGTGAGGGGCAGAGTGATGCCATGCTTCTCTAAGAGGGTGGAAACAACGCTCACTGCTTTTTCTGGGGTATTACATTCGGATGAGAGGTGTGCTAGATAGACCTGCTGTAAGTTTGCATGATGTACTTGGTGAATGAGCTGGGCGCACGCGGTATTTGAGAGGTGTCCTGTGCGGCTGAGCACGCGCTCTTTATAGATAGGGGGGCGAGACGATGCATGCACAAAGGCTTCTTCATGGTTAGCTTCCACGTAGAGAATATTACACTGTTGTAATTGGTGTTGCACCGTGGGTGTGACAAAACCAATGTCCGTGCATACGCCTACTTTGATATCGTGAGCAGTAATAGTAAAGGCAACTGGGTCTACAGCATCGTGACGAATACTAAAGGGAGAAATCGTCAGATCGCCAAATTCAAATGGTTCATCAGTTGTAAAAATTTTAAAATTTGGGCAGTCGTGGAGGGTTTCACAAATGGCTTTGGCGGTTTCGCTATTTGCGATAATTGGAATTCCATATTTAAAGGCCAATACTTTCAGTCCTTGAATATGATCATGATGCTCATGAGTCACACAAATAGCATCAATATCTTGAATAGCTACCCCAAGGGTTTTTAGCCGTTCAGTACAACACTTTGCCGAAATCCCAGCATCAATTAAAATTTTTGTTTTTTCTGATCCAAGGTAGATAGCATTTCCTTTAGAGCCAGAGGCAAGGGGGCAAAAACCAATCATAATGTCCTATATTGATGTCATAACAGATGCGATCCCCTGTCATTTCAGGTGGAGGGGAATTGGGCTATATATCTTTTAGCCCTACAATATCGCGTCAACCCTGCAGTTTTCAAGGGGAGGGGGTAGATTTCCTGTGTCGGCCTTACAGGCCTCTATTATTTTGTTTTTTGGCCAGGCCTTCGGCCTGGCCACCCAGGGTTTAGTCGCCCCTTCGGGGCTCCTGCACCCTGGGCTATACATATTTCGGCCCTACGGGCCTTTACCAGGGCTACGGCCTGGTTTTCCTACCAATCCATGACTTCCCCTACCCTAGGAAGGTCGCCTGAAGGGCATACGCATCAGGCTAAGGATGTTAGTATGGCAAACGTTATAGCTAATACAAGCCATGGCCTTAGCCCAATGATGTCAACTTAAGGCAAATGCGTAACATATTATGCTTCTAGTTGATATGGACAC
>JABDDE010000038.1 GCA_013287775.1 Chlamydiota bacterium
AAGTACTAGAAACACAACTAAACAATATTCCTGCCTTGAATGAAAATAGAAGAGCGCAAGATATAATTACATATTTTAATTCATTACCGCGACAGGATCAAACTCAAATATTCAATGGCCTCACACTTCCTCAACAAGCCTATATGCATAAAAAAATACACTCCTCAGTCACACACTCATTTATAAATAATATGAAGAGCAGTAATGCTGATATCGGCATGAGAAATCTTGCTCAAGAATATATTGAGTGTACTCCCTAAATTTCCTATTGCTAAAAAAGAGGCTCTCCGGCAAGGTAGAAAACGTAAGGAATTACGTAACAAGAAATAACTTAACAGGAGAAATATATGACGGGGGCATCCGTATCATCCACATCATCCACATCCCTCTCTACTGTGCAGGCTGTAGGAGATGGTGTCAGTTTTATTACAGCACCGGTTAATTCATTACTTTCCAGTGAAGCGGTCCAGACAACATCACAAAAAGTGATTCAGTTCATATCTAACAATAAAAGCTGGCTATTTTGTGCTGCTGTTGCCATTCAGTTTATAACCGCTCCAGTTGTATGTGTACTGACATTTGCTCTTGGGTATTGGGCATTTGACAAGGAATTCATTGTTAATCCTGGTGAGAAACGGTTTCGTACCGATTCACTCCTCAGCACAACCCACCGAGAAGTTGCCTGCCTTGTGAGCACCATTGTGCTGCGGTTTTTAATTAACCCTGTTGTTGCTACCGTTGTCGCCGGCTTTCTCGCAGGCTGCTATATCAAGAAGCTCTGCGAAGCAAGAGGTGAGCTGCCACGTGAGGTGCCATCTGAGGTGCCGACAACGTAGGTGGTGTACGTCATGTGCCATTTTCCTAACGGAAAATAGCACATGACAAATCTTGTATCGCTACTACCGCAGCTCTGTTTTTATTTGCACACCTAACCCCCACGTTTCGCCGGCCGTAGCGCGGACGCGCTACGGCCGCGCTCCACGCCATACTTTACCACACATCTTTAATAGTGGCGTAAACCCAAAGGCTGGAGTGATGCCAACTTAAAGAAACTTGTAACCAATCAGAACCGAGCCACGGTAGTGGCGGAAGCTCATTAGCCCCGCGTGCAGTGAAGGCTGCGCGCATCGCGCGCGGGCCGAACGGAACGTGGGGTTGGGAAACGGGTAAAAAAACAGAGCTGCGGTAGCAGCGACACACAAATGTATCTCCAATTCCGTATTCAATACCCCGGTCTTCATGCCGCGAAGCGACATTGAAGACCAGGGGAACAATCAATAAATTCCGATAAAAATGTGTCCAAGTCCGTGAGAGTCATGGCCTTAGCCTGATGCGTATGGGGCTAATCAATGCATATATTGTTGTTGCAGATACAATTCTGTTTCGCTGCTACCGCAGCTCTGTTTTTATTGATACTTCATAAACCCCACGTTCCCTCGGTCGTGCGCATGGCGCACGCCCTCAGTCACGCGGGGCTAGAGCTGCAATTTCGCCACTACCGTGGCTCGGTTTTGATTGGTTACAAGTTTCTTTAAGTTGACACCGCTGGGTCTTAGCCTGATGCGTATGCCACTACCGTGGCGGGGGCTATGGCACTTGTGCATATTTTTGTTTCCTTATCTCTTGCAATAAAAATTAAAAATTTAATATTATTAGGTTAGAGGTATTCACTATGAACACACAGCATGTTGAAAGTGGTGGGGGTACTGCCCTACCGCCGCCAAATACACAAGTACCAAATACACAAGTACCAAGTACACAAGGGGCACCGCCGCCAACGACACCCTTGCAGCCTATAAGCACGCCATTAGACGTATCGACTATCCGGCAAGGCTCTCCTATTCCTGTGCAAAGCCCAATACAGCCGTCATCCCCTCAGCCACCGAGTACTATTGCTCAAATTGCTATTGACTCTGTCCGGCAAGCAAGTACACCGCCAAGTATAGTGGAAGAAGATGATGATGAATATCGTCAACATGGCGAGTTACTACGCAACGAGTTCGAATCTCCCGACAACACTACAACGCAAATTTTTGAAAATGTAATGCAGCATTTGGAAATTATTGCGCCTGATGTTGATTTACTTCGTGTTGTGGAATATGCTAAAAAGTCTTTCGCCGATCAAAATCAACCCATTCCTCCAAGACTTACGGAACTCGAAAACATGTTAACGGAAGTGAAAGCGATTGCTGACACCCAAGATGCTTCACTCCAAATAGCGCGCATTATTGCACTTGGGTGTCGCACTCCAGATAAAGCCCTTTTTGAAACTATAGTACGCAAATCTTTAGTGCCGGAACTACGTGATAGAATACCAACTATCTTTTCCATAGCACATGCAGTGAGTGCAAACCACCCCCAAGCTGCTCAGTTACAACTGAGACAAATAAGGGCTGCAGACCCAGAAGGAGCTACGGCAATACTCAATGCTCTTTGGGACGAGCCTCATTTTCAAGAAAGCCTGACTCTGCAAAATGCACTGATAAAGTGTACAAGGGACTATTCAGCCCCCACACGCACATGGATTGCACAGGCCATACAAGAAGGGGAAGACACATGTAATTTCATTGCCAAAGCTTTGGGCGCAGATGACCCTCTTGTGGCACGCTTTACCCAGATTCACAGTGCCACTAGAAGTATCAAATTTGAATCCTCTGCCACTTTAACACAACCACAACTCTGGCAACTTGCTGCTTTTATTGAAAATACTGTAGAGCCTACTGATACACTCGCACATCATTACTTTTCCTCTTCAGAGCATAGCATCGCGAGAGATGTGCAGTTTGATTGGCAGCAGCGAACCGTTACTGTCATTTCACGGCCTGGTATTTCAGCTGTTCAGGCAAGTGGCACCTACAAAAAAGTAATAAGTGCTGTGATTATCCCTCTGCAAAATCGCAGCGTCGATGCTATCACTCAAGCTGTGCAGTTAACACCGCGATTACCTACTGATAAAACTGAGCGTCTCAATCTTAGAAATATCATACGCGAGCTACCATTTTATGAAGCACTGCGCGATGTGGATGGAGTGGCACGCCTGCATACTATTACATGGTTCCCAACAACTGCACGGCAAGGGACTCAAGCGCCAGAAACAACCCTCAGCCTCATTTTAAATAGAGCAGACCGTGGTACTCTTAAAAACGTCATAGAAACCGGAACTACCGCAACCGAACGGAGTAATTTTACCAGACAATTCGTGCACACCGCTGCTGCAATGGAGCGACGCAATGTATTCCATGGAGATTTAAAACCAGAAAATATACTTGCCGATAGCCAAGGACAGCTGCATATAACTGATTTTGGACTCTCTAGCTTTCTTGGGCCTAACGAACCATTCACAAGCTTTCCTCTGAACAACGATAATGCATATGGAGCATGGTGGTATAGCCCTCCAGAACTTCTCAGGAGGCGCGTACCTCCAATGCAGCCTGCAATAACACAAGATCCTACTATGCGCCCCGTGCATTATAAAAAAATCGAAAGCTGGGTCAGAGGGTGCATTTTGTTTGAAATGTATTTTGGACGTCCTGAGTGGGTCTCTACTCTCTTCAGCACAACTTACCCTCCAAACTTAAGTGATAGTGCAAGATCGCGCATGGAGAACGAATATACTAAAGAAGTGGTTGCGCTACGGGAGAGACTTGCTACAATCCCCGTAGTACAAAAAACAGAAGAACAGCACATGCAGTGGGTAATTTGTATGCTCATGCATCATAATGTTGATAGCCGCTGGACGATGGAAGAAGCAGAGGCATACCTGCAACTACACACCACACAAAGTACTACCGCTCAGGCCGCTCCTACTCAATCTACCCCTACTCAAACTGCTGTCCAGACCGCTTCCCCAACCACCACCACTGAGTTTGTACTCTCACCCCCATCCACCTCAATAGCCTCGACCCCTGTCCAGACCGCTTCTACTCAATCTATCCCTACTCCCCTCTCACCCTTACTCACCCCGATACCCTCAACTCCTGTCCAGACCGCTCTTACTCAAACTGCTGTCCAGACCACTTCCCCAAACACCCCCACTGAGTTTGTACTCTCACCCCCATCCACCCCAACAGCCTCGACCCCTGTCCAGACCACTTCTACTCAATCTATCCCTACTCCCCCCTCACCCTTACTCACCCCGACACCCTCAACTCCTGTCCAGACCGCTCTTACTCAAACCCCTGTCCAGACCGCTTCCCCAACCACCACCACTCAACTTGTACCCTTATTTACTCCACCAGCCTTGTCGGATGCTTATAGGCAAACAAGAATTGGCAATTTATTAACACTAGAAGAGCCCGACCCACCAACACGCTCTGCCTTAGAAGAAGCTGCTGCACATCTTGAAAATATACAAAATCCTGCTATAGTCGAAAATGTATTCAGGCAGTTACCACTTCATGCTGCAATATATTTGTTCTTGGAAATCCACAACGCAACTGCTCACACAACAGGCGAGCGTATCTTGCGCGAGAGAGCCAGAGGCAATACAGAAACAACCACTGAGCGCAATACATGTACCCAGATTGTCACTACACTACATAACCTGAGTAGGGAGACAACCCAGTCTTCTGGAAATGCCCATTTACGTGCCTTGATACACGGAAATACAGAAGCTGTTGAGCAGCTAAGCTCGATATTTCATGAAGAAGTCGAGGAACAGGAGTGGTAGATTTGGTTTCCGGACTAGAATTCACCACGGTATGATTGTTCACCCAATGCGTGAAAGTACCATAGCCTCCGCCACGGTAGTGGCGGCTGGTGTTAGCCCCGCGTGACTGAGGTCGTGCGCCATGCGCACGACCGAGGGAACGTGGGGTTCAGAATGCATAAACGAAATTGCGCCACGGTAGTGGCGCCTGAAGAATGGTTAACACAAGAGTGAGTTTACAAGTTATATTAATAATTAATTTTAACTCAGCGCAAAAAAAAATGCCTCGATACTCGTGTTAAGACCTGTTTTTTTTGCTTATTTCTTCAGCATGCATTTGTATTACCCTAATATATCGAAAAACCCTTTTTGGCTAAGATGCCCTGTGACGTACTCTGAAAGTCTAATATTGCAGCAACAATGTGGTGAAAAATAGCCTCAACAAGCACACTATGAATTTGTTTTATACTACGATTAACATATAATCTTCGCTCCACATTTGGGCTAACACTCTTCATGCGCCGCTACCGCGGCGCGGATCTTCTTTCGATCCCCCAACCCCACGTTCCCTCGGTCGCACGCAATGCGTGCTTCCTCGGTCACGCGGGGCTAACACCAGCCGCCACTACCGTGGCGCGATTTCGCCCAGACCTTAATCACCAATGCCTACAGCACCCCACACGCCTCTGACAAGCTCTCTCTGTAAGCTTTCTCCTGTAGCTCTCCCTGTAAAAAAAGCTCCCCAAACGTTCTCCCTCAACACGCTAAGCACCCCACACGCCTCTGACAAGCTCTCTCTGTAAGCTTTCTCCTGTAGCTCTCCCTGTAAAAAAAACTCCCCAGACGTTCTCCCTCAACACGCTAAGCACCGCACACGCCTCTGACAAGCTCCCTCTGTAAGCTTTCTCCTGCAGCTCTCCCTGTAAAAAAAAGCTCCCCAGACGTTCTCCCTCAACACGCCAAGCACCGCACACGCCTCTGACAAGCTCCCTCTGCTATGCCGAGTTTGCGAGGCATAGCAAAGGAAGCACACCCGCCACCCATTGCCTACACAGCTCCCCCTCTATCGCACACACCACTTGGAGCTGCTTGTCCCCATGAGGCCATTTCGCTATTGCTTCTTGCATCTCTCGAAGATGCTCTTTTTCTTCCAGCAAAATTGATCGCACATGCACTCGTGAGCCAGCTTTCTTCAACGCTTCGTCATAAATGGGATAGAGCTCCGCAGCACGAAGTTCAATAGCATAGGTGACAAATAAATATGCACCCTCTTTTATATCTCCAATGAACGTCCCCTTAAGATAGCGGCACGCTTGTATATCAAGTTGCGGCAAATATCGCATCGCTGCCATTCCACCAAGAAGCTCTGATGGCGTATAACCATCTAAATGAGCTTGAGAGACCTTTTTAATCTGCCGTTTTAGATAGTGAGCATGCCGAAATTCCTCCGCTGCATGCTTGAGCATCTCTTCCTTCACAAGAGTAGGATGCTCGCACGCAGCAATTTTTCTTGCCCCCACGTTTTCAAGAAAGGACAAGGTATTGAGCCATTTGGCATGCAGCACATCATTCTCAATAACTGCCTTCACAATATACCTCAAAGGCTCTTCAAAAGAAATAAAACCATTCATAGACTTTCTCCAATTTTATCATAAATATAACTAAGCTCAGCCTCCTGGATACAATAAGGAGGCAAAACATACAAAACATTGCCCAAAGGACGAAGCAGAATTCCTCTTTCTAAAAAAAATTTATATAAGCGATTTCGTATGGGATGAAAGTAGGAGCCATTATCTACCTTAAATTCGAGTGCAAGGCATGTTCCTAAGCTACTAAGTCTTGCAAGTCGTGGATGATCCCGCCATGTATGACAAAATGCTTGGTGGAGTGCTTGGATAGTCTGTCTTTGATGCGTACACTCCTCTTCTAGAAGTAAATCCAGACTTGCAAGGCTGGCAACGCAGGCAAGAGGGTTGGCAGTATAGGAGTGTCCATGTAAAAAGGAATTGCCAGTACCTGAATTGCCAGTCCCTGGATTGCCTGTTTTTGTAAAAGCTTTATACACTTCCTCCGTACACGCCGTAGCACCAAGTGGTAAAAACCCGCCTGTAATCCCCTTTGAGAGGCAGATAATATCGGGCTTTTCGACAAGTTGGTCGCAGGCAAAAAGCGTCCCTGTGCGCCCAAATCCCGTCATCACCTCATCAGCAATAGTGAGCACCCTATACTCCTTGCACCGCTGCAGCAACCTATCAAGGCCATGCGGAGGATACATAATCATGCCCCCCGCAGCAAGAATAAGAGGCTCAAATAGAAAACAGGCGACATCACCTCTTTGAAGATGCTGTATGAGGCACTGTTCAGACACATCCTCGAGGCCAGCAAGTGGCGGTTCTATGGAGACAACTTCAAAAAGGTGGCTCCAAAATGGCCTGTTAAAGGCATTTTTTCCTGCTGCAGACATAGCACCAAAGGTATCGCCATGATAGCCATGCTTAAAACTAATAATTCTCGATTTGGGAGCGCCTTGATTATACCAATACTGCAAAGCCATCTTAAGAGCGACCTCAACGGCAGTAGAGCCATTATCAGAATAAAACACCTTAGACATCCCTCCAGGCAAGTATGAGAGAAGCCTCGAGGCCAAGCCGGCGGCTGGAGCATGGGTAAAACCGGCAAAGATGACATGCTCGAGCTCTTTGGCTTGTGCGTGTATTTTTTCGATAATATAGGGATGGGCATGACCATGGAGATTCACCCACCAGGATGAAATGGCATCGATATAACGCCTCCCATCCTCGCCATAGAGATATACGCCCTTGCCACGCACAATAGGAATAGGCGGCTCTTCAGTTATAGTAAAGGGATGCCAGACCACTGTTGCGCTAACCTCTCTATAGTTTCATGGTTTATATATGGTAGTGGAAGCACTCTTCCAAGATAGGGCACTTGTGAAATCTCCAGAATCGCTGCCTCACTATCCGGATTTGGCTCGCCATTAAAAACAATGCCAGCAATAGAGACTCCCCGCTCTTTCAATGCATGCACCGTAAGTAGAGTATGGTTAATGCTTCCAAGATAGTGTCTTGAAACCACCACCCATAAACCTGCCCAGCTAGCACAAAGATCGATGTTCATACTCTGTGTAGTAAGTGGCACAAAAATTCCTCCCGCCGTTTCTATGATGAGCGGCCGCTGTGTTTCTGGTACAATAATCGATGATAGAGCAATCGCCCGGTTCTCTAAACGCGCCGCATGATGAGGCGATAGCGGCGCTTGAAAAGAATATGCCGGCGCATGTACCGTGTGTTTTGAGAGATCCAGTAATTTTTTCATTACAGCAGTATCACTCTCTATTTCTTCCCCGCACTCAATAGGCTTCCAATAATCGCCCCCCACGCATACTGTCAAAATAGCAGCAACTACGGTCTTGCCCACTTCCGTGCCACAGCCGGTTACAATAATTCTCTGCATAGAATGGTAAGCTCCTCCCGAGTGTTAAACGCATGCAGACAGATACGAAGCCGCTCTTCTCCTCGGGCAACTGTGGGCGACATAAGAGGGCTCACATCAAAGCCACAAGCACGCATCTTCAACGCTGCTTCTCTTAGCGCACGATTACCAGGACAGCGTATAAACTGAACTTGTGTTCTCGAAGCACGCTCACATAATGAAGAAAATACAGCAATCAATTGATAGATATGATTTCTCTCTTTCTCCATATACGGAAAGCGCTCATAACTTGCTCTGATGGCATGAAGGACACACAAAGGGAGCGCCGTTGTATAGATAAATGGCGTTGCAAAATTAATAAGCCCCTCTTTAACGAAAGCGCTTGAAAGAATGCAGGCCCCAAAGGTGCCAAGGGCTTTTCCAAAGGTCACAACATGTGCAAAAACTGCCTTTGTAAGGCCCAAATGTGCCACCAGACCACGCCCCTGTGGGCCCCACACCCCTGTGGCATGTGCTTCATCAACAATGACATGGGCGCCATAACGAGCAGCAACTTCACAGATGGCCTCAAGAGGAGCTATAGAACCATCAGTAGAATAGATAGACTCCACGCAGATAAAACAAGTGCCCTTGCTAGAGCTGTTTTTAAGTCTTTTTTCAAGATGCATGCAGTCATTATGACGAAAGGCAAATGCCTGCGCTCTACTTAGGCGAATCCCATCACGAATAGAGGCGTGCACCGCAACATCAAAAAAGATGGCATCCTGCTCCCCTGCAACCGTCATCATCAAAGCGAGATTGGCCATATAGCCGCAGTTACAGAGAAGCGCTGCTTCATAGCCATGAAAGCGAGCAAGGAGCTCTTCTATCTCAAAAGCCAGCTGAGAGTTTCCAGTAAGCAAACGAGAGCCAGTAGCACCGCCTCCCGTAGTTGTCCCCATTGATTTTGCAAGTCCAAGATAGTCATTAGAGGCAAAATCAATAAGATTATAGTGGCTGGGCTGCAATGTGCGCAGGTTGCCTGCCTTTTTGCGGCTGGAGAGCCGCTCTTCAAGAAATGCTGTCATTTTTTGTAAGCCCCAGAAGCTGAAACATTGCCTCATCGTGATCAGGCGAAGTATTGGCAACAGTAAGCAGCTTTTCGCCAATAAAGATGGAATTAGCACCTGCAAAAAAAGAGAGCGCCTGCTGCTCATAGCTCATGGCTATACGGCCACACGAGAGTCGAATCATCGACTTCGGGAGCACACATCGTGCAACGGCAATGATGCGTAGTACATCCCATGCAGAAACAGCCGATTGTCCCTCAAGAGGCGTCCCAGCAACTGCGCTGAGTTGATTGATAGGCACCGATTCTGGATGGGGCTTGAGTGTAGCAAGAGTCAAAAGCAGCTGCAAACGATCCTCGACCGTCTCCCCCATCCCTACTATGCCGCCACAGCACACTTTTAGGCCCGTCTTGCCAACAACATCGAGTGTACGTAGCCTATCCTGATAGGTTCTGGTAGTGATGATGGTTTTATAAAATTGCTCAGAGCTATCTAGATTATGATTATAGGCATAGAGTCCTGCACTTTTTAACCGCTCCGCTTGCGGCTCTGTAAGCATACCAAGGGTACAGCATACCTCTACGTCTAATTCGGCAACTGCCTTGATCATGGCAAGCACCTCGTCAAATTGCTTGCCATCACGAACAGAGCGCCATGCAGCTCCTAAACAGATACGCGTTGCTCCTCTTGCTATGGCCTCTTTGGCAAGCTGCAGAACTTGGGGACGCTGCATCATGGGCTGCGCTGCTACTGCCGTTTGGTATCGAGACGACTGCGCACAATATTTACAATCTTCAGGACAGCCTCCCGTCTTAATGGATATCAAATTACATACCTGTATATATCCTGATGTATGAAACTGCACATGCAGATGATGTGCCTTCGAAATAAGTGCAAACAGCGGCAAGTCGTATAACGCCCTGAGCTCCGTAATAGTCCAATCATATCTCATAACTTCACCTCTTTTTTTTTATAATAAGTGTATTCCCTTTCTCCCATGTATCACAAGCAAAAATCAGCGCATTTGGCGCTCTTGTAAACTATAAAATAGGTTACAAAACCTAAAATGTATGTTGAAAATAAGCCGATTGGCAGGTATGATTAAACCTATTAGTAGTTTATAAAAACTAAAAATAAGGTTGATTTTTTATGCTCGAGGCGCTGACTGGCAATAAAAATGTGACAAGGATCCTGCTCTTTATTTTTGTGAATGGAAAATGTTATGGCTCGCAACTCCACCGCTGCTTGCACGTACCACTTACCCCCCTACAAAAAGCGCTGACGCGGCTAGAAAAAGGAGGCATTATCACCAGCTACCATGAGGGCAAAACACGGCTATATCAGTATAATCCGGCTTACCCGCTTCTGGGAGAGCTCGAGCTCCTGCTCAAAAAAGCGTATACACTGCTAAGCGCAGAAGAGAAAAAGGCCTATTATGTTGTAAAAGATGATCTCAAGACGTCTATCGCTATCGTTGAAAGTAAAGGGAAAATCGTGCTTAGCTTTTGGGAGAAGCTCCAAAGCGTGACCGCACTTACCTTTCATGCTAAGACAGCATCGAAAGAGGCAAAAGAGAGAAGCAGAAAGGGGCAAGGACATGTGGTAGTGACCAAAGAAGGCGCTAATGTACTCATCTTTCATGAAAAAGGAACATGGCACAGTAAGGACGGAACCGAAGTGGATTTTAGTAATGTGTTTAGATGGACTTTAGATCGTCATAGAGCTGTAATAGCGCTCGAACATCTTCGCCAAGGGCCTCAGTATCCTGTATTTCTTTTTCATCTGGCCCCTTTCAATACACAGTGTCTTGTCTCAGTTGATTCTCACCTCTGTGAGGGCGATACCTATTTTGGACAGATGGGTGCTGACCCAAAGAGCCTGTCACTACATGTGCGAGGGATTGGTCCAAAAAAGGATGAAGAAATGAATTATTACTATAACGCCATGCGCGCATTTTCCTGACGGAAAATGGCACATGGCGAAAAAGCCACTTGTGTAAATTGACAACTGTGCTATAGTAGAGGTAAAGAGTTTTGGGCTCTGATCAAAAAAATCAGCCCCGCAATAGTCCAGCAGCAAGAAGCCTGCAGCAAGAGGCTCTAAGGAAAATGAATATGAACAATTTAGCAGAATTTTTAGGATTGTTTGCCACTATCGTTGGCGGAATAGCATTTATTTATAAAGAAATGAAAGAATGGAGAAGAGAAGCAAGAGAAGAACTGCAACGACAGATCGAGCGTACAGATAAAGAAATACAGCTCCAAAGAGAGCAAATAGAGAAAGAAAGCACTCAACGAGAAGAAGCTATACAGCTCCAAAGAGAACAAATGGAGAAAGAAAAAACTCAACGAGAAGAAGCTATGCAACTCCAAAGAGAGCAAATGGAGAAAGAAAGAATTCAAAGAGAAAAAGAGCTACAACTCCAAAGAGACCGCATGGAAGAAGAAATGAAGCTCCAAACTCAAAGATCCGATAAACTCTATGAAATGTTCATTGACTTATTGAAAAACCCACTACCAAAAACGAATCCATAATTCACAGAGCAGCTATCTCGGCATCGAGATAGCAAGCAAGTTCAGGGCAGCGATCGCGTAGCCAAGTATCAAGAGGACGTGTAATCTTACGAATGTCTGCAGTATACGCCTTCGGCAGTTTTATGTTGTCACTCAGTTGCAAGCCACCCACATCTATAAAATAGGCCTGTGTTCCAAGGCAGCCAGCATTTTTATGAAGATCAGGATCATGGTCGTGGATACCCTTACGACTTCTTGCAGCCATAAGCTGCACTAAGGAATGAAGAAATGCACGGGCCTGATCGTGTTTTTTTTCTTGAATCCACTGCTCAAGGGTAGGAAAGATAAGAGCTCCTTTTTTTTGCACAAGAAAACCATGCTGTGATAAATCTATAGTGTAGGTGCGCCCAATTTTATCCGTAAAGGTAACATTTTGATGATAGAGAGATGAGGGATATATCTGCAAAAAATAGAGCCCACACTCCTCCTGTAACATAGAAGCGGCAATGGCATAACTATTGAGTGTCGCTTTCGTCTTTTTCCATCGTTTGGCAAGCTGCGCTTGTCGATACTCTTCTAAAGGACCATATAACGAAAGATCTTCAAGCCAAGGAAGCGCTCGTAAATGATAACTCTTAAAAAGCTTCAAGACATACTGCCCATCAAGACTTTGAAAAACATAGCTTTGTGAACCTTTCCCAAGATAGGAAAAAGGCTGCGCACATATAGTTTGCAAGGTAGTGAGCACTTCAGACGTCGGCTCTGGTGTTGTAACACCAATATGAGGAATGGTATTTTCAATACGCTGTAAACTAAATCCCCCCGAAGAGGCGTAATACCCAATACGGCAGGCTGCTAGCACTAGAAAAAGACATAAGGCGAGATAGCGTGTTTTCATAGTTATAAGCAATTATACGTCATGTAAGACTTTTCCTGCAGGAATTATTGATTGTTCCCCTAGTCTTCATGCCGCAAAGCGCATACGCATCAGGCTAAGGGATATTAGTATAACAAACGTTATAGCTGATACAAGCCATGGTTGCTTTTTTTTACAGGGAGAGCTGCAGAGACCCGCGACGGTTTGGGATGTTCGATGCATTTTTTCGCTGAAAGCGAAAAAGTCCAGACATATAAAAATAGACTGACAAATTTATTTGTCAGTCTATTTTTATATGTCTGGACTTCAACGAGCATGCTCGTTGAAAATGCATCTTTGTTGCTTCTTATAAGCCCATAATAATCCCTTAGCTTTCTCTCTAATCTCTCTACCCAAATCTTTATTACCAATGCATCTAGCACCCCACACGCCTCTGCCAAGCTCTCTCTGTAAGCCCTCTCCTGCAGCTCTCCCTGTGAAAAAAATGTGCCAAAGCCTGTGAGAGCCATGGCTTTATACAGATCTCTTAGCTCTCTAATCTCTCTGCCCAGACCTTTATTACCAATGCCTTTAGCACCCCACACGCCTCTGACAAGCTCTCTCTGTAAGCTTTCTCCTGTGGCTCTCCCTGTAAAAAAAAAGTCCCCACAACTTGTAACTACCAAAACCCTAAGATCCTGCGTCATCTCCGTGCTCTCCTCTAAACTCCTTGTTCTCTTGCTACCCAGGACGTTAGCCATTACTTCTGGAAGTTATGTAACGGGCTCGGGCACGAAAATTCAGGCGAACACTCAACATCGACCCAGAAAAGAGGAATCTCAAACTTCGCTCCTCGAGCTACCTTCACAATATCTTTTTCGGTGCACAAAAGAGCTATGGCTCCCTGTGCTGCGCACCTTTCGCTAAATCCTCGAAGACGCCTCTCGTCGATGGCATCATGATCTCGAAGAAAGAGCTCCTCCACACATACAAACCCAGCAGTGCTCACAAGTCTCGAAAATGCAGCGGGCTTTCCAATAGCACAAAAAAGCCCTACCTTGCCGCCTTGAAGCAACACTTTATTCCCCTCACTATCATATACTCCTTTGAATATAAGTTTTGTTTTTAAAATAGGCGCTTGAGTATAGGGCCGAATAGCTTGTTCTATCTGCGCACAATCAACTCCTGGCACATCACTATGGTGGAGCACAATAAGATCAGCGCGTTTCAGGCTCGAAGGTGGCTCTCGAAGTAATCCTCGGGGCAATAAATAGCCATAGCCGAAGGGATTTTCGGCATCAAGAACGACAATTTCAAAATCGCGCTGTATTTTCAGATGTTGCATGCCATCATCTAAGATAATAATCTCAGCGTGGGCCTCTTTTGCAAGCTTGGCCGATTGGACACGATCTTTACCTACAATGACAAGGGCATCGGGTATCTTTCTTGCAAGCAAGCATGCCTCGTCCCCTACTTCTTTTGGGCTGCTCGCTGCAGACACAATATGGGGCGTAGCTGAGCGAGCTGCTTGTGAACGATATCCACGGGTCAAAATAGCCACTTTTTGCCCCCGAAACATGTTGGCAAGCCAAATAACGAAGGGAGTTTTGCCAGTGCCTCCACACGCAATATTGCCAACACTTATGGTGTAGAGTGGTGGTAGATCACGCCGCTTGTAGCCGTTAAGATATAATTTGGTGCGAAGAAGCGAGACTGTACAAAAGACAAGACTACACAGCCAAAGCAAAAACCGCACTGACGCCCACAAACATCCCTTACGCTGCTTAGAAATAATTTCGAAATAAAGCATGCGCTTACGTCTGAAACAAATGCATTTCGACTAAATCGATAATAATATGCATGGCGCACATATGGGCTTCTTGCGCGCGATCTGAGGTAGTACATCCTGTAATCAGAAGCTCATGATCGGCAACTCCCTTGGCCTTACCGCCATCCTTACCCAAAAAAGAAACCGTGCTCAGTCCCATCTCTTTTGCCTTTTCAAAGGCTCGTAGAATACTTGCAGAATTGCCTGATGTTGTCAGACCAATGAAGACATCGCCATGCTTACCATGTGCTTCTACTCCTCGAGAGAATATCCATTCATATCCCATATCATTGGCAGTACATGTTATATGCCCGGGCTCAGAGAGAACAATTGCAGGCAGTGCCTGACGCTTCGCGCAGAAAAAACCCGTAAGCTCCTCTGCAAAATGCGCTGCATCGCATAGGCTGCCGCCATTGCCCGCAACAATCACCTTTCCTCCTCGTATGAAGGTGGTTGCTAAAAGCTTAGCAACCCCTTCTATAAAGCTCAGGTGAGACTCAAGCTTGAGTTGTTCAATGACAGAGAGGGCACTTTCAAGATGCCCTTCTACACGCTTGCGAATATGTATCTCGCTTGCACTTGTTTGTGTTAAGGAAAATTGCATATTAAATTATCTTTTGCAATATACGACTTTTTGCTGTTGTTGCCCTTCAGGCAACAATATTGGAACCATCAATCTGACCCAGGGCGTTGCCCTGGGCTGTTACAATTTTTGCCCTTTGGGCAAAGAAAAGGCTACGAACCCTTGCAATTCGAACAGCTATAAGTCGCACATCGCGTTATCTTTTAACAGCAAAGCTTTTTACCGCTTTTTCAAAAGAGTGTTTATATACTGAAAAGGCATCTTGGGTTGTGATAAAATGGAGGCAATAGAGAGAGCCCTTAGACGCAATAATATAATTCGCATGCTGCAGCTTTGCATTTTTATCAGTATGCATAGCTATAAAATAGGGGGTTTTCCCTTTCTTTAAATCAATGCTTCCTCTTTTGACCACTTTACGGTTTTGAATGCCTTTTTGTTGTTTCCAACCCTTAATAATGGCATCCATCAAAATCCATCTTCCCAGACCACATTGTTTAAGACGATGCACCATGCATGCCGCAGTACCCTCACTCGTTATCCACCCTCTCACTGTACTCACCTTTTTATTGAGATTACCTTGTGAGTTAATGTAGACGATTTTTAATTTAACATTTTTGATTTGTGTAAATGGCATGCGCTCATAATTTCCAGGCAGCTCAATGGAATACTCTGGAAATGATCGCTTTTTACCTTCACCATGTAAGGCAAAAGTACAAGACAAGCATAGCAGTACACTTAACACATATTTTAGCATAGATTCTCCAAGTTTTGTTCTACTACCCGAGGTAGTAGAACAAATAACATTTTTACAAGTTCGTGCCCAAAAATCTGAGCTCAATTGTACCGCTTATAGCTCTTTTCGGTCATGATAATTCTGATGATATTTTTCTGCAGGATAAAATATGGAAGCGGGTCGCAGCTCTGTAGTAATGGAAAGACCCTGTTTTTGTAGCTGCTGCATGACGTTTTCTGCAATGCGGCGCTGCTCATCAGTAAGATAAAATATCGCAGATTGGTATTGCTCCCCTCGATCTGGCCCCTGAGCATGCTTTTGCGTCGGATCATGAATGCTAAAAAAATATTTTAATATTTTTTCGTAATTGGTTAGTTTTGGGTCGAAAACTACTTCTATAGCCTCACGATGCCCTGTGAGGCCGCTGCACACCTCTTCATATGTAGGCTCTACAACATGTCCTCCAGTATAGCCAACCATTGATCGTATGACGCCAGGAAGTTTTTTCATAGCACTCTGTACGCCCCAGAAACAGCCTGCGGCAAAAATTGCCCTATGGAGCCCATCAGGCGCGTGTGCAGGAGTAAAAGAGAGTGATGCGGAATTGACACAATGGCGTAGATTTTTTGCAGTGTAGTTCTCTCCTGCAAAAACATGCCCTAGATGTGCTCCACAGCGAGCACATACAATTTCTTCGCGGACACCATCTTGGTCAATATGCTTTTTTACACTATCTGCAATAGCATCATCAAAACTTGGCCAGCCGCAGCTCGATGCAAATTTATCGTTCGACAAAAAAAGCGGCGCATCACAGCGTCGACACAGATACACCCCTGGCATAGAAAATGGAGCAAAACGCCCGGTTCCGGCAGGCTCTGTCCCCTTGTGGACAATAATATGCTCTTCTTGCGGGGTTAACGAATGATATCTTCTCATAACTTCATCTCCTATAAAAATTACCATAGCACAAAAAATATATTTTCTGTATAATAATTAAAGAGTTTTAGTATTAATGTGTTTTTTTAAATTATAATCAAGGAGTTTTTTATGTCAATGTCAGTATTTACAGCTTCAAGTTTTTCTTCATTTCCATATAGTTCATCAGCCTCATCCAGTGCACCTGTAGTGGATTGTCGTGATCATGGGCGTTCATTAGCAATAGCCCAATGTGTGGTAATCCTTGCAAATAAAGATTGCACGCTTCGCCTCATTGAGGAAGTGAGAGCATCACGTAGCCAGAACCCAGTCAATGTATTTGGTCAGACAATCATGGATACAACGCAAGACAATCCCTATAGCAATATGCAGTCAGTACATCTTGATGAGATATTACATAGAATAGCATTTGTAAGACATAACGTACAAGATAAGCTGAACCGTTTACGTAACGAGGAAGACGAGGAAGAAACAATGCCCCTTCAGCCTGTGAGTACCAGTTCTTCAGTTTCTATAAGTAGCAGCTCAAGTTTTAGTCTCCCTCCAAGTACTGCACTAAGTACTGCACCGACAACTGCAGCTGTATTTTCGCGCATACGTCGATCGGATTGCTTATCCAGTGTTGACTCGGATTCGGATGAGGAAAGACCTCTAAAACGCACTCACCTATCAGAGAGCGATACTGCCGTATGTAAATCAAATCACGAGACGCTTTTTGGACAGAATAGCAGTGGTACATCCCTCAGTACATCCCTCAGCACATCCCTCTCTTGCAGCAGTATATTTTCATCAATAATGGGCAGTAGTTCTTCTCAAGCTCCAAATAGCTTTTCAAGTAGTAGCTATTCCAGTAGCTCTAGCCCTTCTACAGGCAATATTGGCCCTTCATCAATTTGTGGTATTCGATCTCACGAGGAAGCCAAAATAGATACTGATTCGGAGGATGAGGCAACTCAAGCAACAACAAGAGCACTAAAGCGAATACGCTTAGGCAATAATACAAATGTATAACAAACTATAAAGAGGTTTTTATGTCAGGAACAATTTCGACAAATATATCGTCGTACAATTTACAACAAGAATCAGACTTTTATTTACGCAGTCTGGGGGATTCAGTTGATAATCTAGAACCAGTGAATTACTTTGATGCACTAGATATGGACTCACAAGAATACGAAGAGAGAGGCGATGATCCTATACGCCCTTCCTCAGAGGTAGACACAGTAGTCGTATCTAATAGTCGTAGCCTGCAAGGGCCATCTACCCTGCAGCTAGATAATATAGCGACAAAGATACAAGCACTGCGTGATCTTGCAAACCTTGAGGAAATAGAAGGCATCTCCCCTGCTCTTCTCGATACGCTATCGCGCAATCTTCACACATTATCACTCGACAGCAGGCTGCGTAGACGAAGCACGCTACTCTTACGAGAGCTCAGACAGCTATCCGATAAGCATCAGGTCATCACTACAAAAAGGCTAAGCTTGCTTCCAGTACGTGTACCACTGCTTGGCCCTGTTATTTCCTTAGAAGAGCGTGCAAATGCCTTTACATCACCTTTCCTCCAAAGTGGCTATAGAAAACTCAATACACAATTAAAAATGCGCATTGTTAGAGGCGATGGACATTGCCTCTTTCGATCAGTACTCACTTTTATGTTGGAAAAATTACTGCAAGACACACCTGTTGCTAGACAGCGAAAAATGGCACGGTTGGAGAGGATAGTGACTAACTATCATAAACCGACGCTTACGGAAAAATTTCGATTTTTTAAAAGCGCCGTGGAAAATGCAGTGACACGCGGTCGCTCTTTTGACACTATTGTATCTGAGCAGTCGACATCTGATCGATTGGTTAGCTTTTTGAGAGAGCTCGTCTGCGAATATAATAGAGTATCTGGCAATGACGTGTTCCATTCTCATGTAACTACGACCGGTAAAACCTTGAATGCCTACCTTGCAGATATGATGAATATGCGTATGGCTGTTGATGGCGATCAACCTGAAACACTGGCGCTCTCCAAGCTCTTCAACATAAACATATGCGTGGTGGACGTGAACAGTCATGGTAGACGCCCTATTGGCAATCACACCATGCAGTCATTTGTCCATTTTTCTGCTCACCCCGGTATGATGGAATGCTACCTCCTCCTACGCCCAGGCCACTATGATCTAGGGGTACCCCTCTACAACCAGCGCAATAACACCCCATCACCTGCACCAGCGCCAGCGCCATCACCTGAAGAAGAAGCTCGTGAGGTAGAACATGCCCGACGTCAGGCTCAGACCACTTCGCATTTTCTTGAGCATGCGAGGAACAGAGGGTTTTTGCAAACGCGATAATTATTTAATGCCATCTGCATCAGGCCATGGCCATGGCTCTCACAAGCTTTGACATATTTTTAACAGGGAGAGCTGCAGGAGATAGCTTACAGAGAGAGCTTGTCAGAGGCGTGTGGGGTGCTAAAGGCATTGGTAATCAAGGTCTGGGCAGAGAGATTAGAGAGAAAGTTAAGGGATTATTATGGGCTTAATAAGAGGCACTAAAAATGCATCGAACATCCCAAACCGTTGCCGGTCTTTGCGGCTCTCTCTAAAAAAAGCAACCCAGGCCATCACCACCAACACCCCAAGTCCCCCTAACGCCTCTGACAAGCTCTCTCTGTAAGCTATCTCCTGTGGCTCTCCCTGTAAAAAAAAGCAACCAGGGCTTGTATTAGCTATCATGTTTGTCATGCTAATATCCCTTAGCCTGATGCATATGCCGCTACCGCGGCACGGATCTTCTCTCGATTCCGCAACCCTCACGTTGCGAAAAATCTCTTGTCCTATTCACGCCTTTTCTTCATAATTAACGCGATGTGCGACTTTTTGCTGTTGTTGCCCTTCAGGCAACAATATTGGGGCACCGTCTGACCCAGGGCGTTGCCCTGGGCTGTTGCAATTGTCGCCCTTCAGGCATACGCGTCAGGCTAAGGCTGGAGTGGTGTCAACTTAAAGAAACTTGTAACCAATCAGAACCGAGCCA
>JABDDE010000039.1 GCA_013287775.1 Chlamydiota bacterium
ATGTCATATCAAAACAATATTAGCAACAGTACAAATACTATCACTACACCCTCATCTTCTACACCAAATCAAGAGGGGAATTTACAAGGGCGCTCAATTGTGCCTTTTTCTGCTTGGGAAGCTACTGAATTTAAAACGAGCGGTATTTTGTCCCACATCGCACAATTTCTTCCCACAACTGTAGAATCTTGCTTTGGTGTTTTTCATCTCTTGCCGAGAATAGGAAATGCGGATACTACTCCCAGGGAGTCGCAAAAGATCGAACGGTCTAATGCAAACGTATTGGCACGTGCTTATCTGCGAGAACCTGAAAGACATATTAATCATTTTTTAGAAAATACCCTTGGAACGACGCTACAGGAAAAATGTGCTGCGTTATCGAATGAAAACCTCGAATTTCTGCTTGCCAACGGGCATAAAGTATTTAATTTAGGTGGCCATTGGTTGAGTGTTGATCTAGACATGTTAATTACACTATTTCCTAATATTACTTCTATAAGTTTTGCCGCAGGTACTATAAATAACACACACTTGCCTGTATTGAGTACATTCACCAAATTGAAGAGAATATCGTTTTATGGCTGTAACAAGATTACTGACTTGACACACTTGAACCTATCGTCGCAGCTTTTGCATTTAGATCTATCGTATTGTGAAGGAATCACTGACTTTACACCACTCTCTAGATATCCTTGCCTGGAGCGTCTAAACCTCAGCGGCTGTGGGAAAATCAGAGACCTTACAACCCTATTGAGTACATTCACCAAATTGAAGAGAATATCGTTTCGTGAGTGTAACGAGATTACTGACTTGACACACTTGAACCTATCGTCGCAGCTTTTGCACTTAGATCTATCGTATTGTGAAGGAATCACTGACTTTACACCACTCTCCAGATATTCTTGCCTGGAGCGTCTAAACCTCAGCGGCAGTGGGAAAATCAGAGATCTTGCAACCCTTCCACCTAGCCTATGCTCATCACTTCGGCATATAGATCTTTCCGGTTGCGTGCAACTCAGGGATCTTACTGGACTGCAAGCCTTTACACAGCTGAAGCGTTTGAATCTATCTAAGTGTAAAAAAATTACTACGTTAAATGCTTTACGAGCGTGTACAGAGCTACAATATTTGCGTCTTAACGATTGCACGCAAATTGTTGACCTGACCCCTCTCACTGCATGCACCAAACTCAAGCATGTAGAGCTTGACAGGTGCAGTCAAATTACTGATCTTACACCGCTAGGAGCGTGTACGGAACTCGAGTATTTGAAATTAAACGATTTCACTGGAATTACTGATCTTTCGCTACTCAATAGGTATCCCAAGCTAAGACATATAGAATTGGATGGATGTACGCAAATTACTGACCTTACACCGCTAACAAGATGCATAGCACTTCAGTATTTGACGCTCAAAAATTGCACTGGCATTACCAACTTATTGCTACTCAATGGATGTACTAATCTAAAACATTTAAATTTGCATGGATGTACGCGGATTACTGACCTTAAACCCCTGGAGACGTGCACGCAGCTCCAGCACCTAACCTTGGACGAGTGTACTGGAATTACCGACTTATCGCCACTTAAAAGGTGTACCAAGCTAAAACAATTAGACCTTTATGAATGTGACCAGATCACGATAGAGCAAAAACAAGAATTACAACGCTGTTTACCCAATCAGTTAGAATCCCTGCAGATAGAGAAAATACTTGCCGATTTATTATCAAGTTACGATAGATTAATTAATTATTCTGATTACGATAGATCAATTAATTATTACGATTATTTTAGCGTTGATAAAAAAAGAGTAGGGCTATTTTTAGCGCAAGTTTCGCTTGATAAAATTACAACATTCCCTGCGCATTTTCAAAATGAGCTGCGCTTACGTCGCATGAATGGTCTTATCGAAGAACTTTCTTTACTGAAAAATGCATATCGAAGTAGAAACCTAACAGCCATTCTAGAATCAGAAAGAGAGAATACTAGAATTGATTTTAAATTTATTGCTAGTTTGGCCATTCAATACACGAGAGATCCAGAATTGCATGAAGCATATGAGTATTATAAAAAGATGCGACAAGAGTGTGCATCTCAGTTTTCGCCCTCAATGTAGAATATATGCTCGAAAACGCGGATGAAGAACAAAAGAGCTTAATAGAGGCGTTTTCTATAGGGCCTCAGGATAATGTGACAGGGCGCCTATTTACAGTTAGTGTATACAAATAAAACAGCAAAAAATGCGCTCACAGCGTATTGAAGGCGAAGACTTGAAAAACTTCACAATAAACTCAAGCTAGGCACGATTGCCTCAGCTCTATTGCCTATTTTGCAACGCCAAGCAACGATAACGATAGAAGCAGCACTTATACAATACAAAAAAGCGGCTGAGCGCCTTCAAGATGGCTCCTTAAACGATTCTGAGCGTACGCATATTATTTGGAACCTCGCACATATTGGAGACGTCATGAACCCGGCAGAGCTTGCTCGTGTTAAAACAGCTCTCAATACTTTATATCCTCACCTTTTTGCTTCACTTCAGACTATTACCTATGATCGGAATTTTTTGATTGTTCCCCCAGTCTCGCAGCCGCTTCGCGAGCGCTTCGACTGGGGTGATTCGGGCACGGGCACGGGCTCGGGCACGGAAATTCGGAATAATTGATGAATCCGTTGGCCGAGCGGACGCTCACGCGCCGCTTGGCCCGGAATCGGAATTATTGATTATTCCCCCGCCCTTCATGCCGTTACACGGCATGAAGGGCGGGGTAGTTGATAGGGCAAACGCATCACATATCATACTTCTAGTTGATAGGGACCCCACCGCGGCAGCGGTGGAATTCATTAGCCCCGCGTGGAGCGCGGCCGTAGCGCGTGCGCTACGGTCGGCGGAACGTGGGGTTGCAGGTGCATGAAATACAATAGAGCTGCGGTAGCAGCGAAACCTATGCCCTCGTTCTTCATACCGCGGAGCGGCATGAAGAACGAGGGAACAAACAATTATTCCGATTCCGGGCCGAGCGGCGCGTTAGCGTCCGCGAAGGCCAACGGGTTCATCTATTATTCCGAATTTCCGTGCCCGAGCCCGTGCCCGTGCCCGACTACCCAGGTTTCAGTGTTCGCGTATGCGACATCTGAAACCTGGGGAACAATCAATAAATTCCGAATTCAATACCCCAGTCTTCATGCCGCGGAGCGACATTGAAGACTAGGAGAACAATCAATTATTCCGAAAATTCCGATACGGGGGGTGGTGAATGGTTACATATCTCTGACCCAGGTTACAGGACCAGATAGGGTAGCATTTTGTTGGGTAAACCCTACCTCTAGATATTCTCCAGAACGGACTTTCAGCTTGATAGGCAACACGTGTCCATACAATTTGTGGAGCGCAAAGGCAGCTGCCGTGCTGCCAGTGCCGCAAGCAAGAGTTTCTGCCTCCACACCGCGCTCAAAGGTACGAATACAACACTTTACTGGATCAACAAAGTTAACATTGGCACCTGCTGGTAGAAAATGAGGATGATGCCGAAAGAAGCTCCCTATTTTCATAACATCTATGGCATCAATCGTATCCACAAACGTGACAAGATGCGGCACACCTACGCGAAAATGATGCAGTGTCCATGGCACACCTTCATGCGACAGGGAAATATTCCAGCCAAGCTCTTGGACACTGCCTATTTCTACCGTCACATGCTCCTTAAATGCCAGCTTGAGGCAGCCTGCATTGGTTTCGATCACGCATTGGCTTTCTGTAAATAAAAATTTTTCTTTTATAAACATGCCCAAGCAGCGCAGACCATTGCCGCACATGTCTGCTTCAGATCCATCACGATTATAAAACTTCATTTTGAAATGAGCTAAGGGAACTGTTGGCAATTGCGCAAGAATTAATCCATCTACACCCTTACAGAGCGTTTGGATGTGTGATTGCGAAGGTTCAAAACAGCGGCTCCGATCATCGATAATCAGAAAATCGTTACCGCATCCGGAATAATGGCTAATCATTATTTGCATTTTACACGGCAATTTGTATTTTCCACAACAAAAATACACGCTATGTGCACTTTTCTTGAAGGAAAAGTCGCACATGGCGTGTATTTTACAAGTACCTTATTTTCTCTGTGTAATTGTTATTGATGGATGTGCTGCTCTAAGAATTTGTAACTGTTCTGCTATGATACCATGCCAATAACCATAATAGAAATGACTCAGCTTGGGAAGTTGACTGAGTGCATTAATAAGTTGATTATCAGGGCGACTGCGTATGCTATTTGAGCCATATATTGCAACCGTTTCTAGAGATTGACATTGTTGTGTTAAATTAATAATTCCACGTCCGGTAATGTTCTCTTGATTTGCTACATCCACTGATCGTAAATGTGGACAACGCTGCCCTAATAATTGTAAATCTTCATTAGTTCGGCGCCCTTTATTATCGTACATACAATGGAGATCGATATGTTCAAGTTTAGGGGTATTGCTAATCAAAAAGCGAAACGCATTTTGTGTCAGCTTTGTGTCATGATTTCCTAACTTCAGAGAGGTAATGTGCTGATTTACTCTTTTTTCTATCCAAGGTTCTAAGAAGCGTTGCATGTGTGCTTCCGTAAATTGCTGATTAACCTGTAGGTAATGATTACAAAAAGCTTCCTCTAAACAAATTCCGAATACCTTATTAGTAAATGCAGGGTTATTCACTGCTTGACATACTGCTGGCGCACGCTCTCTCCATTCTGCAGTTATGGTCACACCAATTCTCAATCCTTGAAAGGAAGATAGTATAAATTCATTGAATTTGTCTTCCGTAAAATTTTCGCGTTGTATCGAGCGATACACGTTCTTTAACTTTGTAAATTCGGCTGAAAAAGTACTTGAATCCATAGTTGCTATATCTTCGACTAATAGCTGAAGCATCACTTCAGGCAACCAAGTTAAGAAATTGTCTATAGTATGCTCATTAGTTAACCAGCCTCGTTGGGCTAACGGATTTGTCAAGTTATTGAAGATTCGTTGTAAGTCAGCTGTGTTATTGCTTAAAACAGCATCCGCTGCAGCTAAAATTTGCGTTTACAGCCCGTATTTTGTAAATATATCACCCAAGTTTCTACCTTGCCATTCAACTTGATGAGGGATCGTCCTTTCTATTAAGCTCACCGTATCCTGGTCCGCTTGATTCGGGCGTATTTCCTCACAGTATGTGCGTACCGTGCGTCGAAATGCCTCTTGATCAATAGATGTCGAATCTTTTAAGGTATTCAAAATCTGTTGCAAGTTTCTTTTATTCACTTTGAGAAATTGCTTACATTCTTCATGAACATGCAACCTTGAGTATATTTCAGGAATTTGCGTATTTGTTAACTCAATTGGCACAGTATCTCCTTGCATAAGGCGGCGATAAAAAGCTGCTGCGGATTCATAGCTGCGAGATTGAAGAGCTTCCTTACAGAACCGAAGATATTGTTCTCGACAGTTGGGGTCGAGAGGGAGGTGTGAAGGGGAGGGGGATGTTTCTTGCTGCAAACGAGCTGCTTCAACCTGATTGAGTATAGCAATAGCTACTCTTGCAGGTGTATTAACAGTTATTCTATTTGCTTCGTATTTTGCTAACCTTGCATTGATCTTTTGTTGTACTGCAGGAGATACTTCGACACCTTTTTCCCTTGCAACGCGCATAACTTGTACAATTCGTTGTTCTTGGGATATTCCTCCTAGACTCCAACGTTCTGTAAATCTTAAAGGCCGCAGCTCGATGCAATCTTGCCCTTTGTTATAAAAAAGAAATTGTCTACTTCCACGACCTAAAGCAAGGTTTTCCGGGCTAAAACAGCGCTCTAACAAAACTTTCATTTCACTAACTGTTTGTCTTGTTGCAGAAACAGAACTTGTCCCTCCTGTTGTTGGTTGGATTGATGGTATCATAAACACCCCTTGTTTGTTTTAATTTTCAATTTTATAAAGTTACTAAAACAATTATATCAAATTGAATCATATTTTCTAAAGAGGGAAACACATAAACACATAAATTGTGAGCGCAAAAAATTCACGCCACAGGCACTTTTCCTGACGAAAAAGTGCCTATGGCGAAAAATACAGATAGATGTCCTGTTTAGACCGACACAAGGGAACCATTAATTTTGCACGCATTAATTTTGCACGTAGCTTGACGAAAATTCGCGGAAATTGCATCATTAAGATGACTGTTTTACAACGAAAAGGTGTCATTAAATGAAAAAATACGTTATTCGAGCCAATGAACCTGTTTTTTTTGCGTCGTTTGAGCGCTCTGCTGTAAGTGCGCTTTTAGGGCCTCGTCGAGTAGGCAAAACCACACTCATGCACTATTATATGAAACTGCATCCCGAGAGGAAATGGGTCAGCTTAAACATGGATAGTATGCAGCAACGCAAAAGAATTATGAATGAGGAGTTGCACCTTTTAATAGAACAAGAAGCGTTGAAAAAAATAGGTGATGGCACTAAGATTTGGGTATTTATCGATGAAGCACAAAAGTGTCCTGCACTATTCGATCAGGTGAAGCTCTTATATGATACGTATAAAGAGACGGACGCACTAAAATTTATCCTTACAGGATCTGCCCATTTAAATCTCCACATGCTTGCTGCTGAGTCATTAGCAGGAAGGGTGGAGCTTTTGACGCTCCGAGAATTTACGATGCGAGAAATGGCTTCTCTTTTACATCCTCATCTCGTCTTGCCTGCTGACTCAGTGCTTACTTCACTTTTTGCCTCTATCCAGTATACGCAGATTGAAGAAATCTATGATCGCCTTCTTCCTTTTCAAAAAGTACTTCAAGAGGTGTTAAAAAACCATCTCATATGGGGAGGTTTGCCTGAAGTGTATCAAGAACAATCTACTTCGGCGCATCTTCGCTATCTCGGCAATTACTTGCAAACCTATTTGGAAAAAGATATTCGGGCACTCGATACGGTAAGTGATTTGCAGCTCTTTGAAAATATCATGAAAATAAGTGCCGAACATACAGGTTCGCTTCGCGATGATAAAAAAATTCTTGATGCTTTGCATTGCTCACGCAATACACTTGCAAAGTACCGCAGCTTTCTTCTGGCTACCTTACAATATTTTGAAATCTATCCCTACATTGAAAGTTCTGTAAAGCGTCTGGTAAAATCTCCAAAAGGGTATTTAATCAATAATGGGCTTGTGAGCTATCTAACGGGTATGCACGATGCATCTATTTTGGAAATAACAGGTCTTATAGGACATAGGCTGGAAAACTGGTTTCTCAATGAAATCCAGACATGGATGGACGCCTCTGCTTATCGACACGAAATTACCTTTTGGCGCACACCAACAGATACTGAAGTAGACTTTGTGGTGTCATTAGGAAGGTGTGTTATTCCTTTTGAAATAACTATAAGCGCTCAGCCTCATTCCAGCCATGTTATGAAAAAGGTACACAACCTTAAGAGTTTTATGCAAAAGGTCCCACAAGCGACGCTCGGCTGCATTTGTTACTCAGGACCTTTATCCTATGATGCATCCAATCGTATTCTTTTTCTGCCCACCTGGTTGTTGTAAGGCAACTTAGCTCGAACTCAAAGACATACTTGAGCTGGAAGAAACATTGGCAGATGAGGGGATGGCATTAGGAGTCAGCGAACCCATCTGAGCAAGCATTTTAGCAATAAAATCGCGTTTTACTTTGAGTCGGTTTGCTGGGGTCCAGCGCGATGGAAGCTCTTCGTACACGACTCGTTCCATAAAGGCCACTCTTGTTAGAGCACGCTCACTTGTTATAATTGATGCATACACCTCTTCATCAGATACAGGATCTGGATACTGTCGCCGTACCGCCTGCTCTGCTGATTCATTTTCTGCTCGTATAATCCCGTTCGCACGCAGATATTCATCGATTTTTTCAGGTGAGGTATTGGTTCTCGCAAGCCTTCGAATTTCATGAAGTACCGCATCACGCTGGCGCGGAATGGAATATGTTCGTAGCACTGCCTGCAGTACAGTTTCATTAACCTCCCCCTCCTCATCAACCTCTCTCTCAATCCCCACCGAAAGTAAATACTCATCGATTGCTTCAGGTGTTGCATTGATTTCTAATCGCTCTCGAATCTCTCGCAATACACGCTTGGCAGCATCATGCTCCTTGATGGCCTCAAGATTGCCACCCCAGTCATCGGGGCTTCTAGTAATACCCCAACTAGCAGGCTCTACACTCACATGAGCATAACACCACTCCCAAAAGAGACCACGCATTCGCTCACTTCCTTGTGGACCTACCTCTTGTTCAATACATGTAATGATCGTAAATGGAGTATACATCTGCTCAAATCGCTGTCGCAAAGCGGCTGTATTATTTCCATATCGTTCGTACATACGTGTTTGAGTAAACGAGATATCGGCATCACTGCGGGTAGCTAATTGGGTGCCTGGAATTGCAAGCTCATGGCCTATAAGACGTAAAAACCCAATATATTCATGAGGCTGTCCGGCCACATCCTGAGCAGCCATAACGCTCAGTATTGTAGCATTATTTTCACGAAGCGGATTGAGTTGACGATTCACTTCAGATGTAAAAGAAACCGATACACCTAATACAATTTGTTGATGCAGAAGAGCCGCCTCAGCTCTATATCTGCCTCCACATGGCTCCGGTCCAGTACCAATGCGTGTTGCAGCACCAATGAGCGTTGCTAAGAGCTCTTTTTTCTTTTTCTTTATTTCTGTTTCTGAGTGTTCTGGAGGATGGAGATTTTGAATATACAAAATGACATGTACGATAGTGTCTTTAATCTCATTCCACCATGCTCTTGCCTGTTCACGATATGTAACTGGATTTGGCGCACCGAAAAGAGGGGCCATATTCATTACATTATTGATATATCTTGTCAAGGTGTCACGTGCGGTATCCAGAGTCATATCCCTCTCAGTAAGATATGTTTGTAGCTCTTCAAAAGGTATCTCATTAAAAAAGGCGAAAAGTCCCTCTCTAAATGTTGTGTCGGCATTTACGGTAGATGGCAGGGCGGGGATAGTATCATCTAAGCGCACTACATTATAATGATTTGCGGATAAGCTATAGCTTGTATTGTATTTAAACTCATCAGTATTGGTGTAGGTAATAATGCTCTGCATTTCAGGCCTATATGCTTGAAGACGTGTAGTGAGGGCAGTATATCGCTCATCGCCCATACGAACCGCCATCCTACCTAAAGTCGCCACTACCTCTTGCTGCCTTGCACGCATTTGCGCAAGTTCGTCTCGAGATGTTACTTCTTGAGCTGTTCGATATCGTTGCAGAAGAAGCAGGCATTTGGTGCACTCTATTTCTTCTAGCCGCAGGGCAGGGGAGGGCGATGTTGATGGATAATACCTTTCAAAAAGTACTCCCAGAGTAGCCTCATCGTCAAGTATTTGACTTGCAGGAATGTCTCCTAGAAGTAGCCGTATATCATTCTGCAGTTCATGCGCTTCTACTAGTAGATCGCTTATTTCAAACAATATTCGGTTTTGTTCTATAACATTAGAGCCGGCGTTGCGAAGATCTTCGAATTTCAACTCAAGGCTTACTTTAAAAATATTTCTTATCATCTCTCGGGCGTCTGAGTCGTTGATCGCTGCTGCTTTCACCATATCGACGAATTGTCTGTAGTTGAATGAGGGCCGGCTCATTACTTCCCTTATACCAGTAAGATGTGTCGCTTGAGCTTGCGGGGAGGTAGAGGTAGCTATAAGATCTACCATACTGGCAAGATCTTGCGGGGAGGTAGAAGTAGCTATAAGCTTTACCTGCCGCAAATAGTCCATAGCTGTATTGAGTTTGTGATAGGTGGTTACGGCATTAGGAAAGCGAGTAGCAAAATCGGGAATATGTTCACGCATGGCATCCATAAGTTCACGGCACTGATCAAAACTCATATGCTTTGTTACTTCTTGTAGCTGTAGTACAGAGCCTGTTTCTAGTGAAAGATCTGGTGAGCGATGAAACTCATAAAAGAGCTGCACAAATTGCACTTGTCTTTGGGCATCTTGCGTAAATGTAGGATAGCTTCTTCGTAGATGTTTGAGGAATTCGGCTCGTATAGGTATGTGTGCAGCTGAGGCTTCAGCTAACATTTCCCCTATTTCAAAGAGACAGCGATGTCGCTCGACAGATCGCGCGATAGATTGCTCGGTATTATCGGTAGCGGCACTTGGTAATTTACGGCATATAAGTTCACATCTTGCTTCTAAGATGCCCTGTAGAAGCTTTTTCGCCTCACGGTTGCTATGTGGGGCCCGAACAAGTACCTGGATGATCTCTGTAAAATGAGCAGGATCCAAATAGTCCATACGGTTTCGATAATTATTGATATTATTCAGAATAGCGGTACGGGCAGTTGGAGTAAGTTCAGGATTCTGAAACAAGTTGATTTGACGAAAGAAACCCATATCTGTCCTGAGAAATAGGTACAGCTCATCGACATTAGGAATATGCTGCTGAAACTGGACTAAGAGCTCTTGGCATTGAGTAGGATTAAGCGCATTACCTATCTCTTGTAGGGACAAAACAGTATCAAGATCGATGGCACGATTAGCGCTACGCTGTTCATCTAGCCTTATTAAGAGCCGAGCATATTTAAACTCATTGCTATTGGTAGCCTGGCCGAGAGGAGTAGCTAGATTTGGATACAGGGTAGCAAGGCGCTCTTTGAGCGTTTTGAACTCTAGTGGACTCAAGGTAGCGGCACTCTTTGCTAAGTTCCAAATGATTTGCTTGCGTATTTCATGGTTTGATGTTCCCTGGAATCGTTCAATTAATATTTTATATTTTACTAAAGGAGCAGAAGGATTCAGCGTAGCATCTTCTATAATAGGCTGTAAGGCGTTTACAACAGGTGACGCATTTTCTTGGAGTACCTGTGCGAAATTTTCTATTCTTTGCATGAGAGTATGACACTTGGATATATGCTGGTTCTGCTGCTCAATGGTTGGATGTGCTATGCGGGCATATGCATGTAGCTGCCGTGATAGTTCGTCAAGACTGATTCCATAATTTATTGCAGAATTCACTTGAGCGAAAAAAGAGCGAAATGGCCCTTCAGCATCTTGCAGTAATTGATCGCGCAGGTCGTCATAGCGCTCTCGCATACTACAAGCGAGAGTGTTGCACATAAGAAACGCCTGTTGCATTCGCATGTGCCAGGTGCGCTTTTCAGCTTCACTCACATTTTCTATTATATAACCCTCGTACGCACGTTGCATATTGTCGAATTGCTGCCTTAACGAAGCATCCTCATCTATGACCATAGGGCGTATGTAGTTAATGAAAGGTGTTGCGTGTGCATTCAATCTTTCTCCACAAGCGATCATTCTTTGCGTGATAGTACGGGATTGAATGAGGTGCCGTGCTTGCTGTTCACTGGTTGGGTTTGGTGCGTACGTAAATGCATCATTCAGGCGTTCTAATTCGTTGAAGCCACGTACATAATTTATCAAAGGTCGCATCTCGCTTAAAGCTGGAGCAACTCCAAATATTTCGTTGCAGATACTGTCAAAGTTCTCCCCTTCATTAGTTGAATCACAAAGCATTTCGAAAATGCTTTCAATTCGCACATACCAGTTGCTCTTTTCGTGCTCACTCAAATTCTGTCCTGTTGTTAATCTGTCATAAGCATATTGTATTTGTGCGAACTTTCCACCTAAAGATGTAAAGGCGTCCCAGTTTGTTATATGATACTGCTGTTCGAAGAACCTTTTATCCTCAGCGGTTAAGGAAAGAGGTTCTGCAGTGCCAATCTCTGAAAATCTAAATATTGCTTGAAGATTATTAGTTTCTAAGGCAATACCGATTTCAAGAAAAGCTCTTATATTGTTGTAAAGTGTGAAGTTAGGATTTATTCTGCTCCCTATACGAAAAGAGCCTATATTATAATCATCAAGATACTGTGCAGGTGATAGCATCCATGTAAGAATCGCAAGGCAGTCTCTACGCTCTTTTAAACTTAGAGAGGTGCGTTGATCGTAAAGAGTAGTCCGATTTGAGAGGCTACAGCGATTACAGATCTGATGATAGTATATGTATCCTTGCGCTAGCTGTGAATCAGTCCCTCTGTGCGTCAATATTCGATCCTTGCAATAATTAACAAACCCTTCCCGTAGCCCCATCATATACGAGGCCCCAAACTCAAACATGGCAATAGCTTGGACATCTTGGTTTCTATAAGCAGTCTCAAGCCGAAAAAGATCTAACAGGTCACGATGCAAATTTGTGCCATTGAGAAGATCTTGAGGGAGCGCAGCCACCCTTTCAGGAGTTGCGGCATCAAGCCATGTTCTCACCTCATTCGGTAAGGTAGAATGGAGGCTAAACTGACGCCATTTCCATCTATCATACGCTGTAATTGCAGAGGTGAGTCCCTCTTGCAACATTCTCATCTGCTCTAACTCGTTCATCACATTTTGCACACCAGGCACATTTGTAAGGGCTTGCCGTACAGTTGTGCGTTGCATTTGTGTAAGCGGTGAGTACAGTGCGCGTATTTCCTGAATAGCCGATGCACGATTTTGCCCTTGTTGCCATTGCCGAACCAACACTTCTATGCGTGTCAGTGTGGTGTTTGGTACCGCTTGTGGTGTTATGGGTGGGAGAGCAATGGGCTCAACTGCCATAGGTTGCAGCGCCTGCACCACTTGGTTTGGTATCACTCCGCTTGGCGTCATTCGAAGATGTTTTTGCTCTGAGGAGGGAGGGCTTTGTTCTTCAGGTTCTTCAGATCGTCGGCGTCTTCGTGAGGGTGGGTTTATGGAAGGTTGTGAGGGTTGGTTTATAGGTTGTTGAGAAGGTTGGTTAATGTTCATAATACTGCGAAAATAAATAAAATGTTAATTTTTTATTAAGATATATTGTTGTCTTTATTTTACTTCAATATAAGCATTATAACACAAAATGTCAATTATAATTACTGAGTTTTTCTGGGTTTTTCACTGAGTAGTCAGCTTTCTCTTTAATCTCCCCACGGCCCAGACCTTTATTACCAATGCCTTATACTTCCCTAGCAAAGGGGCGACTAAACCCTGGGTGCTAACATAAAACTCGAGTAAATTCTTGCATAAAACTCGAGTAAATGCTAACATAAAACTCGAGTAAATTCTTACACAAAACTCGAGTAAATTATTTTTATGAAAGCCCAGGAAAAACTGGCGGAATCTCTTCTCCGCGTTAAAAAAATAGCCAAAATGAATGGCGCACCCATTATTCGCTCTGAGCAAATAGCGAGAGCGGATCGTGAACTTCTTGTCCGTACGAAGTGGTTACAAGAAATCATAAAAGGCTGGTATTTATTTCTAAAGCCCAGCATCCCAGATGGAGATTCGTCAGCATGGTATGCAAATTTCTGGGATTTTTTACGCATTTACTTGACGTATCATTTTAGAAATAACTATTGTCTTTCTGCAGAAGCATCTCTTGACTTACACACAGCCTCATCAGTCATTCCTGAACAGGTAATTGTAATATCTTCGAAAGGTGGTGGGGCTCCACAAGGACTTCCATTTAATACTTCTTTTTTTGTGTATAGTGACCCTAAAAACATACCTGATGAAAAAGTTGCACTGCGAGGTTTAGAAGTTATGACACTGCCGTATGCGCTCTGCAAGGTCTCTCCAACCTATTTCCAAAAAAATCAAAAGGAAGCTGAAATTGCTTTACAACTTATCAGAAATTCTTCCGATCTCATTGAAGTTCTTTTAAAATATAATTTTCAAAGTGCTGCCGCTCGGCTTATTGGTGCATATGCGGCATGCAAAAATAAAAAATTTGTTACAGAAATACAACATGCAGTACAAGAATCGGGATGGAAAATAAAAGAGGAAAATCCGTTCATTCATGCTCCTCTTTTGCAAACACGGTTTCAATCACCGTATGTGGCTAGAATATATGCGCTTTGGAATGAATTTAGACCGGTTGTAATACAGCATTTTCCAAAGCCTCCCGGGATCTTAAAGAATCAAAAAACATATTTTACAAAGCTCGCTGCTATCTATGATAAAGATGCCTATAATTCTTTGTCCATTGAGGGATATGAAGTAGATGAAGAGCTCATTGCACATGTGCAGAGCAATCAATGGAGTCCTGAAGAAAATCCTCGGGATGCACAAGAAAGAGACGCTTTAGCGGCCCGAGGATATTATGAGGCGTTTTTAGATGTTAAAAAAAGCATTTTACGAATTTTTGAGAATGAAAACCCTGGAGTTGTTGTAGAAGAAGATCTTAAAAAATGGTACCAAAGCCTTTTTGCACCTTTAGCACGAGCAGGCATTATTCAGAGAAGTGAATTATTTGGATACAGGAAAATGCAAGTATACATACGTGGCTCTCGCCATGTCCCGCTGCCACGTGAAGCGCTTGCCGATGCAATGGACGCACTGTTTCAATTGCTTCAAAATGAGCAAGAAAGCTCTGTAAGAGCTGTTCTTGGGCATTATATGTTTGTATTTATTCATCCTTTTATGGATGGCAATGGGCGTCTTGGTCGTTTTTTAATGAATGCTATGCTTGCTTCTGGGGGCTATCCTTGGACAATTATCCAGACAAAACATCGCGCTACCTACTTTCAGGCACTAGAAACTGCCGGCACAGAAAAAAATATCGAGCCATTTGTGCGCTTTATTTTACAGGAAATGGGCCGTTAGAGCAGAGATAGCGACCTTCGAGGCTTTCCTGAATTATTAGATGACGTCCACTCCACCATTAAAATTTAAACAATTATTACGCCAATTATTAATGAAGTAACTGGGATAACCACGAGAAGGTGCAGTAGCATTAGAGGATGCCTGTACTATGGCTTGAGGTTCATTAGTATCTTGAGGTGCATCAGTCAAAGGGAAGAGAACACAAAGCCAACAAGGCCCCCTCAACAAGAGTCTTTTCTTTGGATCACTTGACGTTGCCCATACTGTTGTTATTATATCTAACATTTCTTGTATCTGAAGTCGTACTGTATCGGTATTCAATAATCCCATCACACTATGAATTGATTTTACGGATGTTTCATCTAGAGCTGCTCCTATTCGAATTCCATTTGTCAATAATGAAAAAATAGGATCTGGCTGTACGGCCACTGGATCACTGTCCGATCTGTTAACGGCCTTAATAAAAACTTGTTTGAGACTTGGTAATACCGTGCGTTTAATGTTTATTTTTTCAATAACTTGATTTATAAACGCATTGGTCATCGGGATCGGGAGTTTTCTAAAATCGAGCGTACGTACCGGTGTATAGTCGAGTTGATCAAGTAAGGCAAGGCATGCTGCTTCACTGGATATATTCTCGAGCTGTGTATCTACCCAAGCCTGATCACAATAATAATATTGGTTGACTATAGATGTGACAATACTTGGCATGTAACTATGCAACGTCGTTCTAAGCACAGATGGGGTCATACATAATACCTCTCAGATGTATTTGTTTTTCGCGGGAATTGTATCATTGGCACGGCTGTTTTGCAACGAAAAAATTATCTTGCGCAAAACTAACAAATTGCAATTTTGCGCATCTAATGATATTGACATGAAAAGCGATACTCAGGTACCATGAAGGCATGAAGCCATTTGTTGGGAGAAAAAATGAACTACAGCGATTGAAGGATTTATCTCAATCTGGTCAGGCATGCCTTGTGGTCATTAAAGGGCGTCGTCGAATAGGAAAAAGCCGTCTTGCAGAAGAATTTGCTAAAGATAAGGTGTTTTTGCCGTTTAGTGGACTTGCACCCATCAAAAAAGTCACTGCACAAGAGCAGCGCAATGCCTTTGCACACGAGCTTGCAACATTATTTCATCTGTCTCCTTTTACATTTACTGACTGGAGCGATGGCTTTGCATGCCTCACAAAACATCTTATCAAGAAACCCACGGTTATTCTCTTTGATGAAATTTCCTGGATAGGATCAAAAGACCCGACGTTTATTCCAAAATTGAAGATATGGTGGGATCTTGTGCTACAGAATCATCCTTCCGTTATGCTTATTTTATGCGGCTCTATTGCAACATGGATTGATAAAAACATTATTAACAGTACCGCTTTATTTGGACGTGTTTCTCTCTATTTAGAGCTCACTGAACTCTCCATTCCCGAATGCAAAGAGCTACTCACTCTCAAAGGCTTTACTGCATGCTCAGATCTCGATATGTTTAAGATACTCAGCATAACAGGGGGAGTGCCGTGGTATCTGGAACAGATTCAGGCTCATCAAAGTGCTGATGAGAATATAAAGCGTTTATGTTTTGAAAAAAATGGCCTTTTGGTACATGAATTTGACCGTATTTTTAATGACCTTTTTAGTCCAAGAGGCGAGATTTATAAAAAAATTATTACAATGCTTGGTGATGACATGAAAGATCGGGCAGCTTTGCAAAAAGCCATAGGATATTCACCCAGCGGTACACTGAGTCAGCACATTAAAGCGCTGAAAACTTGTGGTTTTGTCAGCGAACATCCGAATTGGTCTTTAAAAACGGGCAAGCCAGGCAAATCCACGCTCTATCGTCTGTCGGACAATTATCTGCGCTTTTATATCCGCTATATTGAACCTAACCTTACCAAAATTGAACAAGGCGCATATGTAGAGGTGCCTCTTTCGAGTTTACCTGGATGGGAGCCTATGCTTGGCTTCCAGCTAGAAAATCTCCTGTTAAAAAATAGGCCGCTGTTATATCACGCACTGGGGATTCACGTTCAAGATATCATTATTGATAATCCCTATATTCAAAAAGCTTCAGGGAGAAAAAGGGGATGCCAGATTGATTACCTCATTCAACTACGCTCAAATACTCTTTTTGTCTGTGAAATCAAAATGCGACGTCATGAATTGGGTCTTGAAGTGATCGATGCCATGAAAGCCAAAATCGCCTGCCTTACGCTTCCTAAGGGCTTTGGGGTGGCTCCTGTTCTCCTGCATCTTGGGCCAATCTCCGACGCGCTCTTAAGTAGTCGGTATTTTTATCGTATTATCGACATTGCTGAACTCTAATGAAAAATAAATATAAACGCCATGTGCTATAGGCGAAAAATCCAGTTGGACCTGTTTACAGAAAAATAATATTTTGTTGTTGTTAGGAGGAAATAAAAATGGGCAAGATAAAGATATCAGATACGCAAAGAAAATTTGCAACAAACATACGTCAAGTTAGTAAAAAAGGATCTCTAACACTTAGGGAAGATATCGGGATCAGGAAAAGCAATCCTACTGAAGAACTTTTAAATGAAGAGCTAATTAGTCATGCCATATGGGAATGTTTGAAGAGTGGTGACTGGGAAGGTATTATGGAAGTTATTCAAATTTATCTTGAGGTTATTAATAAAACACAAGCGGCTAAAGAAGCTGAAGTTGCTCGTTCGACAATGTATCATATCTTCAAAAGAAAAAACCCAACTATTAAAACATTAGCAAAACTTATTCATGCATGTATTTAATTAAAAAATTATGGTGGTGGGCGCAACTTGCTGTTGCTCACACCTAAACATCTACATCATCGTCGACTACATCTCATGCAATTTCTTGTGGTAAGAAATGTAATTTTTCTTGATAGCAATGAAAATCGGGATGTGCTATCCTTAAATTAGGAGGGTTACATTCACGAATCGTGAACTTAATCTTCACATATTAGGAGTTTTAGATTCATGAAACGAGAGCTTAAAGATCATAGAAAAATGACAGACATTAGCGTCACTTCTCTGGAGCAAGCGTTAGGCATGTTAGGGCAGCTACTTGCCGATCGGGGAGAGCATCACGAAGTTGTAATTATTGGAGGGGGAGGGCTTTTACTGTTGCGGTATATCGAACGCACAACTAAGGATAATTGCATTAGTTAAGGAAGGGAAATTGATTACACCAAATCCTTTACCCTATGGGTTGTTGCAGGCGGTTGATGAGGTGGGTCGTGCGCTTGAATTAGGAAAAGAGTGGTTCAATACTGGCCCAGCTTCGTTACTGGATTTGGGATTGCCGTTGGGGTTTGAAAAACGAATGCAGACGCGTCACTATGGCAGCTTAATAGTGCATCTTGCTAGCCGTTTTGACCAAATATGTTTTAAGCTGTACGCTGCAGTAGATCAAGGCCCATATAGTAAACATTTTGCTGATCTTAATGCATTATCTCCTACACGAGAAGAGTTGGTCACAGCAAAAGAATGGTGCATCACACAAGATGTATCCCAAGAGTTCGCTATAGAGCTTGATAAAGCAGTACGTGCAGTGGAGACAACAGATGGCAAATCTTAGTGCACAACTAGATGCATATTTACTAGATCTTTCATGGAGCTTGTGGACTGAATTAGGTGTGGCAGGAGTGAAACGGCAGCACCAAGATTTTCTTATTGATCCTGAAGAGCTCATATTGCTCACGTCAGCTATCATGGAAAGCGATCCTAGGCTGCGTGACGAGGCTTTGGATTGGTGTGTTCATAATCATCATTATATTTCGGTAAGTCGGCTTCGTGTTCTTGCCAAAGCACTCGAATCATACATTGCAGTTCCCTTTTCATTGTTTTCCACAACAGTAAACGCTGTTGCAGGTGCACATTGGCCTACTTTCACATCAGTATCGCCATTAACATTCGTACCCAGCAATAAGTCTATGCTGCCAAAATTGGATATGCCAGCACTGCTGTATTTTCGATTACGTACTTTATTTGGTGTGAGTGCGCGTGCTGATGTACTTGCATTTTTTTTATCAGAAGAAAAGACCGATTTTGCTGCTGCTGATGTGGCTGAAATCGGGTATAGTAAGCGAAGCATTTTTGATATCTTAGAAGGATTTTCAGAAATTTCATTGCTTCATAGGCGAACATTTCGAAATCAGCAGCGATATTCTTTTGAAAAACGCGCTCAAATGGAAAAGATAGTTGGGCCAATTCCAAAATATTTTTTATCATGGCGACATCTTTTGGAAGTACTGTTGTCATTGCGTGGGTGTATTAAAGCCACTGAAAATAAATCCTTAACCACAAAGGTTGTGGAAATGCGAAACCTATTACTGCAGTTAGAAAATAAGTTACGGGTGTTGCGTTATACGCCGCCGGCGATGCAAGCAGATATTCAAGTGTATTGGGAGTCGCTTAGTCGCTGGCTCTTAGATAAAACGCAAGCTGTTGCATGCCCGGGCATATAATTTCTTCTATGATTGGAGCAAGATTCGTACATACTAAACGTCTGATAATATAAATTATGTAGGATTATGCCTTTTACAAAAACATGACGTCAACATAGATACCATTTTTTCAACTACTTTTATAATGGCCTTGTGCTGCTTACTATGTAGATTTGTCTACATATATTCACGCCATTTGTATACACCAACTGTAAAGAGGGACTCTGTTGCATTGGGGGTTGTTCTAGGTTATACATATTTTAGCCTAAAAGGCCTTTTCTAAGGTCC
>JABDDE010000040.1 GCA_013287775.1 Chlamydiota bacterium
CTGCAGGAGAAGAGCTTACAGAGAGAGCTTGTCAGAGGCGTGTGGGGTGCTTGGGCGCGTTGGTGAGAAACGTCTGGAGAGCTTTTTTTTACAGAGAGAGCTGCAGGAGAAGAGCTTACAGAGAGAGCTTGGGGTTAATGAAACGATTAAAAAATAGAGCTGTGGTAGCAGCGACACAAGAAATGTAAAGGATGATAATACACATGCGCATCAATAGTAGTAAAAAACAATGTCTTAATATGCTTCCTGGGTCACGTCAATGGTCCTCATATTGTTGCCTGAAAGGTAAAAACAGCATTAGCATTATTTTTTTTATTCTCATATTGTTCTGTGGCTCTTGTGCCAAGGCAGATCTCACTGTCAGAAGTGAATACTACAGCCGATCAAGCCTTGCAAGTACGTATGTAGATACCCCGGATCCGAACAAAGAAAGCACTGCTTTTGGCCAGCGTCTTGCAATCTCATGGTCAGTACTTCCGCCTATATTTGAACAAGGACCATTAGTACTTGAACTCGTAGTACGACTGAAAAATGGTGAAGAAAAAACTGCAAAAATTACCCTCAAAAGACATGAAGGACGCATTTTTTATCCTATTGTCGGCACCGATTTCACCAAAAAAGGTGGGTTACAAAGTTATTTCGTAAAACTCATCTCCAATGGTAAAGTGCTTGCAAAAAGCAAACATAAGTTTTGGGTGGAGAATATTGCGCTTGTTTCAGTGCCCACATAAGGGATATTAGCATAACAGCTGATGCACACGCCGCTACCGCATACGCATCAGGCTAAGGCCATGACTCTCACGGACTTGGACACATTTTATCGGAATTTATTGATTGTTCCCCTGGTCTTCAATGTCGCTTCGCGGCATGAAGACCGGGGTATTGAATACGGAATTTATTGATTGTTCCCCAGGTTTCAGATGTCGCTTACGCGAACACTGAAACCTGGGTAGTCGGGCACGGGCAAGGGCACGGGCACGGGCACGGAAATTCGGAATAATTGATGAATCCGTTGGTCGAGCGGACGCTCACGCGCCGCTCGGCCCGGAATCGGCAGTTATTGATTGTTCCCCCAGTCTCCAAGTCGCTTCGCGAGCGTTTCGACTGGGGTGCTTCTTAAGCCCATAATGATCCCTCAGCTTTCTCTCTAATCTCTCCACTGCCCAGACCTTAATCATCAATGCACCCCAGCACCCCTAACGCCTCTGACAAGCTCTCTCTGTAAGCTTTCTCCTGTGGCTCTCCCTGTAAAAAAATGTGCCAAAGCTTGTGAGGGTCGTAGCCTTAGCCTGATGCGTATGCCGCTACCGCGGCGCGGATCCTCTTTCGATCCCACAACCCCACGCTGCCGTCAGGTCGACGGAACCATCAATAATTCCGCATTAGAACAAAGAATGAATTGACATTTTGTCAACTATCATTCATAATTGTTGCAATAAATAAATACGCACTACCATAAATAAGTAAATAAATTTATTTAAATTAGCATTGATAGTTAAAAAATTAACATATAAACCTTTTATATTTTTTTAGCAATCAATCGAAACTCTCCTTTGGAGAGCTTAGATTGATTACTAAACATTACAATTATGCAACCACAACCATTAAGGTTATCATTATCAGTATCTGTACCACCCTCCCCTCCATCTCAGGACCTACTTGACCTATCCAATCGTGCGCAGATGTCGGCAGCGGAGCTTGTAGAAAGAGCAGTATATTTAGAAAAACATTCTCCAGAAGAGCACCGTATTTTAAAAGAGCACTGTACTATAGAACCCATAACACGTATTCTGGAAGAACTCATCCGTCCCCTGCCATCATCACGTACAAAATTAGACGATCTCTCTCACACACAGTTCTTTCAATTGCTTCATGCCTCTTCGTGGATCGCGCATACAGATATAGACTTTCTTAAAACGATGGAGAAAAAGCTCGATCAAATAGCAGTGATACCAACTGAGCAAACACTCACTAACGTCATCAAGATCTGCGCCGACTTTGCAACATGTGGCAGCGTTGGCAAAAAACTCCTTCAGCTTACTGCAAACAGGATACAAACGGATCTTTGCTCAACTCTTTCTGCTTTTTCACCTGAAGATCAGATACATTTTGCTGTAGCGCTTAAAAAGAATGAAGCATCGATGCCTGATGCTGTAGATCCATTTTATTCAAATCAAAGAACTTCTCTTTGCACAACCCTCTCTGTGAGTGAACAGTATAAACAGATGTGTGAAGAGCTTCTCATAGCAGCACTTTTTGCCTTTGCAGACACCCCTCTAGCCGCTCCCTTTTTTACCTACTTTAAAGATACTTATTTTAAAAATAATTTTTGTCCTAGTTTATATAGTATACAAACAAGAAGTTTGCTGCTTCAGGCTTTCCATCAATTTGATCCCTCCTCAGAGGATTTTCAACGGCTTCTCATTCAGTTAGCATTGATCGTTCAAGACAGCGATGATAAAGACTCGAATGCATATAACCAACTGCTTATCGAACGATTTTCAGAACATAGCGAGCAACTTCTTACTAAGATAACATTAGAAGAAGGCGAACAACTATTTCGCTCTTTGGTTGCTGTTGCAAAGAATAGAACAGATGTTCACGTTGTTGCTTCAATATATGAAGCCATAATACATTTTCTTTCAGAGGAAGAGGGGGCCAAACTTGTCCAAGTCATCCCCCTCGAAAGTTTAGGTATTCTTGTGTTGTATTTCCCAGAACACAACTCATTAAATATTTTTTTAAATACAGTACAGTCATATATATTACAAAACAAAATTATTTTTCAGAACGAAAATTATACAGAATGCATCAGCGCGCTTACACAAGGATTTTCTGCTCATGAGATAAGAGAGCGAGAACTATATGATTTTTTTGAAGAGTATATTATACAGCATCAAAATAACTGGCTGCAGCTACCAGATATAGATTTTCAAGTAAACACCATTTCGGCATTTTTATCTCAGGGCTATGGATCAAAGCGCCTTTTAGATATGATAGAAGAGCGCCTTTTAGATTTTGTAGAAGAAAATGTCTTAGGAATCCAAAATATAGGTATTGACACTCTTTCGACCTTTGTGAATGAGTGTAAAGCCACAGAGCGCGGAAGCAAAATCTTTTTTAAAGCGGTAGGAAAGGAGATAGTTCGACGACTGAACAATATATCGGACGATGATCTACAACCAATGCTTTTATTAATACACAACATTGCAGATCTAAAGAATCTTCGAAATTATCAAAGTATATTTCTTGCATTTCTGGATACATATCACAACCAAGATAGAATACAGTTGCTGCCACCTGAAAAGCTCTTAATGACGGCAGAAGTGCTCCGGATATTCCAGTTAAACGGGATGGAAGTAGTAGAGCCTGCTATTGATCCTGCTATTGATAGTGAGCAAGAATCGCTACAAACCCTATTACTCCAAGAATTTTTTCGCCCATGTGCATCCCCATCCACGCACACAACAATACTAGAACACTTGAGTCAAGAATATTTTACTAGAATTTTGTTCACAGTTCCTCTTTTTGCTAAAAAAGGATTAACTAATTCTCATCAATTTTTATCATATATAGAAAAATTTCTTCTAGAAAAAACAAATAATGAGCAGCATGCCTTAAATGGCTTACCCCCATACCTGCTTAGCATTCTCCATATAGCCTTCATTCAGAGCGGGTGTGATGCTGCAGAGCTATATGCGATGTTTGAAACAGACTTACAAAGACAGCAACCTGATGGAAAAACGCGACTTGCATCGTTGACAGTCTCTCATCTCGCTCGTTATGCACATGCCCTTCATGAAAATCTCTGGTCTACCAACACGCATTTTATGGCTCTTGTCAGCTCTTTGCTTGCACAACATGGGATACAAGCCTTTCATACATGCATGAACCATAAGTCGTATACAATTGCCAACTTATTACTTTCTGATAATTTTAATTTTTCGTCTAAGTTACCTGCTACTGGCGAGACGGTGTTGCATATCGCGGTTAAGGCAAATTATCTGGAATTCGCAAATACCATTCTTTCTGCCCACCCCGAGCTTGTACATGTGCAAGACAAACAAAGAGCGCTCCCATTACATACGGCATGTGAGCTCAAATTATCCGAGTGGGCAAGGACCCTGATGCGCTATAATGCTGGAAGAGATGCCGCATGTCGGAATACTGCAAAGAAGGTAGCTTTTGACTATCTCGATACTTGGGACAAAAATGAACTCGATCCTTTTTTACAGGAAGTCTTTGGCGCTTTCGGTGCAGTGCAAAGCTATTGCAGCCTCGCCGAGCGCCTCCCATTCATACAGTATTTTGTAACCCCTGCACATGCAGCCGAGCTCTGTGATACAAGCCGTAATCAAAACGGAGCAAATCCTTTAGAGATCGCCTATTTTTTTCAAAATGAAGAGCTTTCCAATGCCTTGCGGCGAGCCTTAGGCGCCGATCAGTTTGAACAGCTGTTTATACAATGTAGCCAGAAATATGGGAAGAAGGCATTGTGTTTCCTCTCCACTTTTATCAAAAATGATGATGAAGATCGCGCACTGCGGCATATAGATAGAGATATTGACTCACATGACTTAAAAGAACTCTTTATAAAGGCAATGTTTTTAGAAAAATTGAAGATCATGCAAAAACTTCTTACGTTGGGTGTTTTGGCTAATCATCACTTTACTCTTGGAGGAACACCTCTGCATTTTGCATGTACCATTGGCAGTTTAGACATGTTTCACATGCTTGTAAGGCATGGGGCAGATCCTGCCCGGGTAAACTCCGAAGGGAAAACGCCCCTTCGCGCCCTTTTTGATACCCTGAATCCTGATAGGACATTTATCCTGAGTCTGTTAAAGGAGCATCCTGTGGTGTGCAGATTCGTAGAGCAGTTTGGGTGTAGCAATATCCTTCAATCTTTGCGTGTATCTCCTCTCAGCCTTTTTGAAGGCAATGCAAACCCCTTCGAGCTTGCACATCTTCTTCAAGACGGAGTGCTGAGCTCAACGCTGCATGGATGTACAACTGAGGCGCAAGCTGAGCACCTCATCAACCGCGTACAGCAAAAATATCCACAATCCTGCCTTGATCTCATACGCTTTTCAAAATATGCTCTTGACATACGCCATCTACAAAGAGCAGCCCGCCCCCCGATGCCACCCCCACCTCGAACAGGAAATATAAGAAATATTTTAACTCTATTCGAGCGTATAAAAGAGGATATGCAACGCGAGGCAAATGATCAGAACATTCGCGATATGCAAGAGGTTTTAACACATGATTTTGTTGACAAAATCGAACAAAAAAGACCCTATATGGGAACACCTCCTGCAAATACTCCTGAGCTTGCTCATTTTTATGAAAATATTCAGACGGCCTGTATACATACCGTACAACGGCTTATAGAAATAGGAAATCGAGCACTACAAGTCAAAACGGTAATGGAGTATGTACGGGCGGCCCCCTATTGTGGTGGCAGGATTCAGAAAGTAGCTATAGAACAATATGATCTTGTGGTACGGGGCGCAAGAGTTGATTTACCCACAAGCATATACGAAGAGCTGGGCGTATTTCGCAAGCTTCTGTTAGACAGTCTTATCCCAGCAAACGACCAAAGCGTGCATATTGCAAATCAGTATTTTTATGCGATGGCAAGAGAGCTGCAGCTGCCCAATCAAGAAGCAGTCTTTGTAGACCGCCTCGCACAGAATATAAATGTGAAGACTCTTCGGGAGCAGTTTTATTCTCGGTATACTCCTAGAGCCATTATTGCCGATTGTATATATCCCCTCTTTGCGCAGGAGGGTGAATTCAGAGAGCAAGCGATCGATTGGTTCAAGGCGCATCTGCCTGCCACCTACGAAAAAGCTCGCTTTGACGCCATTAAAGAGCGGGTGCAGCAGCACGTAGGGGCCGAGGCTGAACGAGCACAGGTGGTACGGGCGCTCCAAGCAGAAGATGTGTATATGACGGGTGATCAAACTATTGAGCAGGCAATTGAAGCTGCCAAAGTGGATCATTTCCTCTCCAACTTCGTTGTAGAGGATATGACGAGCCCATCAATGCGCATACGCAAAGAAGCCTGCGCCTTTTTATTGCAGCAGTTAGGGATAATTATGGTGTAGGAGAGGGTTGCAGGAGAGGGTTGCAGGAGAGGGTTTAGGGATGCTGAGATATATTGGTGAGGAAGGTCTGGGGTAATTTTTTTCACAGGGAGAGCTACAGGAGAGAGCTTACAGAGAGAGCTTGACAGAGGCGTGTGGGGTGTTAGATGCATTGGTGAGGAAGGTCTGGGGTAATTTTTTTCACAGGGAGAGCTACAGGAGAGAGCTTACAGAGAGAGCTTGACAGAGGCGTGTGGGGTGTTAGATGCATTGGTGAGGAAGGTCTGGGGTAATTTTTTTCACAGGGAGAGCTACAGGAGAGAGCTTACAGAGAGAGCTTGACAGAGGCGTGTGGGGTGCTTGGCATGTTTAGTGAGAACGTCTGGGCTGTGTTTCTAAGATCCATAGAACCGAAATATTATAGCCCAGTTCCCCTGCTACATCGCAGCACCTATCTACAAATAACATGGGATTGCATCTATCATACACGGACTCAGACCAATAGTGTCAACTTAGGGAAAACGCATAACATATCATGCTTCTAATTGATATGGACCCCACCGCGGCAGCGGTGGAAGCTCATTAGCCCCGCGTGACCGAGGAACGTGCGCTTAGCGCACGACCGAGGGAACGTGGGGTTACGGGGCATAAATAAAAATAGAGCTGCGGCAGCAGCGACACAGAATTGTATCTGCAACAATAATATGTACGTTAAATATGTCGACACAAATGGGTGTCGCTGCTACCGCAGCTCTGTTTTTTTAATCTATTTCTCCAACCCCACGTTCCGCTCAGCCCGCGCGCGATGCGCAGCGGCCTTCGCTGCACGCGGGGCTAATGAATTCCACCGCTACCGCGGTGGGAGCCAATATTGGTCACAACGACTAAAAGATGTGTGGTAAGGTATGTGCTCCACGCGGGGCTAATGAATTCCACCGCTGCCGCATGTGCATCAGGCTAAGGGATGCATAACAAACGTTATAGCTAATACAAGCCATGGCCTTAGCCTAATGATGTCAACTTAGGGAAAACGCATAACATATCATGCTTCTAGCTGATATGGATCCCACCGCGGCAGCGGTGGGAGCTCATTAGCCCCGCGTGACCGAGGAACGTGCGCTTAGCGCACGACCGAGGGAACGTGGGGTTACGCGGCATAAATAAAAATAGAGCTGCGGCAGCAGCGACACCCATTTGTATTTGGTAGTAGCAGCGTAAAAATCAAAAATCAAATTTATGTTTTGATTTAATATTTATTTGTTATAATAAAATTAAAAACATAGATATATATGGCAGTTAATCCTCCCCTTTCATCATCGTCATCGGCATCTTTGCCGCCTGAGCCATCGCAACGCGTTTCAAGAAGAAGGCGTGAGAGACCTGCGTCCGCAGTGTCTGCGGCGAAACGGGGGCGTATAGAGGGGGCATCTCAACCAATTTTGGCATCCATAACACCACCGCCGCCACAAACCTCAACGCCACGAAGGCTTCTTGTCCCACGGCGCTCACAATCTCAAAACGAGCAGCAAAGACGGCGGGATTTACTTACCCAGCAGCAGACAACACAAGTGGCCCAGCACCAACTCAAACCCAGCAGAAGACGTGGCCGTGCAACAGGAGAAACTCCTTCTGAGGTGCATGCCCCACAACAACCGACGCTGCCACCAGAAGAAAGAGAGGTGCGTCGCCTCTTGCAACAACTACAGGGAAGAGAGGATGGATATCGTAACATAATGTCACAGTGCATCACTCAAAATAGATCTCCCTCAGCCCCTGAGACTCCCACACTGCGCGAATATTATCAAATGATACAAGAATTTATAACCGCACGCACGAACGTATCAGAGGCTCGATATCAAGAACTGGTTGAGCAGTTTATAACAACAAATAGTAATGCAGCTACAGCACGCACATTTTATGGGCACCTCGATCACTCTATGAGCCTTATACGGGCTATCCAAAACAATGATCCAACCAGCTATTGCGAAACTTTGCTCAAATGCGATGAAGTAACCTTCAGCGGCGTATATCAAGGATACGTGGCAAGCTCAGGATTGGAGAACAGATTTTCAAAGCTTCATAGATTATATTACATAAAACAAGCCATCACAGCTAGTGACAATACAAGGCTTGAGAACGAGCTTAAGACGTGCATTCTTAATACTCCTCAGGCCGATATGACAGTAGTTTTTCAGGCCCTAGAAAGAGATAATTCTATCCCAAATGAGTTAAAAAACATCATCCTAAAATATAAAAACATAGCAGCTTTAGGTGCTGCTATAAAAAATTACAACAACAATCCCTCTCCTTTCTTCGATATTTTGCGAAATATCCCTCCAACTGAAGTGATCGGTTTCATACGCAATGTATCTATAGTGTGTTCTTCTGATCTATCTTATGACCAGGGCTTCCGGTTAACCATGATACGCAATGCCCTAGCTCGTATCACTGAAGCAGCTCCTGATTATGTTAGGGTATACGACTTCTTTGCTAACACAAATATTCCTGTATCCACTGCTCTTGCCCTCTTTTCTAGTTGGGCTGACCATACTCCTACCACCGATTTGGAAAGAAATTGTTTGCAGTGGAAAGAAAAACTGCGAACGCTCTCCTTTTCATTGGATAGCTGGGGGCAATTAGACATACCCGCAATTTTATCTGCACCGAACATGGCAGAGGATAGCGATACCCTGAGTATGATACCATCGATCGTTGGAACGGATCCTCAATTATCTCCTGAAAAAAAAGTAGCTATTTGCATTCGTCTCTGTATCCAGACACCTAACCCACTTGGAAACACATTGCAGGACTGTAAGCAGATTATTAAGAGGATAATATTTAAGTTCGGGGATGTATCAATAACCACCACTATCCTCAATGCCATACCTGAAACAATGGATGCTTCTTCCAGAAATGAGATTCGTGATATATGCTTGCAGGCACTGCTTGCCTCTATTAGGGGATCCAATGATTTTAGAGGATATTGTGCATTTGCGCAAGCTCATCCAACAGAGCTGTCTCGTTATTTCAGAAACCCTGCCGACCCCTTACACACTAAATATGAAAAATTCGTAGCAATGCAGCAGGCCATCAATACCAATACTCCAGCCACATTAGAGCATTTTCTCGAGGCGCATTATCTTGACACCCTTATAAAAGACGAAGACCTTCGTGCTGCGTATACCACTATAAACGAGTTTAGAGCCATCCTTAATGAGAGAGGACTTATCCCTGCAAATATGCTCCTGATACTTGAAAATCATGAAAAGCGTCTTCTTACAAAAACAGCCATACAAGATCTCGGTGCAGGCAGCCCTGCTGGTTTCATTGCTCTATGTGAGCAAGAGACACCTCAACAAATACGACGCCGTATCGATGAACTATCCCAGCGTATAACCAATCTGCCCTCAAATACTACTGGGAGGACTACTACACTCAGAAATTGCGGGCTTGCAAACCGCTGGGTACAAAACATAGAAACACTCACGAGCGCCTTTTCCTCAAATTCTCTTGGGGCACTTATCAACACACCCATTATGCATCCAGAGTGTTTGAGGCTTGCGCTCGCTGCAGCAGCCCCACGGCCATTTTCGTTAGAACAGCAATTGGCGTGCGCGCTCCTAAAACTCCAATGGCTTGAAAGACAAAGCAGTCGCGACGGTAATGGTATACTGCAGTTGATGCGAGAACTTGAAACGCTAGAAGGACAAATGGGCAGCGTAAGATATCAAAGCATGAAAGACGCCGCACAGATAGGAGTGCGTGCGTTTATGGATGAAATCACTACAAGACTACAACACATAAGGCAAATAAGTGAACTTAAAACACTTGAGCGTGAGTTTAATGAAATTTGCCAGAGTGGAGCTATTACTCTACTAGAGTGGTCAAATAATTTGCAACAAACAAATACACGCCTTCTGGCATTAAACACCCCAATACTTCGAAGAATGGTAACAGAGTTTCAAGGCACTACTATCGGTGTCGAATTGCATGCCGTACACAGGTGGCTCGAGGCACTATCACTACTCAACCAACTTCAAGATCTCGAGACCTCCTATGCATCCAAACCTTCCCATACTGCTAAGGAAATAGCCGAATACCATCGCAAGCGTGGCCAGCGCATGACTGCCCTGTCTACATTGATACCCCCCCCTCAGCCCACGACGACAAGGACTGTACGCACTATATGCCCTGCAACGGCCTAACTCCAGCAATTTTACTGAAAGCCTTGAAAGAGAAGTCAATTATCACGTCCATCTCCGTAAATACCAAAGTATCAGCAATCCTGAAAGAGTAGCGAGCCTTGAAGCGCTGCAGGAGGCGCTCCCAGATCAAGCTGTCCTATCTTCATTGTTCACAGAAAATCGCGCTCTTTGGGCAGTGCATGCTCAGGGCCGCATTGAATACCTCGCAGGTAAGCCGCTCACTGCGACAACACTCGCAGAAATACTGAATCTCATGTGCCCAATGACTGATGATGAAAGAGTCAGAATTACATTGTCATCAGATGTTAGGCACAAATTAGAAAAATTTCTATTACTCGAGCGTCTCCATCGTTTAGAGCAGCAGTATCCGCCTAATCAACGCTCTTCAAATCCTGCAAAAAAAGAAGAATATTATGCACAGCGCGCTCGTCTCATGAATACAATGTTATTCGAAGCGTCCATATATACGGAAATGAGTACCTATTTTCCAGATAGAGCAAACTTTCATACCAATATGCGTACCCAATACGAAATATTAGACTACATGTTCCGTGTGAAAGACCTCCCAGGGCGAGATAGGGATGTGCCTTTAGCACACATACGTACACTCAGAACAAATCATGAGGTACTATATAACGAATTGGTCGAAACGATAACGCGTTCGAAAAATGCAACTCTTAACATGCGGCAGGCGGTAGTCAACTTTCTTGCTTATGATTTATTGCAACTTACACCTACACAAGGCACCCAGGCTCGCACACAAATTATCTGGAATTTTGCAAAATACGCTGCAAGGCTGGATGATACAGAACTCCTTGCTCTCCTCGGGAGATGGCGTGTTTCATCTCCACAAATTCATAATTGTTTTGGAAGATCTGAGACGCTCTGCGCCATACGCCTTGCTCAGATTTACCATGCAAGAAATGACGAACCGTCAAGAAGAGCAGAGGCTCTGTTCAGATTTACACAGGGCGCCGGCTTTAACAATATCCAATACGAAACGCTCTCGGCAGCGCTTGCACAGCTAGATCCCACTTTGCAACAAACCATTGCAGAGGCCACAGCTATGCGTGCATACCTTAAAAACATAGAGCTTTTGCGCTCTGCTACAACAGCCTCAGAGCGTGCTACCCATCTGGCAGCCATCAGCCAGCACAGAGCCGCCATACCGACAGCTGTGTGGGATGCTATGATGCGCGCTGAGCCAACTCCTGCAGCTATTACACGGCTTTACCCATATATGATCGCGGCCGAATGTGAACGTACAGTTCAGGCACTGCAATCCGCAAGCTCTCCTGCAGCGAGAGCACAACATATCCTACGATTTGCAGAAATTACAGAGCTTACGAAAGATGCCTTCCAAGAAAACACAGAGCCTTTACTAGAAGAGATGCAGAGCAGATTCGAGAGCGTATTCACTGCCTCTACTATTCGAGATATTGCCTTTGCCCGAAACCTCATGCGCATAGAAAAAAATCAGGCAGCAAGAATTGCCCTGGCAAGTGATCCTCGAAATAGGGGTGAATATGATGAAAATCTCCGACAGGCCGTTTTGAACGAAGATCGAGCACTCATAGAAGAACATACACGTAAGATAGATACACTTCGCCTCCTTGCAAGAGATATGGGAGAGGCAGCCTATACAAGCATGATACAGCATTTTCGCAGCGAGAGTACCCCCTCTCTACAATCGGTAATCGATGCTGCCGACATAGATGTACGTTATAGAATTCCTACCAATTATTATGAGGACTATCGCACCGACTATCCAGAAATACCGCCTCCCACATGCCCTGAAGGGATGAATCGCTCAGACTTGAGGGAAATATCGAATTTACTCAGCACCGCACTCGAAACAGATCCGGAATTTAGAAATAGTGAGAATTTACACACTCTTCTTGGAAGTGAATATAACACTTCTGAATCTCTCATCTCTTTGCATTACGAGTTTTATTCAATAATTCAAACTTTTCTTAGAAATATCGAAAACCGTGTTCCTATTGAAGCCCTACAACACAGCCTTTCACGAGAGGAAATTTATACAGGGATGGAAAATGCCCTCTTGCAGATACTGCGTACAATCCAGCAGACTCAGGATCCGGACGCAAAGAAAAAACTTATTCGTGAATTTTTTAAACAGCTCCTCATTGCAACCAAACATTGTGGCATTGCGCAGGTGAATGCAACACGAACAATGTATGAAGACTTCTGCCATGGAGGACCAACTGGTGACGACGCACAAGTGAAAAGACAGCTCGCTGCAAACCGAAGATGGATCGTAGAATCAGATATTCCGCCTCCGTCACATGAGAACATAGTCTTTACAAGGGAATTTCATCGAAATCTCGGAGTAGAGTTTGCAGTTCCTGGCACAGCCGCCGTCCTTGAAGGGGATCAGCAGGGTATAGTGCAATATCGTGGGGCTGGTGGAAAGTTCATTGCAGAGCGAGAGCGCATGCGCCTTGCCCATCGTATCAGGCCTGCTGCTATTTTCGAGCAAACGCACGATTTTGTAAACGACTCAGATTCGCTACGCGCATTTTGTGTAGCGCAATGCATACCACCCTCTGCATGGACTAATCAAACTATCACCGATGCAGAAGCACTGGTCCAGCGCATGCGAAGTCAAGAACCCCCGGCATCTGAAGATACCATTAAAAGTAGACTGAGAAGAGATCCGCATTATTTTATCATTCGCCCTGATCAAGCTATTGAGACAGTGATTGAAGAAACACGAATAGCTGAATATCGTGCATCTCTCATCACCACTACTGAGCCACCAAAAGTCAAACGGCAAGCAATTGAACAAGCGCTCGTCAATATGCACGTACTCGAAGACAGTGGAGTCTTTGCGTAAATCAGGAGAGAGCTTACAGAGAGAGCTTGTCAAAGGCGTGTGGGGTGCTTGGCATGTTTGGTGAGAACGTCTGGGCTGTGAATTGATAGGAAACCAGGCCGTAACCCTGGTAAAGGCCCGTAGGGCCGAAATTGCAACAGCCCAGGGCAAACGCCCTGGGTCAGGCAATCACCCCCAACAAGGTTGCCTGAAGGGCAACATTGCTAACCCCCAGAGCAACGCCCTGGGTTAATAGCACCCGCTGCGGTAGCAGCGGTCAGTGGTTAGCCCCGCGTGAAACGCGGCCGGGCGCACAGCGCTACGGCCTGCGTGGAACGTGGGGTTGGGGAAACGAGTAAAAAAACAGAGCTGCGGCAGCAGCGATACAGAAATGTATCTGCAACAACAATTATGTGCATTGATTATGCTACACACAAATGGGTTTCGCTGCTACCGCAGCTCTATTGTATTTCATGCACCTGTAACCCCCACGTTCCGCTCGGCCTGCGCGCTAGCGCTGCGCCTTCACTGCACGCGGGGCTAGAGCTGCATTTCGCCACTACCGTGGCTCGGTTCTGATTGGTTACAAGAACCCCACGTTCCGCTCGGCCTGCGCGCGATGCGCGCAGCCTTCACTGCACGCGGGGCTAGAGCTGCATTTCGCCACTACCGTGGCTCGGTTCTGATTGGTTACAAGTTTCTTTAAGTTGACATCATTGGGGCTACGCCCTGAGACACCGGGGTGGAGAAGCCATGGATTGGCAGGAAACGAGGCCGTAGCCCTGGTAAAGGCCCGTAGGACCGAAATGTGTATAGCCCAGGGCAACGCCCTGGGTAGCGGTAGCAGCGACACTCATTTGTGGTTGACATCATTAGGACTCGAACCCGGGAAAAATCAGAGTGCCCTGTTATATGAAATGATAACGGTTCTGAGATCTTCGTATCAATAAAATTTTTCTTTTAATTTAATACCTATTTGGTAAAATGAAATTAAAAATAGAGGTATATATATGGCAGTTAATCTTCCACCTTCCTCATCGGCACCTTTGCCATCACAGCCATCGCCACCATCTCAGTCCCCGCCACCATCTCAGCGCGTTTCAAGAAGAAGGCGTGAGAGACCTGAGTCCGCAGTGTCCGCAGCGAAACAGATGCGTATACAGGGGGCACTTTCGCCATCCACAACGCCACCGTCACCGCGCCAAAGGTTTTTTGCCCGACGGAGCACACAATCTCAAAGCGAGCAGCAGACAACACAAGTGACCCAGCGCCTATTCACAACCGGAAAAAGGCCTACGAGCCCAATCGAAGCCTCTCCTTCCGCAGCAAGACGAACGCGTACAGAAGGGGCCAGCGCCCCACTGCTATCACCAGAAGAAAGAACGGTGCTTGGTCTCCTACAGCAGCTACAAAGCAAGGAGCAACAATGTAGAAATATAATATCACAGTGCATCACGCAAAATAGGCTTCCCTTACCTCCTGAGTCTGCTACGCTGCGCGAATACTATCAAATGATGCAAACATTGATAACTGCTCGTACAAACCTATCAGGAACTCGATATCAGGTTGTAGTGGAACATTTTACATCATCAAGTGGTAACGCGACCACCGCACGCACCTTTCTTGAGCATCTCGATCTGTCTCTACGCCTTGTACACGCCATTCGAAATAATGACCCATCCAGTTACGCTGAAACATTGTTACGATGTGATGAGATAACCTATAACATAGTACTTAGGGGTGATACAACAACACCGCTGGGGAGTCTTTATAGTTTAATGGGAATAAAAAAGGCTGCTGTAGCTAATAACAGGCAAGCATTAGAGCAACAATTTTACCATTTTCTGTTTATTGATAGAGATCGTATGACAGCAGGCTTTGAGGCTCTTGAAAGAGACAATTCTATCCCAAGTGAGATGAAAAATATCATCTTAAAATATAAAAACGTAGTAGTTCTATATGATGCTATACAAAATTACGAAAACAATCCCTCGCCCGTCTTCGATCTCTTGCGAAATACCCCTCCAGCAGAAGTAAAAGCTCTTATAGAGAAAGCAATGAGAATGTTTCCTCTTAACGTGTCTGATGCCGAACGTGACAAGCTCGAAAAACTATCCAGTGTTGCAAACGCCCTAGCTGATGTATCTTCAGTTGTAAAAGACCCTAATTATGCTAACGTAAGCAATTTCTTGCAGTCGACAAATATTCCTGCATCCACTGCTCTTGCCCTCTTTTCTAGTTGGGCGGCTGCAGATGCACCATTAAGAGAACATTATTTGCAATGGAAAGAGAAGCTACAAGCTCTCTGCACCTCTGTGGATAGCTGGAGGCAATTAGACATACCTGCGATTTTATCCGCACCGAACATGGCACTAGATAGAGATACCCTAGATATGGTACCATCTATCGTTAGAACAGATCCCCTATTATCTCCTGAAAAAAAATTAGCTATTTACATTCGCCTTTATATCCAGGAACCTAGACTAGGTACATGCCTAGTGCACGACTGTGAGCGTTTTATTACAACGATAGTGTATCAATACAGGAATGTACCGATAATCTCTATCCTTAATGCCATACCTACAACAACTGGTGCCGACCTCCATGATGATGTTCGAGATATATGCTTGCAGGCACAATTTAACTCTATTATCTACTCCAATGATTTTGGGGGGTATTGTGCCTTTGCGCAAGCTCATCCAACAGAGCTGTCTCAATATGAGGACAGCGACATGTTCAGCGGCATCATCGTAAACTTACGCACTAAATATGAAAAATTCGTACCAATGCAGCAAGCCATCAATACCAATACTCCAGCCGAATTCGAGCATTTTCTCGAGGCGCATTATCTTGACACCCTTATAGAAGGCGAAGACCTTCGTACTGCGTATACTACTATAAACGATTGTAGAGCCGGCCTCAGCTCAAGAGAACCACCTATCTCTGCAAATATGCTCCAGATACTTGAAAATCATGAAAAGCGTCTACTTACAAAAACAGCCATACAAGAGCTTGGTAAGGGTAGCCCTGCTGGTTTCATTGCTTTATGTGTGCAAGAGACGCCTCAAGAACTGCGACGCCGTATCAATGAACTCTCTCAGCGTACAACCAATCTGCCCTCAAATACTGATGGAAGAGACACTACACTCAGCAATTGCGAGCTCGCTCGCAGCTGGGTAGAAAACATAGAAACACTAACAAATGCCTTTTCCTCAAATTCCCTTGGGGCACTTATCAACACACCCATTGTGCATCCAGAGTGTTTGGGGCTTGCGCTCGCTGCAGCAGCCCCACGGCCATTTTCGTTAGAACAGCAATATGGCTGCACGCTCCTAAAACTCCAATGGCTTGAAAGACAAAGCAGCCGACGCGGAGCTGATATGCTACAGCTGATGCGACAACTTGAAACACTAGAAAGAGAGATGGGCGGCGCAAGATATCAAGACATGAAAAACGTCGCACAAGAAAGTGTGCGTGCGTTTATGGATGAAATCACTACAAGACTACAACACATAAGGCAAACAAGTGAACTTAAAGCACTTGATCGTGAGTTTAATGAACTTTGCCAGAGTGGACCCCCTACCCCTCAAGCGTGGTCAACCTATCTGCAACAAAAAAATACGTGTCTTCTAGCGTTAAACACCCCAGTATTTCGAAGAATGGTAACAGAGTTTCACCACACTAATATCGATAACGACTTGAGTAGCGCACACCACTTGCTCGAGCTGCTGTCACTACTCAACCAACTTCAAGATCTCGAAACCTCCTATGCATCCCAATCTTCCCACACTGCCACGGAAATAGCTGCATACCATCGCAGGCGCGGCGAGCACATGACTGCCCTTCTCGCGTCGATACCACGCAAAACCCAGGAGCGGCAAGAGCTGTACGCACTATATGACTTACAACACCCTAACTCCACCAATTTTACTGAAAGCCTTGAGAGGGACGTCAATTATCGCCTCCGTCTCCGCGCATACAGAGACAATCTGCTGGATAGACCTATCGAGGATCCCTCCAGAATAGCGAGCCTTGAGGCATTGCAGGAAGCGATTCCAAATCAGGCCGTCATCTCTTCATTATTCGCAGAAAATCGCGATCTTTGGGCATTTCATGCTCTGGGCCGCATTGAATACCTCACAGGCAAGCCACTCACTGCGACCACACTCTCAGAAATATTAAATCTCATGTGTCAAATGACTGATGTTGAAAAAAACAACATTGAATGCTTGTCACGAGATCTTAGTCAAAAATTAGAAAAATTTCTACTATTAGAACGTGTCTATCGTTTGGAGCAACAGTATCCACTTGCTCTGCGCTCTTCAGATGCTGTAAAAAGAGCAGAGTATTATACACAACTTACGCTACTCTTGGACAGGCTGCCATCCGAAAAGACAATATACACTGAAATGTGCACCTATTTTCCAGATAGAGAGGAATTCCTTACCAATGTGCATACTACTGCTCATACAAAAGCAGCCATACAAAAGCTCGGTAAGGGCAATCCTGCAGATTTCATTGCTTTATGTGAGCAAGAGACGCCTCAAGAAATACAACGCCGTATCAATGAACTATCTCAGCTTACAGCTAATCTACCCTCAAATACTGCTGGAAGGGCCACTACACTCAGAAATTGCGAGCTCGCTCGCAGCTGGGTACAAAACATAGAAACACTGACAAATGCCTTTTCCTCAAATTCTCTTGGGGCACTTATCAACACACCCATTGTGCATCCAGAGTGTTTGAGGCTTGCACTCGCTGCAGCAGCCCCACGGCCATTTTCGTTAGAACAGCAATTGGCTTGCGCGCTCCTAAAACTCCAATGGATTGAAAGACAAAGCAGCCGAAGCGGCGCTGATATGCTGCAGCTAATACGTGAACTTGAAACACTAGAAGGACAAATGGGTTCTGCAAGATATCAAAGCATGAAAGACGTCGCACAGATAGGTGTACGTGCGTTTATTGATGAAATCACCACAAGACAGCAACACATAAGGCAGATAAGTGCACTTGCAATACTTAATCAAACGTTCACTGGGCTTTGCGAAAGTGAATCTGTGACTCTTCTAGCGCGGTCAACCTATCTGCAACAAAAAAATACGTGTCTTCTAGCGTTAAACACCCCAGTATTTCGAAGAATGGTAACAGAGTTTCAAGGCACTACTATCAGTGGCGACTTGCGTGCCATACACAACTGGTTCGAGGCACTGTCACTACTCAACCAACTTCAAGATCTCGAAACCTCCTATGCATCCAAACCTTCCCATACTGCTACGGAAATAGCTGAGTATCATCGCAAGCGTGGCCAGCACATGACCGCCCTGTCTAACGTGATGCCCTTCTCAGACCAGCGACAAGAGCTATACGCCATATATGCCCTGCAACGCCCTAACACCAGCAATTTTACTGAAAGCCTTGAAAGAGAAGTCAATTATCACGTCCTTCTCCGTGTATACCAGGGAAATAGAGCCGAGTCTGTCAGCGACTCCAACAGAAGAGCTGCTCTTGAAGAGCTCCAGGCAGCGCTCCCAGATCAGACTGTCATCTCTTCATTGTTCGCAGAAAATCGCACTCTTTGGGCACTTCATGCTCAGGCCCGCGTTGAATACCTCGCAGGCAAGCCGCTCACTGCGACAACACTGCAAGAAATACTGAATCTCATGTGCCAAATGACTGATGCACAAAGAAGTGCCACTACATTAGAAAGCACTGTTCGCAACAAACTAAAAAAATTTCTAATATTAGAGCGTCTCCATCGTTTAGAACAGCAATATCCCCTTGCTGAGCGCTCTTCAAATGATGCAAAAAGAAAAGAATATTACAGACAGTACGCTCTCCTCATAAAAGATAGGCTGCCATCCGAAGAAGTAATATATACCGAAATGCGTACCTATTTTTCAGATAGAGAGGACTTCCTTACCAATACGCGCACTACTGCTCATATGATAGATAACATGAGAAAACTCATTGTACGAGACGAGACAGCATTACGTGAACTACGTGAATTCAGAACAAATCATCGAGATCGATATACCGAATTATGTGAAGTGATGCCCTATTTAAGTAACGGGGATCTTCAATTGCGGAAGGGGGCATTCCTCTTTCTCTGCGATGATTTACAACAACTTA
>JABDDE010000041.1 GCA_013287775.1 Chlamydiota bacterium
GTATCTGCAGCAACAATATGTACGTTAAATATGTCAACACAAATGGGTTTCGCTGCTACCGCAGCTCTATTGTTATTTCATGCACCTTGTAACCCCACATACTCTGATTGCGCGCTGCGTCGGGCAGCAAAATGCGCAATTGGGGTAGTCAAAAAAAATGGCCTACTCCGTAAAATATAATCGCACTAATAATTAGTGCGCGGAGGGCAACGAATGCCCTCTGAAACCAAACGGGCTATTATGCCCAAAACTTTAAGGAGTAAGCCATGCGCTATTATGCAGGTTTAGATGTTTCAATGCAAGACACTACAATAGCAATCGTTAACGAAAGCGGAGATCTTTTTCGTCAAATGGTTAGCAAAACAGATCCAGCAGCCATTGCAAAGGCATTAAATAGTACAGGTGTTCAACTCGAAAAAGCTGGTATTGAGTCAGCTTCAATGGCCTTTTGGCTAATTCATGGACTGCAGAAATTGTCTGTGCCAGCAATTTGCATCGACTCCAGAACAATGTCTAGGCTCATTGAGTTAAAGATTAATAAGACTGATAAAAATGATGCTCGATCTATTGCAAATGCCATAAGGGGCAATCATTACAGAGAAGTCCACCTCAAGGATCAAAAATCTATTGAAATGACCATGCATATGAATATACGCAGACAACTTGTATGCACCCGCACAAAGCTAAAAAACGGTGTTCGCGGCTTTATAAAATCTGAAGGAATCCGCTTAGGTGCAGTTTCACATGATAAATTCTCTGCAACTGTAAGACAAGCAATAGAAACCTCAAGTAGCACTGTGCAAGTGGCAATCGAACCACTCTTGAACACCTATGAGACAGTGTCACAGAATATCGCGGCTATGGATCAAGCAACTGAAGCACTAGGTGCACAGAATCCAATAGTAGCGCTTCTCATGTCAGTCCCTGGCGTTGGCTTAATCACAGCATTAACTTTTATTGCCACTATTGACGATCCTCATCGTTTTAAAAAGGCGCGTAATGTAGGTGCGTATTTAGGTTTAACACCAGGACAATATTCATCTGGGCAAACTACACAAATGAAAGGAATCTCAAAGTGTGGTTCCTCCGAACTACGAAGCCTACTTATAGAATGTGGTATGAGCATACTGACCAAGTCAGTGGTTTGGACTAAATTGAAAGCATGGGGACTTAAGATTTTACGAAAACACGGAGCAAGAAAAGCAGCATGTGCAGTGGCAAGAAAGTTAGCTGTAATCTTACTGAAAATATGGCAAACAAACACACCATTTAATTTTGGAACACAGGAAGAGCAAGCAAAAGCGGAACAAGAAAGACTATCTGAACTCGCACGAGAAGAAGCCTCGCAGAAGAAGAAATCAAAAACGCAATCCAAAAAAGCTAAACCTAAACAAGAAATACGAAAAGGTCAACAAGCACCAGCGCTAACACCATCTAATCAAAGAGCAACAATGGAAGTCTTGCAGACTTAAACGAATAATGTAATAAATAATTATAAAAAATATAATAACAAAATATTATAAGCTGATAAAATTAATAAATTGCAATAATATTCATAGGAATTAAACAATAAGACTTTCAACCAAAACGAAGCGGAGCAAAGCGATGCATTAGAGTATAGCTTGATAACTTAAAAACAACAACAGTACAGATTATTTTTTTGAAGCATATCGAAAATTATATTACGAGGTAAGGCGTCGTAACGTTGACACTGTAGATGTCGTATGTCCACATTGCCTCCCTCACTTTTTTTTCGACGTAGTATATAGGATTGAATGTCGTCATGGCATTCCTAAAACCGGAGAGAACCACGCAAAATGCTCTGAAATTAAGAAAAGCACAGGTGTTGCATATTCAGTGAGTTGAATAGACAATTCATTGAAGCTGAAGGAAAAAAAACTCAAAAACATCAAGAGGATGGCAATATGAAAGACACACGTAATACCACTACTTGACAAAGCCAAATACTGAAAATTTCGCACACGTGTGCAATATATCGGCAAAATTAAGTAGTGATGCCTTCAGACATGGACCTAAAGAGGAAAAATAGACGGGATAGTGTGAAAAAATATAAGGCCAAAACAAGGTAAGAGAAAAATTAAGAGAGGCCGGAGAAAAAGAAAGACATACACGGCTTTCTTAACAAGGCAATGCCAAACAAAGAAGTTCAACAGTGCCACGAAGCGTCTTTGAGAAGCCCCTTTCAAGGCCTGATTGAACGTTCAGTTTTTTCGCTGGAATACCAGATTGCCATAAGCTGCATTTCCTTATTTTAGGTTGAAGCAAAGCTTCCAAACCCCTTGGCTTAGGAAAAGAGAATCGGCATACTTCCTAAATGTCTGATGTGTACGATTTTCAGGTCGTGCGTACAGTCACGAGCCATTACTATTTAACGATGGTACACTTCGTGCGAAATATGTTGACAAAAAGCGCGCAATCAGAGAACGTTTCGCCGACCGTAGCGCGAGCGCGCTACGGCCGTGCTCCACGCGGGGCTAATGAATTCCACCGCTGCCGCCGGTGGGGTCCATATCAGCTAGAAGCATAACTTGTTATTTACAAATCTTGTTCAGTCACTGCATGACTACCTATGAGCGCAAAATCCAACTGGATTTTGCGCTCATAGGTTTTTCACCTTGCTAAAAATCCGAATATTTGGTTTAATATGTATATTGATAATAAACATAATATTAACTAAAAAATTTAATTAAGAAATAAAGAAATAAAAAATAATGAGGTTTTTATGGATATTAGCGGTCAGAATCAGAATGCCTTTGCGGATGCGGTAGGTCAGTACGTATATGAGCGAAGAAACGCATCGCAACCTCTTGAGTCACTCAGAATCACCCAATTAGCACGCCAGCATTTGCCTAACCTAACCAACCTTCAAGTGCAGGGTATAACAAATCGCGTTGTCGCACGTTTCAATCAATACTCTGGGTACAATCGTGTCGATGAAATGGCAAATGCCGCTTGGGAGGCTTTACGAGGACTCCCCCCGCAACAACAACAGCCGTTCCAACCACTTCAACTACCACCCCCAATATCAAACTTTCCTTCACTACCGCCACTACCCCAGCAGCCGACATCCTCTATACCATCCTTGTCTCCACCGCCGCAGCCGCCATCCTCTGTACTTGCCTTCATATCATCCTTGTCTCCACCGTCGCAGCCGCCATCCTCTGTACTTGCCTCTATACCATCCTTCTCTCCACTGCTAGCACCATACCCAGTGTTACCTTCCTCTAGTAGTTCATTTGCTCCTTTCTCACTACCTTTTATGTCTCAAGCTTCATCTTCTGTGCCAACACCTCCGTCTCAAGTCTCGACTCCATCTTTAGTAGACAATTCATATGTGATACGTGATGGGTACTTAAGCCCACTAGCCTCCATGAGTATTGCACTTGCACAACGAACTCTCAATTTATCACATAACACGAATTATTTGAATGAGCTGAGTAACGCGAGACTCCCTATTATTTCCAAAGATCTTTCAGGAAATATTATCATTGATTTCCCCAATTCAATTCAGGTACCTGATTTAATTCCTCTTTTGAATCAATACCAAAATCAAGGAGCCTACAGAACCACTACGCCCAATGGTTCCATGACAGTTAGAGATGTTACAGTACCTTGCACTGTCCGTTATTTCATTCCTGCCACCTGTGCTCAGCATTTCATCGAAACATCACTTGCACTTACACACTTGGTAACAACAATACCACAAACACAGCAACCGCGAATAAGGACTGTATTTCAAGAATTCACCTCTGCACGAGGCAGATCTATTGTATCTTCTCCGCCGCAGCAGTCGTCATCCTCTCTAGTTGCCTCTACACCATCCTTGTCTCCGCCGCTAACACCGTACCCAATATTACCTTCCTTTTCTGGTTCATCTGCCCCTTTCTCACCATCTTCCATATCAATATCTCAAGCTTCATCTTCTATGCTTATCTCTCCCTCATCTATATCTTCTTCTATTTCAGCCCCGATATCTTCAAATCTCCCAACCCTTAACCTATCTGCATCAGCGCCTTCTCAGTCAATACCTCTTTATCCTGCACGAATACCAATGATCTCAGTTATTCACCCATCCGAGAATATGGTGATGCTACGTATCCCACAATATGGGCCTGTTAACGTACGAGCTACTCTTTCAGCTGCAATTTTAAGAGCGCAGGAAAACAGATTCATTTCAGAAACAGAATATTGGAGATTAGAAGCGGAGGGGAAAGTGCCTCTTATACAATTCCATAATGGGACGTTTCGCATTTTTCTCCCTAAAGCTATGCTCCCTACCAGACATGATTCGAATCTTGACTTACAAGATACCTATAACATATACATACAAAGGCAAGGGCAAGGGCAAATAACTCAGACTATTCCATGCCACCTCTTTGGACACGTTGGGGTTTATCCGACTCATATAGAAGACTATATGCACCAGCTTGGCACCAATCTTTCTATACATGAACTCCAATCTCTTACAACCGAATCTGCTCAAAGCGAACAGCTTGTTCAGCGTCTCCCAAATACTTCAATACCAGATTTCCCACAAGGGGAAAATGGTTTGACCGAAATAGGCAGACAAATAGTATCAATACTTCGAAGTCATAGGCTACTGAGAGATAGCGGCCGATTCACGAACGCCGTTTGCTTTACTCTGGTGGATAGTACACATATACGGTTGCGGCTAGGTCAGGGGGTTAACCCATTCAACTATCTGAGGTACTTAGAAGGAGCCACTGCTGTTTTACCAAATAACAGCACTACATTGGTGCCTAATTCAGCTGCATTACGACAGACGGTTCAGCAAAATAATAATTCTATAACTTTAGAAATCAATCAAGCTCTTCTAACTGGGATAGAGCAAATGCCCCTGTACGTTGACCCCCCACCTGATTACTGCTTATAATCCAACTTACAAGTTAAACGCCATGTGCACTTTTCCTTAAGGAAAAGTGCACATGGCGTACGTTAAAAAATAAAAAGTAATGAGGTTTTAATGAGGTTTTATGGATATTAGCAGTGCTTTTTCATAGCGTGGAAAGACCATGGCGTACTCTCCTGCAGCTCTCCTTGTTAAAAATATGCCAAAGCCTGAGAGTCTGGCCTTAGCTTGATGCATGTGCGTATTCTGGCACCAAGCACGCAAACCCAGGGAAAATGTTGAGCGAGAATTGCTGCAGGAGAAGAGCGCTATCTCTGTATAGATGATTACTAAGAATAAAGCCGTGCTATTATCGCATCCGACAGAGCATGCTTAGAAAATACACGAGATTCAAACAGGCTATGTAAGAATTCCAAAACAAGGGCATTGCCTTCTGTCAGCAAGGCATAGTTGTTCTCGAGCAGACGATCTTCAATAACACGAAAAATATCACATGTAAAGAGTTGATTGCGGTCAAACACTCGTAAGAGACAAACAAGTTGATGTAGAGAGCATTGATTTAATTTTGCATTTACAGCACGTAAAAGCTCTTCCTGCACAGCAATTAAAACGATGCTGGTAGATACATTTGTCGTGGGCTGTGGTACGGGCGTATAATTTGCTACAGCAATGAGCTGTGAGAGTGAAAAACTTTCGATCCGTTCACATATTCGAGGTGCAAGTATATTCGTAAATAGCCTATGATTTTCATAATCGCAGGTAATATGTAAAATTTTATACGCTGCAACAATCCCTGCAATGGAAAAGTTCCAGGGATGTTGTTGAAAAAGGCTAAAAAATTTTATTTTTACTAAAGGCGTTAGTCTGCTTGGCTCTTCCTGAGCGCTTTCAATAACATTTTCAAGCGCATAGTCTTCAATAAGAGAAAGAGAAATAAAAGGCAGTCGTACAGCGTCAGCAATACGGCTGATGACTGAATTATACTGCTGATAAGACTCAGTAATACTAGCTTGGGAAGATTGCTCTGTATACGATAATTCTCTCAACGAGATGGATGACAATGCCGAACGTAAACAGCTCATAGAAATATAGTATGAAATATTTGCAAAAGTCGCAAGTGACCTGAATGGCCACAATATGTATAGTTCTGGACAACACCTTTGGGCAACACCCTGGACAACACCCTTGGCAACACCTTTGGGCAACGCCTTGGGGAATAATTGGGGGCGATTGGACTCGAACCAACGAAGACCGAAGTCGAGGGATTTACAGTCCCTTGCCATTGCCGCTAGGCGACACCCCCACAAAAAATGCTGACAGTAGGAATTGAACCCACAACCGTCCGATTACAAATCGGGTGCTCTACCAATTGAGCTATGTCAGCAAACGACATAATGGAACAGTTATACCATATTTACGAATTCGTATCAAGGAGGTACTTGCAAAATTCCGATTTGGGCCAAAATTCGCGCTTTTGTCGCTCGGCAAAAACCTTTTGCAAATAGCCTACTCGAGGGAGTATGTCAATTTGCAAAAGGTTTTCCCCATCGCCAAAATCATCAAATTTTGTCGCCAACGGAATTTTGCAAGCACCTCCAAGGCAAACGTAATGCCTTTCGAGAACCATGCGTAAGAGCAGCCTCGGCGATGTTATGTCGCGCATGGGGAAAATGCTCCTGGATTTCTTCGAGCAGCTCTTTCGTTTTTTTTCGCTTCGATACTTGACCCACAGGGCACTGACAGGTGATGCGATGAAACCCCTGAAGCTTTGCAAATTCTATAAGCATTCGCTCCTCCACGTATATGAAAGGGCGAATAATGGTAATTCCGTAATCCACCATACTGATTTTTGGCAAAAGTGGCGCAAACTCCCCTTTATGAAATAAATTCATCAGAACCGTTTGTGCATTATCGTCCTCGTGATGCCCAAAGGCAATTATAGTGCAGTCGTGCTCTTTTGCAGCCTGAAAAATAAGGGACCGGCGCTCACGAGAACAGCTGTAACATTCAAGCCCTTCAAGGGTATGTTTGGAGCTGCGTTGTATCAGCGGCACACCCAAGCCATCACACATGCTCTGGAGAAAACCACTTCCCACCCCTGCCCCACAGCTTGCCTCTCCGCTAATATGAATGGCCATGAGCTCAAAAGGAGGAAATCCCCGTCCTGATACTGCCTTAAGCATCGCGAGCAGGGCAATACTATCTTTGCCACCACTTAAGGCAACTGCTACTTTCTTGGCCTCATGCACCATCTCGAATTCAAGGAGGGCGCGCCTCATCAAGCTTTCTAGTTTCCTCCCCAGTCCATTCCATGGGGGGCAGGGTATATTATATGTCATGTGCACCTATTGCCCATTCCCAGTATGGCAAAATCCGAATAGTGAGAGAGCCTACTTCTACAGTCTCTTTACTGTCTGTCGTAATGATGTAGGCATCTTTTATGTCGAATTCTGAAGCTGCTTCAATGATTGCCTCGAGTTCTCTCTTCCTGGTTTTTTCATCTTGTACATCAACCGATACTTGAAATAGATCAATTTTTCCGTTGGGGTATTGGGCGACAAAATCAACCTCTTTGCCGCTTTTTGTTTTGTGGTAGAAAATATGCTCGGGCCTCATGCGTCGCAGCTCGAGATATACGGCATTTTCGAGGCGGGTGCTATAAAGAGTTGCCGGTTTCATTGAATAACTTGTGATGATCCCTGTGTCCACACAGTAGATTTTACTTGGATTCACCTGGCGCTTTCTTGTAGAAAAATCAAAAATCGGCACACTACAAACAAGATACGCATCTTCAAAATGATCTAAATATTCATATAAATGGCTACGTGTTAATTCTTCGCCACGAGATTTAAATGTGTTGTAGACCTTGGTCACACTTAGCGGTGAGGCTAGGTTTTGCAAGCAATGAATTAAAAACATTTTTATAATGTGAGGATTGCTCAATTGGTAACGATCGATAACATCGCGAAACACACACGAATTGACATATGTCTGAATGATTTGGAGTTGCATACTATCTACAAGCTCAAGTGTTTCTGGAAAACCTCCTCTCTTGAGATAGTGCTCGGTATAGTGTTGTATGGCGGCTTTTTCTTTACTTGTGAATCTTGTGCGCTCCGTAATGCCCTGATGCGTGAGATACTCAGATATACTCAATGGGAATACTTCTTGTTCAATGCACCTGCCGCGCAAATTAGTCGCTATTTCTTTGCTTAATAATTTTGCGGAAGAGCCTGTAATAAAAAGATGCATTTTTTCTTTATCTAAAAGACGCCTGATAAATTTTTCCCAACCAGGAATATTGTGAATTTCATCAAAGTAAAAAGATAGATCACGTGCATCGGCAAATTGCGGGTAGAGTTGAAAATAGACATCTAAAATAGTCTGAAAATCATCTACAGTAAAGCGCGACAGCCGATCATCTTCAAAATTTATGTAAAGGATTTTCTCCTTTGCAATGCCTTGACGTATTTTCTGGTGTATATCCTGGTACATAAGATAGGTTTTGCCTACTCGTCGCATACCGATGAATACAAAAGCCTTTCTCACATCTTCTGGAAGCTGTGCAATACTAATGTCCCTTGGAATAAGCGCAGGTAACTCGCTTTTATGAAACTCAATGATGATATCGCGAAGAATTTCTTTCATATTTAGACCTATTTTAAGTCTAATATAGCATAAAATGAGATGTTTTGCAAGTCTAAATTCAACGGTCATGTGTGAATTTTCCTGAAGGAAAATTCACACATGACGAAAGTATTCTGCCATATGTTATACTTAAGCCCATGGAAGAAGGTGAGACAATACAAGGTGTAGTTGAAAAGCTCGTGTTTGGTGGCCAAGGGCTTATTCGCCATAAGGGCATGGTGGTTTTTGTGGCCGATGTGGTCCCTGGAGAGGAGGTAATCGTTCGGATTACCCAGAAAAAACGCTCCTACCTCGTTGCAACGCTCGAACAGGTAGTTACACAAGTCCCATTTCGAATACAGCCAAAATGTTCATATTTTGGCGTGTGCGGTGGCTGTCAGCTGCAACACATTGCCTATACAAAGCAACTTGAATTCAAACAACAGATGGTTCAGGAGGCACTTCGATTAGAGCACCCCATAGAAATCGTCCCAGCACAAAAGCAGTTTGCATATCGAAGAAAAATCTCCCTACATGCTAGAGAGGGAAAAACTGGGTATTATGCTCGCGATAACGTCTCGCTTGTTGCTATCGACCACTGCCCTATTTTTACTGAAGAGTCGCTTGTACCATTCCAAAACTCACTGGATGGTACGATTATGAAACGCCCAGATGGTAGCCTGCACAGAATCAAGGAAGGATGTGACAAAGAAGGGTGCTTTGAAGAGGAAGTCGATGGCCTCAAGATATATACCTCTCCTCGCGTATTTTTGCAAAACTATCCTGAACAGAGCCTTCTCCTCTATCACGATGTGCTCGCCATCATGAAGAGGCTTGCTCCCAAAGCCGCTGTTCTCGACCTCTATTGCGGCGTGGGAATACTATCTTTACTTGCCGCAAGACAAGGCCATAACGTTGTCGGTATTGAATGCAACAAGCAAGCTGTAAAATGTGCCAAAAAAAGCGCCCTCACAAATGGCTGTAGAGATGTCACTTTTGTTGCTGGCATGGTGGAACAGCAACTACTGCGCGAAGTAAAAAAAAGAGCCTTTGATGTATGGATAGTAAACCCGCCGCGTCAAGGCCTTTCAGAACAGGTAATAGACCATATTCTTGCCTGCCAGCCACCGTTTTTGATCATGATATCCTGCATGCCACCGACACTTGCTCGCGATCTCAAGAAACTTGCGATGTATGAAATGGTTGAGATCAAGGCATATGATATGTTTCCTCAAACGACGCATGTAGAGACAATGGTGGTACTGCATCTCACACCACCGCGTGAGAGTAAATAATGATGTGGCTGGCATTTAGCAGTATTCTGCTCCTGCTTATTTTTCTGGACCTCTCTTTTCGCAAAGCACAGGCGCTCTCACTGAGGCAAGCGCTTGTTTTTTCTGCTGTATGGATAGCGGCAGCGCTCTTCTTTAATGCTGTGCTGATCATGCTCAAGGGCTGGCACGCAGGCTTGCAGTTCTTTACAGGATATATCATTGAGCTTACTTTAAGTATTGATAATTTATTTGTGTTTTTAGTGCTGTTTCAGAGTATGCAAATACCCGCGCACCAGCAGCCTCGCATCTTGTTTTGGGGCATTATGGGGGCGCTTCTCTTTCGGCTACTCTTCATTATCGCTGGCATTGCCCTGGTGACAAAGTTTCACTGGATTATGTACTTGTTTGGAGGCTTTCTTATTGCTACTTCGCTGTATCATTTTAAGAAACAAACCCCTCAGATTAGCTTTAAGGCCAACAAATTCAAGCGCTGGCTTCCACTCTATGAAGGAGAAGCAGAGACGTTTTTTATACGCAAAGAGAGCAAACTATATATGACAAAACTTTTTTTAACACTGCTAATGATAGAGGGCTGTGATCTTATGTTTGCCCTTGACTCAATTCCTGCTATTTTCGGCATCACACAGGATCCATTTATTATTTTCAGCTCCAATGCCTGTGCCATCGCAGGTCTTCGCTCGCTCTATTTTGTGGTGCAGCATATGCTGCGCACATTTTCTCTTTTGCACTATGGCGTCTGTATCATTCTCTTCTTTATAGGCTGTAAAATGCTCATAGAGCCATGGTATACGATTTCGATTGCAATGTCCCTGTGCACCATTGCTGCCATAATCATTGCGTCTGTAGGGGCTTCGCTGTGGTATAAACAATGTTAACACCATGTGCAATTTTCCCATCGGAAAATTGCACATGGTGTTAACCATTATGTCATATAACATTCCCTGTCAGCCGCGTGCGCGTATGCGCACACGGCTGCGCTCCACGCATACACATCAGGCTAAGTAAGAATTGTTCCCACCAAAGGCCTCGCCTCCGACACATTTACACGTAGGTGGCCATCTTGTTCAGCTGTGTCAATGTTAATAAAAAATGCAGGACGGCTAGATCGTTGCAGCAACACCTTAAGACCTCGTATATTAAGCTGTTGAATACCCAAGAGTCCCAACGACCCACAGAGTTGAACAGGTGTTAGAGTACCCGAATTGTTATCATCGACGTCCCAAAATATAGCATTTCTTAAAGAGAGGGATGTCAATCTTCGTAGCCCGCTTATAGGTCCTGAGGCAACCAGACCATCATCGACTGTTAATTTTTCTACACATGGAAAACAATATCCGTCGCGTGTCAAAGTATAAAAAGTGCCTGAAGCATTTATCTCTCTAATATTTTCTAATGCGAAGAAATTGAGTCCTACTAGTTGGACTAATAGTGCTTCTCCAAACATGGGATATGCCCGCATATTCATTTCTACATTGGGTGGTGGCTGCAAGCGCAGGTCAAGGACTTTTACCCGACGCATGTAGCGCTCCACCTGCAACAGTTCTCTCCAGGTAAGGGTTGTATTTGTGCCAAGTGCCCGTCGTAAAATTGTCGAAACGATATTATCGGGAACAAATGCACAGTCTGATGATAAACTCGGCAGTGGACAAGCTACTACTGAAAAGCTCGCACTAGATAACGGGCTTTGGGTCGATGAACCAGACCAGTTCCAAACAGAGCAGCTCCAACTCGAACTTGCGCTACTTGGCAAGCTCGGACTACATGACGAGCTTTGGGTCGATGAACCAGACCAGCTCCAACTCGAACTTGCACTACTCAGCAAGCTCGGACTACATGACTGGCTTTGGGTCGATGAACCAGACCAGCTCCAGCTCCAACTCGAACTTGCACTACTCAGCAAGCTCGAACTAGATAACGAGCTTTGGGTCGAAGAACCAGACCAGCTCCAACTCGAACTTGCACTACTCGGCAAGCTCGAACTAGATAACGAGCTTTGGGTCGAAGAACCAGACCAGCTATTTGTGGACCAGCTCGAACTTGTACTACTTGGTATTATACTCATAATTTATCTCACATAAATTAAATTTAATAAAAAAATCAAAAATTACAAATATTCTCTGAGCCCAAAAGCCAGGTAAACATTCGGTGATCTGCGTTCCGCAGACTACCGAATGTTTAAAAAGCCAGTTGGATTTTTCGCTCGGAAAATATAAAGCGATTGTAATAACAGTTGTTTGTTATTGTCAATGAAATAAGGCAATATATCCTATGCGCGCAAAATCCAGTTGGATTTTGCGCTCATTGGTAGCCATGTAGTGACTGAAGGAGATTTGTAAATAACGAGAAGATACTCCATATGTTGCCTGAAGGGCAACAATAGAACAAAAATCTGTTGTTGCCCTTCAGGCAACATGTGGGGGTGATCGTTTAACCCAGGACCTCGCCACGGTAGTGGCGAAATTTGCGGCTCTAGCCCCGCGTGCAGTGAAGGCCGCGCGCTATTAGCGCGCGGGCCGAGCGGAACGTGGGGTTAGGGAAACGGGTAAAAAAACAGAGCTGCGGCAGCAGCGAAACCCATTTGTGTTTGACATAATTGTGGTGCGCGTAGCGCACAACCCGGTGGCAGCGTGGGAGTTTATGATGTCGGAATTTATTGATTGTTCCCCTAGTCTTCAATGTCGCTCCGCGACATGAAGACCAGGGGAACAATCAATACTATGAGCACAAAATCCAACTGGATTTTGCGCTCATAGGTAAAATATTGACAATAAAATAATTACGTGAAACAATGAAATAAAACAATATAAGGAGGGCTTATGAGCCTAATGCCAAATATACATACAGAAACAACCAGGTTATTAAACGCTTATGAAACCATATTGAATGTGTGTCATGTCACTAATGAGCGACGAACACAACTCAATACCCTTAGTGAAGCAGATAGACTGCATAACAGCACGATTACGTCGATTGCACACAGCATTCTGATTGCAAAACCCGAAAATAGAGAGATATTAGAAGTAACTGAACACCAAGGTGGCAGCGTGAATCATGCGGCCTTAGACACCATTCGAAGAGCGTTTTCACAGCTACAACTACATCCCAATGAACTGCAGCGACTCTCGTTGCCAGAGCTCCAACAATTGTGTAATTTGCTTGCCATTGTGAATGAGATTATTGGTGGAAGAGACACTCAAATTGTCTGCGAGCCACTCACCCGAGAAATTGCTCGCCGCATACCTCCAAGAACTCAAGTGGAGGCAAGAATCGGGGTATCAGCTACGGTAGAGCTGGCAACGGCAGCTGTTGCCTCTGCGACTTCATTACTAGAAGGTACGCAGGTGCAATTAGCTGCTCTTCGAGCATTGAAGCCAACCCCCATCCTTCCTCACTACGATCCCTTTCATCGCTCCTCAATAAATTACACCATAGATTATAGCGCCGCTATAACAGCGACAACTGCAGCTGCTATTGAAAACCATACAAGAGCGGCACAAGAGGCTCAAAGGAGAGCGCAGCAAGCTGCTGATACTATTGTTACTAATGCGCTGCGTCTCCCTTCTTCTTCTGAACCTACTGATCGAAGTAGCCTTCTCCAAGGCATAGCTGAAGTGGGACAAACGTATGCTGCTGCACAAGAAGCGTATCAAGCAGCAGAGCGCGCTTTTACTCAAGCTCCCATATTGCCTAAAGATATTCCCCGTACAGTGCAATTAATCAACTCACTTAAAATTGCAGCTGAAGTAGAGCGTCAGGCTCTTGAATCAGCACGACGTATAGGCGATGCATTAGCGGCAAAAGTAGCAGCGATTATGAATGCAAAAACAGAGGTGAGCCGCCTTCTTGACATCGTATGCAATAATGCAACAGCTGAAGCAGAGAGAGCACATGCTCTCAACCAGTTATCAAGTGCCCTTTCTGTCTTAGAAGAGCTGAGTGAAGAAAGAGAAACGCTAGGAAGAGCTCCTCATGCTCAGAGCATTGAAGAGCTGCAGCTTGAGGCTCGACAAACGTATAATAATGCTATCGCCCAGCATCAAGATGTACACTCGTTAGCAGTACACTTAGATACCTCGCTTTTTGATTACCGCAATGCGGCGGCTGCACATGTAGATGCAGCACACGTTGCTGCTCAGGCCGCGAAAGATGCCGTTATCAGGGCAGTGCTCAGTGTGGCACTTGTTGTATAAAATAACGTCATGTGTAATTTTCCTAACGGAAAATAGCACATGACGCAAGTATTAGGGATGAGGCGTTATAGCAAGTATCGTGATCTGATTTTTTCCTGGTCCATAATGCCAAAAAATACGCCAAGCGCAAGGCGTATTGTTTTGAACATACGCTTCAAAGACCTCTTCTCCATTCAGTCCTCGCAAACTATCATACTTGTGTGTACGTAACGATGGATGTCGGATATTTATTTCCATGTAGCTGAATGCCTTTCTTACAGCTTTTAGAAGGGCTTTTTTATCATTTGCGTTCTCAAGAGCAGTTAATTGAGCATCTGCGTTGATAGTGAATTTTATTTCAAATTTCATCGTTGGCATATTGTGCAAAAGAACCCCTATCAACAAGCTTGCCTAGAGCAGCTTCCTTCAATCCTTTTTTCACCGATTGTAAAGCTTCTTGATTTTCATACAACCATAATTCGCGAGCTGGAATTGTCACCAAAGGCTCCAAAATAATTTTATCGTCTTTCACATATGCTTTTACCGAATGTATATTGAGATCGGGAAGTAATTTTGTCAAATTGACACGATGCCTTGCATCTAAATTCAAAGTAATTGCCATATTTTTTATCTCCTCTTCTATATCCATCAGTATATCATTTCTGGCACATTGTGTCAATATACCATTGTGTTTTTGTGTCAACAACTTCGACTGTACCAATCGGCTTAATAAATTTCGTTGCAAAAAAGACAACACCTTTGGTAAAATAATGGAAATAAGGAATATATGAACAACATAAGCTCACAACTACTACTTTCAAAGCAAATGCTTTCAAAAAGCATCGTGGGTGGCTTTTTTTCATTTTTCCGTCACTTTTTTGCCACACATCATTGTGCTGGCAATTTCTCTTTCAATTATCGCCAGTACTGGCGATAATACTTTTTGATCATTTTAAAATCTAATAAGTAATTAATGGTACGATCAGATACTCGTACCTAACACTAATGTGTGCAACCATCAGGAGGTAAAATATGCAACACATACTATCGTGCGCAACTCAGCAAAATACAATAGCTAGAAGTACTCTCATTTCTAGTCTCATTCATTTCTTTGCCATCCTCTTCTTCGGCTTTTATCGCCGCTTCCATCATTATCATCGCCATTTTTGGCGATAATAACATTTTTTAATATTTTTTATAAATACACCATGCATGATTAATAACATGCTTTTGTTTATAAAATAAAAAAATTACTTTAAATCGAATTAAATGTATTGGCACTATGTGCATTCTTTTGCCATGTGCACTTTTCCGCAAGGAAAAGTCGCACATGGCGTGAAATTAGGAGTATACAATGGAAAAACCACAAAACTGGATGGCGCTGTCCTCCATCCAGCTTGGAGGGGCAATATGCCTCCCCGTCATTTTAATAGGCTATGAACTGACAAAAAAAGCAGGCCTTAGTGCCGCGATGAGCGCCATTATTCTTGGCAACATCGTGCTCTTTTGCCTTGCCTATGTCACTGCCAAGATGGCATTTCAGAGCAAAAAGTCAACTGCTGCCAATGCAGAATACTATTTTGGGCCCTCTGGGAAATATATTGCCGCTTGCTTTTTAGCATTTTCTCTCATTTCATGGTTTGCAATTCAAACTCAAGTGATGAGTGGAGACATACAAAAGCTGTTCATTCACTATTTTGGAATCGATATGCCCAATACCATGGTGAGCGTGGGATTATCGCTCCTCATGTGCAGCACGGCTGTCTTTGGTGTGCGTGGGGTCTCAGTACTTGCAACCCTCACCCTTCCTATGATGCTAGCAACGCTTGCCGCTGCCCTCTATTATGCACAGGCAACAAGCCCACTGTCTGTGTTCGTAGATGGGATTGCCAAAACAGGTGAGGGTTTTTCATCAAAGTGCTTTTCGCTTGTGATAGCGGCATCTATTGCCGCTGTGGTGGACCTGCCAACCTTTTTTCGGCATGCGGCAACTAAACGAGATAGCATGATTGCAACAGTGCTCACCTTTCTCGTTGGCATTCCCGCCGTGGAGCTTATAGGGGTGCTTTTGGGCTTTTGGACAGAAGCAAAAACGCTGCCAGAGGCACTGACCATTATGGATCATCCCCTCTTTGCAGTGTGGGTAAGTATTTTCATCCTGTGTGCTGGATGGACAACCAATAATACGAACCTCTATTCGGCAGCGACGGCAATGCATGTTCTTTGCCCTCGCTTGACGGAAAGGCAGAGTGCGCTGATTACGGCTCTCATGTGCTCCATCCTTTCTGCTATCCCACTGCTTGCCAACCTCTCCCAGATCCTCGACCTTATGGGAATTGGAGTGGCAAGCATGGGCGGCGTGATATTGGTCGCCTTCTTGCGAAAAACACCGCAAGCGGCGTTGTCTCTTTTTAGCCTTATCGCGGGGACTGCAGCGGGTATCGCCAATATGCTCCTGGGGAGCTTCATCTCAGAAGTCGCTATCCTGGATGCTATGCTCGTCGCAGCAGTGACTATGTTGGGCGTATCAAAAAATACCATAAAAACAATAACGGAGGTATATGAAGTGTAGATATATTAATGAACAAGATTTAGATGTTATATCAATCGGATCGATTGTACTTGGCTCGGGAGGTGGTGGTCACCCCGAATATGAATGTATACGAGCCAAAGAATGTATAGCCAAAAATGGCCCTATACCCCTTGTCGATGTCAATGACATTGCCGATGACGCGCTCATCATGCCTGTAGGCTATATGGGAGCGCCTCTTGTCTCGGTGGAAAAACTGACAAGTGGCATGGAGATGACAGCGGTCCTGACAGAATTTGAAAAAGTTTACGGCAGGCGCCCATCCTATGTAGTAGCGGCAGAAATTGGCGGCTCTAACGCCTTTGCACCCTTGTGTGCGGCATCGCAGTATGGCATCCCTGCCCTCGATGCAGACACGATAGGTCGGGCATTTCCGCAGCTTGAGATGTCGGCATGTTCGCTCTTTGGAATATCCCCAAGCCCTGCATTTATTGCTGACAGCATAGGCAGAAGCGGTATCTTGCGTCTTCCTAAGGCGCGTGATGTGGAGGCGTTCTTTCGTGCTCTATGCACCCTTATGGGCTCGGTTGCCTTTGCCTCACTCTATATTATGAATGGAAAAGAGGCAAAACAAGCGCTTATCAAGGGCTCGTACACACGTGCTCAAAAGCTGGGACAGCTTTTTTTGGATGGAAAGCTACAAGAAAATGCAGAGATATGTTTTGTGGCATCAGGGGTGATTTCAGATGTCGCACACACCATTCAAGATGGCTTTTTGCGAGGATCGTTTACTGTGACAGGCGCCTCTTCATACACCATTTCGTATCAAAATGAATACCTCATCGTGTATGAGGATACCACTCCCATCATCATGACCCCAGATATTATTGCTGTGGTCGATGCTGAAACGGGATTGCCACTCAGTATTGAACAAATATCGTTTGGACTCTCAGTGCATATTGTAGCAATTGATAGCCCCCCCATTTGGAAAACAGAGGCAGGGCTTGCCCTTGTAGGGCCTGAAAAATTTGGAGTAAAAATATGATTATAGGTATTGATATTGGTGGAACAAACACCGACCTCGTCTTAGTTGACGAGGATAAAAAAATTATACGGGCTGTGAAAGAGCCCACAACGGCTTCTATTGAAGAGGGTGTTACTGCCGGCATTTTGAAGCTACTCCCAGATGATGGCTGCAATATTACCTCAGTACGCATTGGAACCACACATGCGACGAATGCTATTGTACAAGAAAAAGGGCTCCTGCGTGTAGGGGTGCTTCGAATTGCGGGACAAAATCCCGATATCGCCCCAGGCGCTACATGGCCAGTAGAGCTCAGAAAAAAAGTAATTGTAGGCTGTGAGACCATTGCCGGAGGCTATGAATGCACAGGCGTGCCCATCACGCCATTTTGCCCACAGCATGCTTTGAGCGCAATTGCTAAGCTCAAAGATATGGGAGCTCAGGCCTTGAGTATTATTGGCGTCTTTGCTCCTATGAAAGCTGATCAAGAGCGCATGGTACAAGAGATATGCCAAGATTTGTTCTATGATTTGCCATTGAGCATTTCGTCGGACATAGGGGGCCTGAGCTTTCTCGAAAGGGAAAATGCGACCATATTGAACTCGGCACTCAAACAGGTGATACGCACGGGATTTCAAAAGCTTGAAACGGCGCTTAAGAGGCTTGGAATCAGCGCTCCCCTTTCCATGATTCATAATGATGGCAGCATCATGGACATGCGAGAAGCGCTTGAATTTCCTATCTTCACGGTTGCTTGCGGGCAGACAAATTCTTTTCGAGGCGCTGCTACCTTGGCGAGTATGCAAAAGGGGGCTGTGATCGATATTGGGGGCACCTCGTCAGATATTGGGCTGGTTATTGATGGCTTTGCCAAGCGATCAACGAAAGCCGTATGTCTTGGCGGTGTGAAGCTGCAGCTGCCCATGCCAGATACTCTGTCACTTGCCCTTGGAGGCGGTAGCATTGTCAAGGAAGGCAAGGTAGGCCCCGAGAGTGTTGCCAGGCTTTTACGAACCAAAGCTAGCTGCTTTGGTGGTGATACAGTAACGCTTACCGATGTGGCGCTACGGCTTGGTATTATGGAGATTGAAGAGGCACGCACTCATGGGATTCCCCTCACAGCAGAGGATGCTCAGGGGATTATGCAACAGGTTGACGCTGCCCTGCAACGGGCATTTTCCCGCATTGCAGCCAAGCATCCTGACATCCCTATCATTGCCGTAGGCGGTGGCGCTCCCCTTCTCTTCGGCACAAAGATTGACTGCCATATCCCTGCTCACTTTGATGTTGCCAATGCCTATGGAGCAGCTCTTGCAGAGGTCTCAGCACGTGCTGACGCGGTTGTCTCGCTCAGTGACAAAGAAAAAATATTTGCCGAGATGAAGACAGCGGCCATCCAGCAGGCAATTGAGAGAGGTGCCAAAAAAGAGAGCGTGCGCATTGTGCATATGGAAGTCATCCCGTACGGCTATTCACAAGATGCGCTTGCACGCGTTATCGTGACGGCATCGGGGTGAGGTAATAGGGAGATTAGAGAGAAAACGGAATTTATTGATTGTTCCCCTGGTCTTCAATGTCGCTTCGCGGCATGAAGACCGGGGTATTGAATACGGATCGCGGCATGAAGACCGGGATATTGAATA
>JABDDE010000042.1 GCA_013287775.1 Chlamydiota bacterium
AAGTCTGTGGAGGGTGTCATAGTGATATTCTTTTTTAGATTTGGAATTGGCTTCGATTTGAGATTTTAGACGGCCATAGCGATCATACGATCTCGTTATTGCCTTGCCATGTTCTTTTTTTGTCTCTACAGGCTGTTTATCAGTATAGGTCACATCTATGCTGGAGAGTTTCTGTCCAACTCTGTTGTCTCCACCGATAAGCTGTGTTTGAATGTTTTTGAGATTGTGGTCATCATCGTAGGTAAAGGTGGTGGCAGTATTGTTGGTATTGAGTTTTCGATGAAGCCTGCCTTGCTTATTATATAAAAATTCCTCCACAGCGAGGTCTGGATAGCGTACAGAGATGAGTTGGTTATTACCGTTATAGCGATACCATGTAGCTTCTCCTTTTTGGTTTTTAAACGTGCGGCAATTGCCGAGAAGGTCGTAGTCAAATTGCTCATGGAGGCAAAACCCCGTTTCGTTTTTGGGATAACTAATGCCGGTACATCTGGAAAATGCGTCATACATATATTGCGTTTCATTGCCATAACGATCTTTAGAAGAGGCAAGGCGATCGAACGCATCATAAGCTGCACGCGTGGTGACGATATTTCCCTCTGCATACCTTTTAGCAGTAGCAATGAGGCGATCTGCGTGATCATAAGTATGGTCGACAGTAATGCCTGGGGCCTCTATCTGGATGCAGTTATCGTTCATGTCGAAGTGGCAGAGCGTTACTTCACCAATAGAGTTTACAGAGCGCGTGCAGTTGCCGTGGTCATCGTAGGCAAATTCTTCTATCTTTGCTCGCTTCCTTTTTGTATTGTAGAGGATGGTTTTGATGCTATTGCCGTAGGCATCATAGATGGTACCCTTACCGGTGACAAAGCATTTCTTGTGGGTTTTGGGATTATAGCGCTGCTCTGCAATCATCTCCTCATCGTGTGCGAGAAAGCGACGAGGCGTGATTTTTCGTATTGTCCGTACAGTGGCACCTGAGAGATTCTCTTTCGATTTTGACTCGCCATCATCTTGTATCGCCTCTATAAGCTGTCCTGTGGCACTATCATATTCTAGAAACTCTCTATGTGTTATTTTCGAATTCTTGAATGTTAGTTTTTCAGTAAGTCGATTGCTTGTATCACTATAATGGTAGTGTATAGAGGTTCCTGCACTGTCTTCAAATTCGCGCAGGTGCCAAGGATGCTCTGTAGAATAGGTAGTGCTGATGCTGCTTTTATTATCACCATTAGGAAGGCCGCTTCCATCAAACTGAATTGCGGCAGTTACATCAGAGCTGGAGGCTTTGTAGGTATCTTCACGAATGGTGCGCTGTGTATCTTTTTTGTCATACGCATAGCGAACGGCATGGATGCATCGCCATGAGGTATTTGCATTGGGCTCACTCAGGGTGTAGCATCGCAGGGTCTGGACATTGTTTGCATCAGAGGCATTCCAGTTGAAAGTGTCTTTACGCAGTGGTATGGATCTACTCTGAAAATATTCTATCGCTGACAGCAGAGCGCCATTATAAGAAAAGCGAGCTACGGTATTAAACGGATCGGTGACCTCAGTGCGGCCTTGTTCATAGCGGAAGGTGTAGATCGGGGCATGGTGTGAGGGAGAGGAAAGCTCCACAACCCTTGCAGAGTCGTCGTAGGCACAGCGGACATGGTGATTCTCTGGAAGCTCCTTTTTTATAAGACACATCTTGCCCTGTATGCTCTTGTAGGCATAGGCAATATTGGGTTTTGTAGCTCTCGTGACAGATGTAAGCACCCCATCTTTACAATGGTAGGTAGCGATTTGCCTTTCGCTGCCAGAGGCTCGGCAGATAACCGTGAGCATGTTTTCTGCATATTGAAAGAGAAGTGCTGCATAGGATTTTCCTTTTCTATCAACAAGTTCTATAGCTTGCAGGTGTCCCTCTTTGGTGTAATGGTAGAGGAGTTTATTATTTGATGGCAGGCGCTCAGAGGTAAGACGAAAATAGTCTTTATCGCTGAGAGAATATTCTTGGAGCGGCACAGATAGTGGTCCCAGCGGGCGGCACTGCGCGGCAGAAACCTTATGGTATGACCTTAGAGTGCCATCTGGCATCGTAACGAGAAAATGGTCGTCATGGCGCTGAGCGCTATTATCAGCAAAGTATGCATACTGCCGCGCGGTGCTTGGGATGGGCGTTTCAAATCGGCAGCTGTAGTGCGATGCATGGTGTTTGCGGATGCACTCGAAAGGAGTGCCGGTGCTGTCAAAGGCGTGGGCCACACGCGTATGAGATTTATGCACTTTGCCGTCGATAAGGATGAGGTGTGGGAGAAGTCGCCACTGTCCCCAGCTACTTGAGTAGGATCTTACCAAAGAAAGTGTGTCTATGGATGCAAGTGTAAAATCGTTTTCGCAGTCGACGAAGTCGCCGCTGACGGCATCGACATAGCCTCCCACAAGTGCCTGTGGAATCACATCACTTGGCGCAGAGGAATACAGAAAAGATGAAGTAAACAAGGCTAGTAGCCAAAACAATCGATGCATCATGACACAATCTCCTAAAGTAGTAGTAGAAAACGTAACTGGATTGTGATTTTTATGCAAGAGGAAAATTCGTCAATGTCCAATTTTTTTATAATGAAAGTGAAAAATCGAGTAATGATACGTTTCGCCGACCGTAGCGCATGCGCTACGGCCGTGCTCCACGCGGGGCTAATGAATTCCACCGCTACCGCGGTGGGGTCCATATTAGTCACAACGTGGTAAGGCTCTACACATTATCCCCATGGCCTTAGCCTGATGCATATGTCACTACAGTGGCGCAGGGTCATCGCACTACCGAATGGCTACCAATGGGCACAAAATCCAACTGGATTTTGTGCCCATAGGATTGTAAATTCTATTTCTGCTCCTGAGTTTCGCATTTATTTTTAAACAACATTTTAAAAATTTTGAATTTTTCTTCGCATTTTTCGTGGCGCGACCATTCTTCTAGATTATCAAAATCAATTTTTTGATCTATGCATATATTTACTGCCTGATCCAAGCTCATTTTATCGCCCCAATGATAAAAACTGGCTAATCGATCTTTGACGCTGTCAATAGGCAAAAGCATTTTGATGGTTCCTAATGGAGTTTTAACATTGTTGAAGTGCGTTACGAATTCTGCCCCTACAGCTACTGGAGGAGACACAAATTCTATTAACCAAGGACAGTCTTTATGCTGGAAATATTTTTGTTTTTCAGTAAAGCCAAGTTCGGTTAATATTTTTTTTACATTCCGCAAGTCTTCATATGTAACATAATCCAGATCATATGATTGATAACGATTCGCTGTATAAATCGTCACACAAGCGCCACCGACCAGAATTGTATCAACACCTCTGTTTCGTAGTTCTTCGGATATAAATCCTGCAAAATCACGCAGTGAAATGTGAGCCCAGTTAATCATAATGGCTTTCCAGCACGACGTGGTCGTTTTCTTACAAGAGGCTCATAGTATTTTTGACGTATTTCATCGGGAAAACAAATATATGCTTTTTCTAAAAATGCCTTTAATTCATTCAAAAAAGGATATCGTGGATTGAATTGGTAAAGACGTGTCTTCCCTTCTTTGTGACTGACTACAATACCACCTTTTTCTAGTCTTGCTAAGGCACACTGAAAACTATAAAGAGGAATATGAAATAGTGTCATTAATTGGGAAGGATAGCATTTTTGGTTTGTCAGTATGTAAAACAATACTTTTTCGATAATGGCATTGCCAAAAAGATACTCAAACATAATCACCAAGTTTTTTAGTCATGTTACCAAAAAACTTGGTGATTGTCAAGCCTGCTTGTTATATTTGTATCGCTGCTACCGCAGCTCTGTTTTTTTAACCGTTCTCTCAACCCCACGCTACGGCCGTGCTCCACGCGGGGCTAATGAATTCCACCGCTACCGCATACGCATCAGGCTAAGGTCAGGGCTCTGTAAATCCCTGATTTGGCAAATTTTTTTACCACAGAGGACACAGAGCGCACAGAGAAGTTTGGGTTGTTCGATGCATTTTTCCACTGAAAGTGGAAAAGTCCAAACATATAAAAATCGATTGGCAAATAAATTTGCCATGCGATTTTTATATGCTTGGACTTCAGCGAGCATACGCTCGCTGAAAATGCATCTTCGGTTCTGTTCTCTCTGTGTCCTCTGTGCACTCTGTGGTGAAAAATACCCCAGAAGCCTATGTCAGCTATAACGTTTATTATACCAACATCCCTTAGCCTGATGCATATGCCGCTACCGCGGTGGGGTCCATATCACCTAGAAGCATGATATGTTAAAAAAAAAGCTGCCCAGACATTCCCCACCAACACCTCTGGCACCCCACACGCCTCTGACAAGCTCTCTCTGTAATCTATCTCCTGCAGCTCTCCCTGTAAAAAAACGCCCCCCACACTTGTTACTGCCACAACTTTAACCTTCCCACCTACTCTGCAGCCTACTCTGCAGCTTGCTCACATCACAGTAAATCCTCAAAAGAAATCAGATGACTAAAGAAGTTTTCAGATCTGATATTACTGGATAATTCGCCCTCATATATCAATACAGGACGGACTGATACCGTTTTAGGAATTTTTAACTTGCGAATTTTCTCTTTAACCTCATCAATCACACTCAATGCGATTTGCTTTCGGAATTTAATTTCACAAACATACAAGGTGTGTCGCGTCTGAATTAAAAGATCAATCTGGCAGGCTTCCTCTCTGATAGTTTTATGCTGAAAGTAGGGAGAGATACTTAACACGGAAGCGGGTGCAATTTGCAGTATGCGTTGGATGGCGCTCAAATTGTTCAAGACAAGGTTTTCAAATTGCAATCCCATAATAGTCAGCCATTCAGGTAATTCCTCTAAATGGAGATCGTGATAAATTCCTTGCTCGATCAATTCCTTCTTTGGTTCGATATAGTTGCTATAAAACCGAAGATAATTGTCCTTGAGGCGATATTTATATAGTTTGACTCTTTTACGATTTCCATTCCAGACATAATCCCGAGCAAGAAAACCGGCTTGCTGTAATACAGCCAGCATCTTACTGAAACCACCTGTTTGACGAACACCCAGCCTTTTACAAATTTCTGTTTGATCAAGATTGCCGTGTGATAGAACTTGAATAATCCTTTTATAGTCGTCTGCGCGTCTCCCAAAAATATCTCTAAAAATTTTATCAAACTCCTCTACCAAAATGCCGCCCTTACTAAAACACATCCTCTTAATATTCTGCTCAGCTGTTTCATTCGGTTGAATTTCTTCTAAATATCTTGGAACCGCACCTGTTACACACAATAACTTGAATTTTTCGTACGATGAAATGGTCCGATTTCCCCAAAATTTATTGGCATCATAAAGCGGCATTTCCTCCAGGTTAATGACGAGCGAAACCCTGCCCATAAATCCTTTGTCATTGAGAATATTTTCCTGTATCCACGAAGACACGGAGCCACAAAGAACAAGAATAAGCTCGTTGTTTTTCTTGAATTTTGTATCCCAAACTCCCTTGAGTTTTGCAGCAAAATCCTGATCTCGACCTGCCATCCACGATATCTCATCAAGAAAAATAATCACGCGCCCTTCCGATGTCAACCCAGCTAATGTCGTAAGAGCCTGATTCCAATTGTCAAATTTCATGGCAGGTATACTGAACTTCAGCCCCATAAGTTCGCCAAAGTGATTTAGTTGATCCCTATTGGTGAGCTGTTCCCTCGGTGCTAATCCATAAAATTCCAGAAAGCGCGTACCTTCCCCAAAATGTTCAATTAAAGTGCTCTTCCCAATACGACGGCGCCCACAGCATACAATGATGCCAGCAACCTTTCGTTTTTTGAATTCTTTGAGCTGTGCTAATTCTTCTTCACGACCAATAAACATTTTCATTCACCAACGTTCACATTATGCATGCTTTACTGACTTGAAAATAACATACTGTCGATTTCAAGTCAACGCAAATACCCAGAAAGATTGACTTGAAATCGACATCTTACCGATTTCAAGTCAACTCAGTTGCTCAAAAATAATGACTTCAAAACGACATCTTGTCGATTTCAAGTCATTTTTAACGTCCTGTATCATTTTTCCACCGGAAAATGATACAGGACGTTATAATCCATTTTATGGACATCACAATAGCCACACAGGCCATTATGACATGGCTTGAGCACTATGGCAGTATAGCTCTTTTTGGATTTCTCCTTCTTGGAATCGTCGCATTTCCTATACCTGAAGAGACGTTAATGGTCATCGCTGGCACCCTCATTCATAAAGGCAAATTGGCAGTGCTTCCAACACTCCTGGCCGCCTACTTAGGCAGTATGTGCGGCATTACTATTAGCTACCTTCTAGGACGTATGACCGATAAATACTTCCTCAAAAAATATGGCTATCTGATAGGGCTCTCACAGTCGCGTCTTGAGGCAGTTCATGGCTGGATACATCGCTTCGGCAAATTAACGATACTGTTTGGCTATTTCATTCCAGGCCTCAGACACTTCACAGGCTTTGCTGTAGGCGCAGCAGAACTCGAATACGCAGGGTTTGCCCCTTTTGCCTATGGCGGAGCCATTATCTGGGCCTCAACCTTTCTTGCCATCGGATATTTTCTCGGTAAAGGCCTCACACTCCCCCTCGATGAAATAAAATATATTACTTCATGTATTCTCGCTCTTTGTATTGTGTTATATTTTCTATACCTACTATGGCAAATTATATCACGAAAAAAGTAATAGACGAAAATACCTCCTTTCGACTAAGATCAAGGTAACTTTTGCGAGTTTAATTTTATTAGAAAAAACGCCCTCAGGATGTATTGTAAGGGCATTTTTTGGCAAAAAACCCTTTAATGGTGACAATATGAAAAAAGGTCTTATCTTTGGCTTACAACTCATGTGCTTGTGCCTCTTTGTTGGCCACGCACCCCTTTTGAGCAAAAACTCTGCTCATAAAAAAGATACACATTTTGACGTCTTGAGAAAGACGATGGCGCGAAAGATTAATGATATTCATCGCGTAGATCAGATTCTTGAGGCGTACAAAAAATTAACCAAGGAAGTCCATCAGCCTCAAGCCACATGGAACGTCTTTGAAAAATGGCTTACAGAAAAAAGCTATTTCATAGGAAGCAAACACTATAACCATGATCTCGTCTATGAAGAGCTGCCAGGGCTAAAAAAAAGCGACTCTTTCCATCGATATTTTAAACGCTTTGTTGAGAATATTTTACCAAAAACGCCCCCAAAAGAGGCGCATCACGGAAAGGTAAAACGCATTACTGTCTTATACAGTGGCTTAGCAGGCGGTGGACATAAATCCCCAGCGGTTGCCCTTGCACGATATTGCGAACAGATAGGACATAAGGTACTAATTATAGATCTTGATGAAATATCTAACCTCTACTCTCCTCGTGTCGATGGGTATACAAAAGCACAGATTTACGAAGAGATTTATCAAAGACAGGGCAATCAGAAAAAGGCTACAGAGCTTTATAAACGCATCAATAAGCTCTATACTCCAGAAAAACGAAAATATTTGTTTGATACCAAGGAACGTATTAGAAAGTTTCGTGCTGATCACATATTTGCCGTTGCCCACCACCAGCATAACTTAAGCTATTTAAGCTACCAGCTGGGTATTCCAATGACCTATGTACATACGGACCATACGTTCAATCCAAATCTCATACGCCTCGTTAAGGAGCAAGTCAAACTCGCAGATCCACTGATTCAATTTGGGGTACTCACATACAGTAAATCTTTTTTTGAAAACATACATCAAGCATTTAGTGTACAAGATAAGCATCTACCTCCGGCGCTCAGCAAGCAAATGGTACAGCTTGCATTCCCAGTCAGACCAAGTTTCAAATCCGCAACGAAAGTACAGATAAAGAAGCTGCGCAAGGCGCTTCATATTCCTCAGAATGGTATTGTGTGCAAGCTTGCTATGGGACAAGCTGGATTTACCGATGAGCTTGGAAAAATTGTTCATAAGCTGATCCAAGAAGCAAAAACACTCAAAAAGCCATTAGATGTGTTTGTGATTTGTGCCAAAAACACGAAGCTTAAAGCCGACTTAGAAAAAGTAGTCAAGCGTGCAGCGCTGCACCATAGTAAGCTCCACATGCATGTGTGTGGCTTTATGGAAGAAAAAGAGATGGCAGCCATCGATCGTGCATCGGATGTGTGGATTACGAAACCAGGCGGCGCGACATGTGCAGAGCTCGTCTGTACCCAAAAGCAGATGCTCTACCTCTTTGTAGATCATCATGAATGGGAAAAAACCAATGCCGCATATCTTAGAAAGCTTCGCCTCGCAGCACCTCTATCACTGCAAACATCGATCACCAAGCAAATTATGAAACGCGCAGCCTACCACAAGAAACTCAACCTCAAACGACTGCCAAAAGATCTATGGCGAGAGCAGGTGACGAATATTATTGGTAAGTAACATCATGTGCGAATTTTCCCTTGGAAAATTAGCACATGATGTTACTCTATTGCCGTTTAGCCTGGTCTTCTATTGCGATACTGCCAGGCGAGACACGAAGTTGGTTCGCTGACCTGGGTGTTTGAATCGGTTCAAACACCATACTTGACTTTGACAATGACCTGGCTGACCTGGCCGACAGATTCGGGGGCACAAGAAACAGATTCATAGAGGACTCATTGTTTGGAAAAGGTTGAGCATCATTTGCATTGTCAACGGACCTTGAAGAATTATTAGGCGGTTGTAGTACATGACTATTATAGGATCGTGGCGATACATACGAAGCAATAATCATACCTGAGCCCGAATTTGAACGCGAACCAGATGCTTCAGGTCCATTTGCTACTTGAGGTTGCGCATTATTATTCACAATGGACGGCACGAGTATTGACTGCACGGTAGCTCGTACTACTGCCTGCTGAGAATGAGGCATAGCCTGCATCTCAGGCCCTGCTTGCCCCATATCATACCTTTGTATTACTGCTGTGGAACTTCCACACCATTGCTGAAAACAGTTACAATTACATTGACAACTCATAATATTACTTTTAATTTGTATTTTACGTATTTTTATTGCTTGCTGCTAGTTTGTACCGCTAATTGTGTCGCCCGTGGTGTGGATACATATGCCGGGGCTATGGAACAAGACAACCCAGAAGAGGTACTCATCATCTGAATCGCAGGTGATTGCAATACCTCACGCCCTACTGACCTTATACGAACATCTGATGGCCTCAATACCGGATCATGATAGTTCTGCACAAGCGACGAACAGCCCAATATCTGTTGCACACAATAACAATTACATAAAAAGGTTCTACACATATTTGCTCCTTCCTCACGTTCCACGCAGGCCGTAGCGCGGGTGCGCACGGCCGCGCTTCACGCGGGGCTTTTGTATTGACTAGCTCCTTAGAATAGGCTAATCAATTATACTGAAGAATTTAATTATATAAAATTATACATTTTTATGCACTCACATTTTCTGAATTTTTCGGATTCTTCATATCTAGTATCTAGCACATAACCCGGATTGCACCCCCTTGATTAATAATAAAAATTTTAATTATAATAAAGAAAAAAGGAGGGGGGAGTGTTATGAGTCAAATAACCGAAGGACAAGGGGGAGGGGATGTACAGTTCCCAACAAGCCCAGTATCAGGCCAGTCTGTAGCGCATGTGCCACAGGGAGTTCATCAATCCGCACATACTAGAGAAGTAGATGAACTTATAGAGCAAGATAGTGATGTACAACAAGCTATGAGGGATGCTGCTGAAATAGGTGAAGCTATAAGGAATTTAACACAAGCAGTAACTCACAGGAACGAAGAAGTAAGTCAAATTTCCGATAACTTTCGCGGAGCAGCTATACATAAGTGCAATAACGCACGTATCAGCGCGCAAACTACTCTCGACGAAGCAACGCAAATAGCCACATATCTATCGGAGCGCTATAATGCCCCTGTAGCAAGTTACACAGAAAATATACAACGTACTTATCAAGACATCCAAGAGCGGGCTGAAAGAATCAGAAATATGGCAATGCAACCTATTGTAAATGAAAGCAGCCTGCAATTAGAAGTGCAAGGTATGCGAAATAGCGAAAACACACTAAAAACGGCGCTTCAGGGAATAAAAGATTTCCGCGCTAACTACGATCAGCAGCAAAATTTGGGTTTTGGAATCCATACTACTTGAGAGCTGGCACCATTGAATATTCACGCCATGTGCGACTTTTCCTGGCGTAAAAGTGCACATGGCGAAAATAGCACACACAGTGCCAATACATTTAATGCAATGTGCGCCTTACGAGCTGTTCGAATTGCAAGGATTCATGGCCTTTTCTTTGCCCAAAGGGCAAAAACTGCAACAGCCCAGGGCAACGCCCTGGGTTAGGCAGTGACCCAAATATTGTTGCCTGAAGGGCAACAACAGCAAAAAGTCGCACATCGCGTAATGTTCTTTGAATCAAAGCATTTTGTTATTAAGAAACGCATGGGCTATTTTTGTCATGTGCCATTTTTCCGAAGGAAAATGGCACATGACTGTTAAATGACACATGACTTTAAATTGCATATAATGCATCATGGTCCTAAACTGTGTAGAGGACCATATGATTAAAAAAATTTTTACTTTATTTTCTTTCACCCTTTTTGTTTTTTGCCCCTTGTGTGCTTTAGAGCCGCCTTTAGTCGTCAGCTCTGATAAGTGTAGCAAAAATGAAATAACCGAGCACAGCCTCAAAATTGGGGCCAACACCTTCCCTTATGAAGCCATAGCAGGGACGATGGCAGTGAAAAACGAGAAAGGGGGCGATAAAGCCCATATCTTCTATACAGCCTATTTTCTAAAGGATCCGCTCAAAAAAGATCGCCCCATTACCTTCTGCTTTAATGGAGGCCCTGGTTCTGCCTCTGTTTGGCTCCATATTGGAGCTTTTGGGCCTAAAAAAGTCGTCATAGATGACGTGAAGTACAACGCCTCCCCTGGCCAGTATGAAGATAATCCCCATACCCTCCTGCCGACCACGGATCTCGTCTTTGTCGATCCCGTCTCAACCGGCTTTAGTAAACCTGCGACAGGCATTGAAGCTAAAGAATTTTATAGTGTTGAAGAAGACATTAATACCAATGCTGAGTTTATTCGCGAATTCCTCACTCAATATCAGCGCTGGGGATCAGAAAAATTTTTACTTGGCGAAAGCTATGGAACACTTCGTGTAACAGGCCTAGCCCACAGGCTACATGAACACTATTTTCTTGATGTGAATGGGCTTATACTAATCTCATCTGTTATTGATTTTCAAACAGTTGATAATGACCTCGGCTATATAGTATCACTTCCAAGCCTGGCAGCCTGTGCATGGTATCATAAAAAGTGTGCGCCTATGTATCAGAGTCAAAAACTAAACGAGTTTTTACAAGAGGTGCAAAACTTTGCTACCCATGACTATGCAACCGCACTCTTACTTGGCAATACGCTCGATCCCAAACAAAAATCGCACATTGCCGAAACGCTTTCCGGCTACCTTGGCGTGCCACTCCCGTTTATTTATAATGCCTCGCTTCGCATAAAACCGGAAATTTTCGCAAAAGAGCTACTCAAATCAGAAGAGCTATTAATTGGCCGCTTTGATGGCCGTATGACGGGCTTTGATATTCAGAGAGAGCGCCCCTGGGCGATGTATGATCCCAGCCTGGACAGCGTTGCAGGCAGTTTTCAATCCGCATTTCAGCAGTATTTGATTGATGTGCTGCATGTCAAAGATCGCGCCCCTTACTGGGTATTAAATCATGCAGTACAGCCCTGGGACTTTGGACAGAAAGGGCAAACTGCAGGTTTGGGATATGTGAATATGACTGGGGAGCTCGTTTCGACGCTTTCAAAAAATCCTCAACTTCGCGTCTTTATCGCAAGTGGTTATTTCGATATCGTAACACCATATTTTGCCACAGATTACACCGTAGAACATCTAGACATGAATCCTGCCCTTTTCCACAACATTGAGAGACAGTATTTCGATGCCGGTCATCTTATGTACCTACATCCTCCCTCGCTTGCCAGGCTGCAAGAGAGTTTAGGCAATTTCATCGCATCTTCATAGACTATGCAGTGGCTGCATACGCTAAGACTAAAGCCTTCACAGGTGTTGGCACATTTTTAACAGGGAGAGCTACAGGAGAGAGATTACAGAGAGAGCTTGTCAGAGGCGTTAGGGGTGCTGGGGTGCATTGGTAATTAAGGTCTGGACAGTGAGGAAATTTAGAGAGAGCCAAGGGATCTGTATTGGCGCTATGTGCGCTATTTTCGCCATGCGCACTTTTCCGACAGGAAAAGTCGCACATGGCGTTAGACTATGCGGCGGCTGCAGCGAGCTGCCGGCAGAAAAGAGCTGCAATACGATGGCTCGGAGTTTTGAGCGCTGCTCGAATCAACTGCTTGGACTGCTCTTGCCAATTGGTAATAACCATAATAAGCATCCCAACAACCTGTATGAGCGCCTTTATAAGTATGTTCCACGCAATACCCAGACGAATCCTGAGCTCATCGATCCCTTTCGCGCACGTAAGGTCATGTTGCAGCTGTTGAAGTATCTCTGTCTGTTTCTGAGTAGCTGTACTACTTACATACTCGTGAAATTCATCTAAAAGACCCTGCAGCGCAGTATTGAGCTGCACACGCATGCTCTCCTGCTTTCGTCTTTCATCTTGTCTTTGTCTTTCTTGTTCTTCAAGAGTGCGGCAAAAAGGCTGAGAGGTTTGTCCCAGACTCTCTTCCAGACAAGGAATAATAGCCTCAAAAACACGATTAAGACACTCTGTACCATCAATAGAGGCCACGTATGATGCTAAGAGCGGGGCGTTCTCGGTGACTTTGTTTTCAATATTGACCAAGCTACCAAGCTGCTGCAAGCTCGGGCTGAGATATTTGAGCAGCTCAGTTACAACGGATACAAGACTCTGTGCAAAGCCTGGTGGGGCATCAATCGGAGACGCGCAAGGTCTGAAAAGAGACCTTCCTCCACCGCCTTGTGCCTGAGATATGCCGCTCATCTTCTTTCGAAGCTCTGTAATAAGAGAAAGACACATCTTATCTTTCATGGCATCTGAAGTAACCAGCGAATATAGTAAAACAAAAATCTCAGGCAAAATCACCTTCTCAGTAAGCTGAAAGAGTTCATTTGAGATGTTACTACACACCCTCCCCGGCAAGCGAAGTTTGGGAACAACGATATCAGACGCACCATTGGGAAGTGAATATTTTAAAATTTTTCCTGCAAAATATTGTGCAAAGGCTTCACCGTTTATCTCACCTGGCTCTACAGCTGTACGTGAAGCATGATGCAGCATCTGGCTACAGATATCTGCCACTGATTGCACCCAACGAACAGGTGCAGCCGGATTAGTATGTTGCAATGCTTGGATGCTCTCTACAAGGTTAGTCAGGATATTCAGTATATTGGCCTCTAGTGTTTCCGTGATAAGTGTTTGACGACGAGAGAGTGCGGCATGTGCCACATTGCCAAGAAAAGAGTATTGGCTTTTACCTGTTGCTTCTGAAGAGAGAAACCTTTCTTTTACCCATTTTTCCTGTACGGAGAGGTCTACCTCTTCAGCCTGAAGAAGATAATGATTGAGATAGCGCGCACCAAACTGTGCAAGCAGTTGGCAGACTCGGCCGCATAAAGGACTCCTTGTCAGCCTCTGGAGCTTGGTTCGTGCTGCCGTGAAATCATACTCTACATGTGTAGGAACGAGTACATTACCTGAGACGAATCCAATGACAGATCCAAGCACGGCGGCCGCACAGCGGCTCACCTTGGCAACAAGTGTGTTTACACAGCGGCCCAAAAACGAGCCGCTGCTTGGTGCTGCTACCTGAGCAGCGGGCATTGCTACATTAGGCACGGGCTGCATAGGTCACCTGACGTATTGATTGGTTAATTTTTGTTGCTTGTCTATGGAAATCCTTCCCTCGATCTTGGACACAGTCATCAAGCTGGTTCTGAAAGCGCCGCGAAGCATTCCTTCGTAAGTTGAGAAATAGCTGGGCCATAATATCTGCATACCTATCTTCTTGCTGAGGTTGTATTTTGCTAAGAAGCCGCAGCCACTGGCAAGGATCAGCTTTTTTGATCGCATTACTAGCGATAGTATCAGATACTGTAGGTAACCAGTCTGCTAATGCTTGAATCTCTCCATGCTCGGTATCTTCAGCAATATTTTCAAATCTTCGAAACATATTAGCATGGCCTTTAGCTTGTGGAGGTGGTAGCAACGGGGGGGCTGGTGGGAGCGGGGCAGGCACAGAATACCTGTGCATAAGATACTCAATCTCTGCAGCGTCAGAAAGGACTCCTCTGTCGCCTTCATAGGTGTTTATTTGTAAATCCTCATTATACATATCCATACGATGATCAATCTCTGTAGCATCAGAAAAGGCTCCTCTGTCGCCCTCATAGGTATTTATTTGTAAATCCTCATTATACATGTCCATACGATGATCAATCTCTGTAGTGTCAGCAATAACTGCTCCACCCACATAGGTATCTACTAGTAACTGCACATTGAGCAAGTACTGAAATGCACGCTTCGTTGAGTCGAGAGAGGTCTGGTCGATAGCATTTCTAAGGTCTGCTTTCGTAAGAAACGTAAATTGCCGAATTTGGTTAGGTTCAAAGAAAAAAAGATGTTCAAGCGTTATAGCATTGTTAGCATTGTTCCATCTCTCCTGCACAACCCGTGCAATTTTTTCTACGTCTCCTCCATTACTATATTTGATCCATAACACACGGCCGAGTCGTTGAAAAAAAAGAACAGCCTCATCTACAGCATGTCTGAGATGCTGGTTTATTGTGCCTAATGACATACTACCTCCAATAATACCGCGCTACTCGTGTCGTAGACCAATGTCTGACAGAACAGCTTACAATTGTAGCAGCGTATATTAACGCGATGTGCGACTTTTTGCTGTTGTTGCCCTTCAGGCAACAATATTAGGGTCACCGTCTAACCCAGGGCGTTGCCCTGGGCTGTTGCAGTTTTTGCCCTTTGGGCAAAGAAAAGACTATAAACCCTTGCAATTCGAACAGCTTGTAAGTCGCATACACGTTAAATGTATTGACGCTATGTGCACTTTTCCGGCAGGAAAAGTCGCACATGGCGTTATGATACCTAGTGTATGAGAAACAGACAATTAAGGAAATGAGAATTTTTACGTATGTGCGACTCCTCCTTTCGGAAAAAGTCGCACGTGGTGTGGATTATCTTGAATTGATCACGTTCTTGATACTTCGCGCGAGCGTACGGAAAGTACGGGACTTACCCCATTCATCCAGTTCTTTTTTAAACGCCGCCTGTTGCACTCCTCCTAGGTCCAAATATAACCTTATAACAATTTGTTTTATGCGTTGTTGTGCCACAATTTGCACTCTGTTATCTGCTGGGTGAGGAGAGAGTGCTTTTAAAAGCCGAAGCCAGACAGTGTGATTTGTTGCTTTCAACGCATCAGTTGCTACGTCATCTGATACCGTGGTCAGCCACTGAGCACGAGTTGCAATAGTTGCCTTCCTTGCTTTAGATCCAAGTTTTCCAAATTTTGTAATCATTTTAGCATGATCTTGAGTATCGACGTCAGAATCCGACTCTTCTGCTTCACCAGCCTCGTCGGCTTCCTCAGAATCACTGCTCTCATCAACATTAGCAGCCTCGGCCTCAGTATCTTGTGGCTCATCAGTCTCTGCTTCAATAAACTCTGGATAATCCATTGGCGGTATGCTATCCACTGGTATGTTATCCACTGGTGGCGGGGCTGGTGGGAGTGGGGCAGGCACAAAATATCTCTGCATAAGATACTCAATTTCTGTAGCATCAGAAAGCGCTCCTCTGTCGCCTTCATAGGTATTTATTTGTAAATCCTCATTATACCTATCCATATGATGATCAATCTCTGTAGCGTCAGAAAAGGCTCCTCTGTCGCCTTCATAGGTATTTATTTGTAAATCCTCATTATACCTATCCATATGATGATCAATCTCTGTAGCGTCAGAAAAGGCTCCTCTGTCGCCTTCATAGGTATTTATTTGTAAATCCTCATTATACCTATCCATATGATGATCAATCTCTGTAGCGTCAGAAAAGGCTCCTCTGTCGCCTTCATAGGTATTTATTTGTAAATCCTCATTATACCTATCCATATGATGATCAATCTCTGTAGCGTCAGAAAAGGCTCCTCTGTCGCCCTCATAGGTATTTATTTGTAACTCCTCATTATACATGTCCATACGATAATCAATCTCTGCGGCGTCAGCAACGCCTCCTCTGCCAACCATTTCAGCATCTACTTGTAACTGCACATTAAGCAAGTACTGAAATGCACGCTTCGTCGAGTCAATGGAGGTCTGGTCGATAGCATTTCTAAGGTCTGCTTTCGTAAGAAACTTAAATTGTCGGATTTGGTTAGGTTCAAAGAAAAAAAGATGTTCAAGCGTTATAGCATTGTTAGCATTGTTCCATCTCTCCTGCACAACCTGTGCAATTTTTTCTACGTCTCCTCCATTACTATATTTGATCCACAACACACGACTAAGTCGGTGAAAAAAAAGAACAGCCTCATCTACAGCATGTCTGAGATGTTGACCTATTGTATTTATTGACATACTACCTCTGAAATATATTCTACTACTACCCCTCGCAAGCTCGGGGTCGTAGAGTAGCATTACCGATAGCATTATTGCTATTGGTAATGACTTGACCCACCTAGTGTATGGGAAACTAACAATTAATGGAATGGGATTTTTGCACCATACCATCGATAGTTTACATAACTATTCGCTAATCAGGCTAAGTCATGGCTCTCACAGGCTTTGGCACATTTTTTTCACAGGGAGAGCTGCAGGAGAGGGCTTACAGAGAGAGCTTGTCAGAGGCGTGTGTGGTACTAAATGCATTGGTAATAAAGGTCTGGGCAGTGGGGAGATTAGAGAGAAAGCGAAGGGATCATTATGGGCTTATAAGAAGCGCCAAAGATGTATTTTCAGCGAGCGGACGCTCGCTGAAGTCCAAGCATATAAAAATCGCATGGCAAATAAATTTGCCATGCGATTTTTATATGCTTGGACTTTTCCACTTTCAGTGGAAAAATACATCGAACATCCCAAACCGTCGCTGGTCTCTGTAACTCTCCCTGTAAAAAAAAGCAACCATGGACATACACACCAACACCCCCAGTCCCCATAACGCCTCTGACAAGCTCTCTCTGCAGCTATTCTCCTGTGGCTCTCCCTGTAAAAAAAAGTCCCCACAACTTGTAGCTGCCAAAACCCTAAGATCCTGCGTCATCATTCTCTTGCCGCCCAGGACGCTAGCCATTACCTCTGGAAGTCCTGTAGGGGCACTTTTTTGACTTGTGGGTAATAGCATGGCCAACACCCTGGGTTAGGAAAAAGGATACTAGAATAACCGCTTCAACGGTTTATAGGGCTTGCGTGAGCGAACAATAGCGAGACAGCGCTTTTGCAACTTGCGATTTCTAAAGTCATTAATGGGATTGCCGTTATTGTAGATGTAGAGCACCTTGCGTACATAATGAAAATGCCCTCGAGCGCTCTGCTCAAGCATACAGAGCATGGCCGCACAATCACCTGCGGAGGCCAAAAAATGCCCCTTATTATCCATAAGGTCCTTTTTTTTGATTCTTTGGAAAAGGCGGGCATAAAAAGTACGCAAATGGCTTGCCACGGTTCTGTACTGGCGAAAGGCATTTTTGCGTATTACCCATTTGGGAAAGGCACGGCAAACGTTACGATAATCGGGGTTGGGTTGTATTTCGTAGCTCCCATAGGTCATCCAAATATGGGGATGCTTGTTGTAGAGCGATGCAATATATCCAAAGGCATCAGGGCCTTTCACTCTATCATCTCCATCCACAATGATCACTACAGAGCGTGGAGGGGCTTTTTTTATCGCATAATAGGTGTTTGCAAGAGCTCCTTGTCGTTTTTTATTGTGAATAACGTGTATTTTATCCTCAAGGTGATGTTCCTTCACAAATTGATCCACTACTTCGCCCGTTTTATCTTCGGAGCAATCATTTATATAACATGCCTGCCAATGGGGATAGCGCTGCTGTGCAACAGATGTCAAGTTCTCTTGTACCCACCGCTCATTGTTATATGAACACATCACAACGTACAAAGAAACAGGAGTATGAGCTGCTAATAAACCCGCTGTGCCCCCTACTCCTAAGAACACGTTTGTGACAAAAAGATTTCGCATCGTCGCACGCAGAAGGTGATGCACACAGATAAGCACAATACGCCCATAACCGCGTAGGATAATCTGCATCATGCGAAAGTAATACCATAACATTAAAAGAAACATAGAAATATCCGCATTCTTGATGTTAGAATCAACATGCATTTGTTTAAAATTAGCAAACACTTATGGGGTCTGCTAATTTTTTGTTTGCTTCTATTATGTACCATGTTACAATTTAGTTAGCAAGGAAAAAATAACGCTACGTGCAACTTTTCCTGACGGAAAAGCGCACATAACAAAAATAGA
>JABDDE010000043.1:0-1955 GCA_013287775.1 Chlamydiota bacterium
CTCCAAGACCGGCAAATTCAAAGCCAAGTTTTGATCTAAGCCCGTTGGTAGGCGTGATAGGACTGTTAGTTGAATCATAGGTAAGTCCTGGCCCTATTGCCGAAATAAGACCTCCATTGTGAGACTCGCGAATAAACTGACGATTGCGTCGATTATGATGTACTGACTTCAAATGCACATGGGTGTTGCGCAGACGATAATGCAGGCCAAATTTGAGAAAGGTGTGGATATCATAGCTTGCAAATATGCCCAAACCATAGGATTTTAACATATAATCACTGGCTTCATAGGAATTTTTTGTCTTATCCAAATCCACCCCTACTGTCCACTTCGAATCCCACACATGTGGCTTCGTCCATGAAAGCGTATAGGATACAAGACGCGATCCTAATTTAACTTCGAATCCAGCATACTCGCCGCCCCCACGGAGCGCTTTCAATCCCTTGCTAAATATATGAGGCACACCGCTCATTGCAAAATTTGTCTCATTCAAGCTAATGACACCAATGAACTTTTCAGTGGTACTATAGGCAATTGATGTTTTCCAACTAGCTGTTGTTTGATTTTCTTCTACTTCAATATACACATCGCGGAAATTGCCGCCTTCAGTTTTTGACTTCACCGCATAGACGTTGACATTTTTAAAATATCCCATGTTTCTGAGGCGCTCTTCTGTTTTGCTGATAAGGGTGGTGTTAAAAATTTCTCCAGGAATAAGGGGCGTTTCGTGTAAGATGACGCGTGCTTGTGTACGCACATTGCCAATCACTTTAATAAGGCCTACACGGTAGCGTGCGCCTTCTTCGATCTTAAGAGTAACATCATAGGCATGCGCGCCTTCAACGCGCTTTGCACTCGGTATGACTTCGGCATCAATGTAGCCACGGCTGCCATAGAACTCCATAAGACGATGCGCCGCTTCGCGTACTGCCTCTTGAGAATAGAGCTCCCCCGTTTTAAGTGCCGCACGTTTGAAGAGCTCCGCTTGAGGGTACGCTTTTTCGCCTGTAAGGTCTATCTTGGCAATGGTGTAGGGGTTTCCCTTATTGACGGTAATGATCAGGATGATGCGTTTTTTATCTTTGCCTGAAACAATCTTACTTTCCACTTTTGCGTCTGCATATCCAAGTTTATGAATGTAGCGTAAGATGGCAAGCTCATCTTGTTTAAAAAGCTCCTCTTTAAAGGTCCCTTCCTGTGTTGCCCAACTCGTAAAGAAGTTGTATTTCTTGGTATACAGAAGATCTGTCAGCTCGTCACGCTCCTCTTTGGTAAAATTCTTAAAAACAATCTCTTCAATATACCCAGCTCTTCCTTCTTGTATCGTTATATGAATAGCAATGCTATTTGTGCTAGGGTTGCGCTTGACGCTGTAGGTAAGCTCGGCTTCAAAATACCCTTTGCGGACATAGAGGTTTTTGAGTTTATGAAATGCTTTATTAAACTGCTCACGATCAAAAGTGGCCCCTTTAGTGATGCCAAGCTCTTCTTGCAGCTTACTGAGGGTAATTCCCTTATTGCCACTAATGGTAATTTCGCTAATGATAGGCTTTTTCGTGACAACTAATTTGATGCTGAGTCCACCATCGAGGCGCTCGACATGTGGCTCTACGGTATCAAATTCAAAGCTCAATGCTTTTAAATCCTCATCAAAATCTGTCTGTGAAAAAAGCGCCCCTTCCTTTGTCCGCAGCCGACTACGCAGCTGTGTCTCTTCTGGGGTGTTTGTTTTTTCATCAATAACAATATCGATTTTTTCAACTCGGCTACCTTCATGCTGCTCTGCACTGGGCGTGGAAGCATATGTGCAGGGTGCGTACAAACTTATGGCAGAAATTATAAAAATTATTAGGTTTTTAAACATAGAGCTCCGTGGTCCTTTCTTTTCAGTTGTCTAAAGAAGGTACCAAATGCTCTCGAAAAAATCAAGCAAAAAGTGATTGACTAAATTACGG
>JABDDE010000043.1:1965-9902 GCA_013287775.1 Chlamydiota bacterium
AGTGGAAGCATGGTTTTAGCATTATTTGTTTTGTTGCTAAAATTCAAACTTACAACCAATTCTTTTAAGGAGAATTTTTTATGTCATCTTTATCGTCATCGTCATTGTCATCGTCATCGTCATTGTATTCATCGTCGAGTTCGTGGAGCTCATCGTCGTCTTTTCCTCCTCACAACCCTTCTCACTCGTGTAGCTGGTCGTCCAGCTCGAGCGTAGCACCCTCTTCGAGCTCAAGCTCATCATCATCGTCACGCGTCGATTCCCGGCCTTCTTCCTCTGATAATTTGAACGAGGTGTCACTTAATGGTCGCGTCACGCTCCTATCAAGTTCGTGTATAGAGCAACCAACTGATACCAATATTTCTCTTACAACAGACGTGGAGGGGAACTTTCGCACCTTCACACCTGTATCCTATTGGGAACAAGGTGTCCTTCGCGGCATTTACTACTTGGCTGTATATTGGCTTTTCCTAAACAGAGAGCAGCGAGCTGCAATGTCGCTGATATATGAACTTAGCCGAGTAACTATCGCTCGTTCACAGTGGGGGGAAGCAGATCAAACATTGGCTTTTGACGCAGTTGCTTCAGGGTTACGTAATTATAATCACAACACCATTAGGGATTTGTTTGCCTATAGAAGAGGTATGATGGCTCATGCTTTTGGCTCAAAACAAGCTGCATTTTTTGCTTTTGTGGATACTGCCTTCAAGTTTCAAGATAATGCCCCTCATAGCATGCCTATAGTGAAAGAATTAGTAGGCCAACTGATCGGCTGGGATACCATCCACTCCTCGGCAGTGGCGCTTCTTGGTACTGAGTACTCAAGCACTATGGAAGCAATGCATGAACAACCAACTGCTGCAACCACCATCCAGACATGCTTGACAGCGGCACGAAACTATGACTATATAGAAAAAATAAATGCCCTCATTGGCGAGGGGAATGCCCGTCATTACATTGCCGATGCGGCAGCGTCGCTGATTATTGAACGCATGAAGTACTGGAGTGGCAAACAAGAGCTTCCAGGGACGATTGAACACGATCTGCAAGAGGCAGCTGCTAGATACCCTCAGAATAACGTGGGTATTCGATAACACGTGATGAAAAAAACTATTGCAACCATTACAGGCCTTGGCAGCTATCTTCCCGAGCGAGCACTTACCAATGCAGACCTTGAGAAGATGGTAGAGACGTCACACGAGTGGATTGTGACGCGCTCAGGCATTGTGGAGAGGCGTATTGCTGCAGAAAAAGAATATGCCTCAACCATGGGTATTGAGGCCGCAAAGAAGGCTCTAGAGCATGCAGGCGTCAAGGCTGCAGATGTCGATTGCATTATTGTGTCGACCATGACGCCTGATTTTTTGTGCCCAAGTACTGCTGCCATTATCCAGCATGGACTACAGGCACATCGTGCGTTTGCATTCGATATCCAGGCTGCCTGCTCAGGGTTTATCTACGGCCTCTCTCTTGCTAAGGCCTTTATTGAAAGTGGGGCGCATTCTAGCATTCTCGTCATCGCCACCGAAAAAAACTCTGCGTTTGTGGACTACACTGACCGCACAACGTGTGTACTCTTTGGTGATGGCGCAGGAGCTGCGCTTGTGCAAAAAGCGGGCTCTGGATGTGCCTCAGGATATACTATAGACCATGTTTGTCTTGGCACAGATGGCGAGCAGTCAGAGCTTATTTGTATACCGGCAAGTGGCTGTCGACAGCCTGCCACAGACGAGAGCGTGCGCACAAGGCAGCACTATCTCAAAATGGTTGGCAGTGAAGTCTATAAACATGCTGTCCGGCGTATGGAAATGGCAATCAAGCATTGCCTTGAGGCTATGCAAGTGCCAGAGTCAGATATTAGCTGGCTTATCCCTCATCAAGCGAATCTTCGCATTATGGAAGCTATTTCGAAGCGCTTTAGCATTCCTTGGGAGCGTGTTGTGAAAACTATTGAAAAGTATGGCAATACCTCAAGCAGCACCGTCCCTATTGCGCTGCATGAACTTGACCGTAGTAGCGGCCTCAAACAAGATGAGCGCTGTCTCTTAGTTGCCTTCGGGGGTGGCCTTACGTGGGGAGCCTCTCTTCTTACTAAAATTTAAGATATTATTTATGCAAAAAAAAATGTGTTTTTTATTTCCAGGCCAGGGTGCCCAGTATGTGGGCATGGGGCGTGATTTTTATAACGCCTTTCCGGAAGCGAGGCAAGTATTTGAAGAGGCTGATGATCTCATGCACATAAAGCTCTCTGATAGTATTTTTCATAACTCGGAAACAGAGCTCTTGCAAACTAAAATTGCCCAGCCTGCTATTTACGTTACCTGTATCGCGCTTTTGCGCGTGTTTGAAAAGCTTTTCACCAGCAATACCCAGCCCTTTGCCTGTGCGGGACTCAGCCTTGGTGAATACACGGCCCTCACTGCCGCCAAAAAGCTCTCATTCCAAGATGGGCTTAAGCTTGTTGCACGTCGTGGACAAGCTATGCATGAGGCATGTGAGCAAACAAAAGGAGCGATGTCGGTTATTTTAGGACTGGGTGATGACACGGTTGAAGAGATAGTCAGAGCGCTACAGCTGCCCGATGAGCTTTGGTGTGCGAATTTTAACTGCCCTGGGCAAGTGGTGATTTCGGGAACAGTACGTGGCATCGAAAAAGGCCTTACAGCCTGTCTTGCACAGGGTGCTAAAAGGGCTATTGCCCTCGATGTGCATGGAGCTTTTCATAGCGGCCTTATGCGGCCAGCCCAAGAGGCACTCTATGAGCCCATAACGGCCACAAAAATACAAAAATCTGATATAAAAGTGGCTACCAATGTCACTGGGGCATTTGTTGAAGAGGTCGATGAAATTAAAGAACTTCTCTTAAAACAAGTCACCTCCCCTGTTCGCTGGCAGAAAGCGGTGCGAACGATAGATACAGCGGGATGCGATCTCTATGTAGAGATTGGGTGTGGTAAAAGCCTTACAGCTATGAATAAACGCATTGGCGTACAGGGCCGCACAGTGAGTCTTGAAAAAGTCGAAGATTGCAAAAATGTAGAGGAGGTTTTGGCGTCATGAATATATTTGCAAATCAAGTAGCTTTTATAACGGGTGCAACGGCAGGTATTGGCAGGGCCATTGCAATGCTCTTTCATGAGCATGGTGCCAGCGTTGTTGCGCTGGGTACCAATAAAGAACGAGGCGAGAGCCTTACTCATGAGACCAATAATCATGAGACCAATAATAAAGTAGTGTTCATGCAGGCTGATGTCTCTTCTAAAGAGGCAGTAGATAGCTGCATCTCGCAAACACTCGATCGATTTAAAAAAATTGATATACTTATCAACTGTGCAGGAATTACACGAGATGGACTGCTCATGAAAATGAAGGAAGAGGATTTTGATCGGGTGCTTGACATTAACTTAAAATCTTGTTTTTACACATGTCAGGCAGTACTCCGGCCGATGCTGCAGGCAAAGCAAGGGCGTATCATCAATGTTTCCTCGGTAGTTGGGGTTATGGGTAATCCTGGGCAGACGAACTATGCGGCATCGAAGGCGGGGCTTATTGGATTTTCAAAATCGCTTGCCAAAGAGGTGGCATCACGAGGCATTACGGTAAACTGTATTGCACCTGGCTTTATTGAGACCAATATGACCGACTTTCTCCAAGGGGAGAAACGAGAAAAAGTCCTCGAGCATATTCCCATGAAGCGCATGGGCACACCGCAAGAGGTCGGGGCGTGTGCGCTCTTTCTGGCCTCACCACAAGCGAGCTACATCACAGGGCAGGTGCTTACTGTGGATGGTGGGCTGCATATGTGAGGTGTGTTGTCATGTACAATTTTTCTTCGAAAAACTGCACATGACAAAAAAATAGCTTTTACTATGGGTTTGCGACACGTCGCAGAGTATTCAATACCCCCACCCCTATCCTATATAGTTGTGTAGAAAAGGGGGCATTGAAATAGTCCCAAGCTTGTGTATGCCCTTGCATTATGGCTTTTCTATACCAAGAAGATGCTTCACTGTACGATTGATGCACACCAGGAGCTCCGTTCTCATAGATAGATCCTAATTTGTAGCAAGCCTCTGCATGTCCTTGCTCTGCAGCTCGTTGATACCACTTTACAGCCTTTTGGTATGATCGAGTAACGCCTACCCCATTCTCATAATATTCTGCTATCCTAAACTGAGCTTCCTTATCGCCTTGTTTTGCTGCTTCTCTATACCATTTTGCTGCATCTGCGTATGATTGAGTAACACCAATCCCTTCTTGATAATACAAGGCCAAGTTAAACTGAGCATTGCTATATCCTTGTGCAGCAGCCCGTCTATACCATTGTATTGCCTCTTGATATGATTGAGTAACGCCTCGCCCATACCAATAATGCTTTGCTACATTAAATTGAGCGAATGCCTCTCCTTGTTGAGCAGTTTGCATGTTATGCTGGAATATGGTTCTTTCTATTTTTTTTATTTTGCTTGCTATACAAGGCACCACTTCACCTTCCTGTTGAAATATCCTTGTAATCATCTCATTATTATAAAATGATACCATCCCATATCCATGTGTAGAACAACAAGAAGTCAAAAAAATATCAGTAGCAGCTCTCATATTCGCAAAAACAGGACGCGGTTGTACAGATGCAATTTTTCCTCCAAGTTCTTCGCCTGCCCAACATGCTTCAAGAATAATACTGGCGCTTGGATGAAGGCATGCAAAATCTTCTGCACAAACGTCTTCAATTGTATATCGATTGTCATCACTCAAGCAAAGCGTAGTAGGGAAACCATGTGCTCTGATTATAAGTGTCATAATCGGGCGAGTGCCTAGTTGCTGACCTATTTCATTGAGTACTGGCCCAAGGCTTTCGTGACCACCAATTACTTTAAGAACCACATAGTGTGTTTTAGCGAGTCGGGCAAATTGAGGAAGGTGGCTCATTGAGGTAAATGCATCATTTTCATCCTCTACAGCCTGCAAAATGACTGCAGCAGGAGCGTCGGGCCCATGAGAGGCATTACTTCTTTCAATAAGAGAATAGGCCCTCTCCATAAATGCCACTAACCTGGGCCTCATTTCGTGTTGATGCTCTCGCATATGATTGATTTCTCTGGATACAGGACTATCTCTTTCTAAATCACCTACAATAGATGATAACGCTGATGATGTACTAAGCATAGACGCCTCCTATTATTAAATATAATTTTAAATTTTATCACATCTGGTCAATTTTTGTAAATAAAATTAAATATTAAATTTGTCAGTCAAATATTTGAAATTGCATTTTTTGTCGCAATCTGCTATTGTTCTTAGCATCAACACAAAAAAAACAAGGAAAACCATATGACATTAGAGGAAGAAGTAATTACCCTAGTAGCCAATCAGCTCGGGGTTGATCAAGCAAGCGTAAAACCGTCACAATCTATTGTGGAGGATTTAAATGCAGATTCTCTCGATCTCACAGCTCTTATCATGGAGATTGAAGAAAAATTTGGGATCGAAGTTCCCGAAGAAAAAACTGCAAAGCTAAAAACAGTACAAGACGTTATTGACTTTATCGCCACAGCGAAAGCTTCAGCGAAATAGTTGGGAAAACGTCCTATACATTGCCCGAAGGGCAAAATGCTAACCCCTAAGGCAACGCCCATTGGTATCAACTTAAGGAAAACCATGCTTCTAGTTGATATGGACCCCACCGCGGCAGCGGTGGAATTCATTAGCCCCGCGTGAAGCGCGGCCGTAGCGCATGCGCTACGGCCGGCGGAACGTGGGGTTACAGGTGCATTAAATGAAATAGAGCTGCGGCAGCAGCGACACCCATTTGTGTTTGACATAATCAATGCACATAATTGTTGTTGCAGATACGTTTCTGTTTCGCTGCTGCCGCAGCTCTGTGTTTATTTCATGTTCCACAACCCCACCCCCCACGTTCCTTCGATCGCACGCAATGCGTGCGCTCTTCAGTCACGCGGGGCTAATGAATTCCACCGCTGCCGCGGTGGGGTCCTAATTGGGTACAAGTTTCTTTAAGTTGACACCATTGGGGCAACGCCCTGGCTAGGTAAAATACTATGATATCCCTATCCTCACAGGGTAGCACCTCTTCTCTGAGCCTTTCTCTCACATCCTTAGATGCGTCTGTACAGACATCATGCTCTTCTGTAGCATCCGTAGCATCGTCAGTTTTGCTCCCGATCTCTGCTCCTTCTATGTCCTCCTCATCCCTGTCTGCTTTTTCTGCATCAAGTATTTCTCCCTATACTCAAACCCCAATAATGCGGGTTAGGCAACAAAAACCGCGCGAGCAACGATTGATATTGCGGTGTGAAAAGGAATGTCGTGAACGTCAGCTTAGATCTGCACAAGAACATTGCGAGCAAGTAGTCAAAGAATTCCCTCGGTATCTACCTGCTCTGGTATGTTTAGGGAAAGTATTATGGCAGCGTGGCGATCGTGCGTCTGGAAAGCGCCATTTGCAACAAGCACTCACACTCAATCCTGACTACGTACCTGCTTTAGTCTGTTTAGGAAAAATACTATTTGTGGAAGGTAATCTTATGGAAGCAAAGAGCTGTTGTGAACGAGCTCGACTACTTGAGCCCGAGAATGGTGATGCTCTTGCCGTTTTAGACAAAATACTACTGAACGAAGCAAACATGTATTTCGCAGATAGCAGTGATGAAAATATTATTGATATATCATCATTTCCTTCTACAGCTCCAGAATCTTCTCCTGCAAAATACCCTGAACTAGGTCCAAGAACATATGGTAGTATTGCGATGAGTGTTGCTTTACAGCCGCTACTTGCTTCTCCCACTGCGCACTCGTCATCCTCTTCTGGTACTCACTCCTCTTGCTGCATCCTCATGTGAGCGCATGTCTTCACGCCCTTGCCCGAATGAGCCAGAGCGGAGCGGGCACGAAACGATATTGCCTATAATGTATGCTCTTAGATATGATTGTTGGTGTTTGTAAACAATACAAGATAATTATCGGAGTACTATATGAGTTATTCAATTTCTGCTGCAACGAGCAGCTCAAGTTCTGCGCTGTCACCTTCAAATAATCTGCCTGTTCAGAGAGAACAAGGTAATTTGCAAGGACGCAGAGTACAACGCGCCGACTGGTCACGTCTACAAAACCTTGGCGGTAAAAGTGGTGGCATATTAGGCAATATTGCGAGTTTTCTGCCGCCTGATGATGTATCACTAACCGCTGTTTTTCATATTCTGCCAAGGCAGGATATACCTCGTCTATCAATAGCAGAGGCCCTCACAACATTCAGAAATAATGCTGATCGCTGTGCAACATATTTACGCGAACATCCTGAGATATATGTACAACGCCTCTTGCGACGCACTGGTGATTCTTTTAAAGAAAAATTTAACTCATTCCCTAATGCTACAGTTGAGTTCATTATGGCTAATGGACATCGTGTGACTACTCTTGATTTGAGTGGTATGCGGTGGTCCTCTGTTACCATGGAGACAATTGTTACATTATTTCCACAACTTCGTTCTTTAGATCTTAGTGGTAGCGAGCTAATAACTATAAAAGATACTACTATAGCTAAGCTTGGCAAACTTACGCATCTGAGACACCTCAATCTTTCTCGACGCGATGATTACACTCGCTTCTCCATACACGACCTCACACCACTTGCTGCCTGTTCAGAATTACGATATCTTAATATTTCCCATGCAACTATCTTAGATCTCACATTTCTGAGTACATGTACTCAGCTACAGCATCTCAATATTTCTCAAGTCAACCTGATGTCTGAAAATTTTGCACCGCTCACCTCCTGTACACAACTACGATATCTTAATTGTGCCGGGAATCGCTGTTTCAATAATATAACACCACTGAGTACATGTACTGAGCTAGAACATCTTGACCTTTCTAATACAAATATTGGTAACATCACAGCCCTCGCCACATGCACAAAA
>JABDDE010000043.1:10002-18197 GCA_013287775.1 Chlamydiota bacterium
ATATAACACCACTGAGTACATGTACTGAGCTAGAACATCTTGACCTTTCTAATACAAATATTGGTAACATCACAGCCCTCGCCACATGCACAAAACTGCAAGATCTTTTCTTGAATGAGTGCCGTACTATTACTACTCTGGCGCCACTGGGCATGTGTACACAACTCAAACACCTCGAACTTGAGCGAGCAACTTGCCTCGCCGACCTAAACCCACTCGCCGCAATGGGCAAGCTTCAAACCCTACGTATAACGTATGCTCACAACATAAAGGATCTTACACCTCTTGGCGCATGTACAAATCTTCGACATCTGGATCTTGATGGTTGCACAGAGCCTGATAACATAGAACCGCTGCAAACGTGCACGAAACTACAATATCTCAAGATATCGAGCTGTTTCAATATTACTAATTTCACACCTCTTCGTAGATGTACAGAGCTGCGAGATCTTTTCATCCATGATCCAGTAAGAGGGGAAATCAACGACCTGAGTGCCGTTACCAATGACAGAACTCCTGCTCCTATCAATCCTCCTTACGTTATTATGTAATATGCTCCACAACCCCACGTTCCTTCGATCGCACGCAATGCGTGCGATCTTCAGTCACGCGGGGCTAATGAATTCCACCGCTGCCGCGGTGGGGTCCTAATTGGGTACAAGTTTTTTTAAGTTGACACCATTGAGGCAATGCCCTGGCTAGGTAAAATACTATGATACCTGTATCCTCACAGGGTAGCACCGCTTCAATGACCCAGATCGGAGCGGGCACGAAACGATATTGCCTATAATGTATGCCCTTGGATATGATTGTTGGTGTTTATAAATAATACAAGATAATTATCGGAGTACTATATGAGTTATTCAGTTTCTACCGCAGTGAGCAGCTCGAGTTCCGCACTGTTACCTGCAAATAGTTTGCCTGTTCAGAGAGAACAAGGCAATGTACAAGGACGCAAGGTGCAACGCGTCGACTGGTCACGTCTACAAAACCTTGGGGGTAAAAGTGGCGGCATATTAGGCAATATTGCAAGTTTTCTCCCGCCTGATGATGCATCACTAACCGCTGTTTTTCATATTCTGCCAAGGCAGGATATACCTCGTCTATCAATAGCAGAGGCCCTTGCAGCATTCAGAAATAATGCTGATCGCTGTGCAACATATTTACGCGAACACCCTGAGGTATATGTACAACGCCTCTTGCGACGCACTGGTGATTCTTTTAAAGAAAAATTTAACTCATTCCCTAATGCTACAGTTGAGTACCTTATGACCAATGGACATCGTGTGACTACTCTTGATTTGAGTGGTATGCAGTGGTCCCCTGCTACCATGAGGACAATTGTTACATTATTTCCACAACTTCGTTCATTAGATCTTAGTGGTAGCGAGCTAAAAGGTACTACTGTAGCTATTGAACTTGGCAAACTTACACACTTGAGACACCTCAATCTTTCTCGATCTGCACCTGCCACTAACTTCTCCTTAATCGACCTCACACCACTTGCTGCTTGTACAAAATTACAATATCTCAATCTTGCTCATCATTTTTTTATCGATGATATAACACCACTGAGTACATGTACTGAGCTAGAACATCTTGACCTTTCTAATACAAATATTGGTAACATCACAGCCCTCGCCACATGCACAAAACTGCAAGATCTTTTCTTGAATGAGTGCCGTACTATTACTACTCTGGCGCCACTGGGCATGTGTACACAACTCAAACACCTCGAACTTGAGCGAGCAACTTGCCTCGCCGACCTAAACCCACTCGCCGCAATGGGCAAGCTTCAAACCCTACGTATAACGTATGCTCACAACATAAAGGATCTTACACCTCTTGGCGCATGTACAAATCTTCGACATCTGGATCTTGATGGTTGCACAGAGCCTGATAACATAGAACCGCTGCAAACGTGCACGAAACTACAATATCTCAAGATATCGAGCTGTTTCAATATTACTAATTTCACACCTCTTCGTAGATGTACAGAGCTGCGAGATCTTTTCATCCATGATCCAGCAAGAGGAGAAATCAACGACCTGAGTGCCATTACCATTGACAGAACTCCTGTCAATCCCCCTTGCGTTATTATGTAATATGCTCCATAACCCCACGTTCCTTCGATCGCACGCAATGCGTGCGATCTTCAGTCACGCGGGGCTAATGAATTCCACCGCTGCCGCGGTGGGGTCCATATTAGTCACAACGACTAAAAGATGTGTGGTAAAGTATGGCGTCAGGCTAAGGCTGGAGTGGTGTCAACTTAAAAAAACTTGTAACCAATCAGAACCGAGCCACGGTAGTGGCGAAATGCAGCTCTAGCCCCGCGTGCAGTGAAGGCTGCGCGCATCGCGCGCAGGCCGAGCGGAACGTGGGGTTAGGGAAATGGGTAAAAAAATAGAGCTGCGGTAGCAGCGACACAGAAATGATCTGCAGCGACAATATGTGCAATGACCCCAGTCGAAGCGCTCGCGAAGCGACTTGGAGACTGGGGGAACAATCAATAATTCCGATCAACTACCCTGGTCTTCATGTCGCGGAGCGACATTGAAGACCAGGGGAACCATCAATAATTCCGATAATTCACCAACCAGGTGTTAGAACATAAATCCCAGATAGCCCACGAAATTGCTCTTTATAATCCATGCCGTAGCCTACAACAAAGAGGTTGTCTATGTCAAAAAGGACATAGTCAGGCTGCAGAGATGTGACATGAGGCACATTCTTTCGGAGCAGCACGAGTGATCGAAAACTTTTCGGCTGTTTGGCCTTGATCTGCTCTGTAAGGCGCTCGAGCGTCTTGCCAGTATCAAAAATATCATCTACAAGGAGTACTTCTTTCCCCTCCAGATCGAGCTTATCAAGATCTGCAACTTTGAGAGTGCCCGATGTTTTACCACTCATCCCATAGCTACTTGCCTTAATGCACTCGATATTCACCGGAAAATCAAGCTCGCGAATCAAATCCGCTGCCGTACACAGCGCACCCTTCATCACTACGATAAGCGTCACCTCTTTGTCAGCATACTGCTGATTGAGCTGCTTGGCAGTCGCCTGCACAGCACTTTGAATGCGCTCCTTAGAAAGTAGCAGCTCAAGCTGGCTATTTCTATACTCCGTTAAAGCGCCTGCCGACAACGCGGTGGCATATAACGATATAATAAATAACAAAAATGATATTTTTTTCATAATAATTCTCCTAACGTGTTATAATGAACAACGCGATAGTACACAGGGAAATACTATTTGTCAAGTAGGGTATCATGAAGGTATGATTTTTTCAATTTTCTATGAGTTTCTTCTTTGGGTAGGGACGCTTTTTGTGCTCCCAAAAGGCATTGTACGGGCTATTCGTCATAAACAATTTCGTGTAAGCTGTCTGTATAGACTGGGATGGGGATTTCCAAAAGTTATCAAAAAAGGCATGAGTCCCATTTTTTGGGTTCATGCGGTCTCTGTGGGCGAGGCGCAATCGGCTTCGAGTTTTGTGCGCAAGATGAAAGAACTATATCCTCAAGCGACATTTGTCATCTCTTCTGTAACACATACGGGCCATGAGGCAGCAAAGAAGACAATACCTTTTGCTGATCATCATGTGTTTTTGCCATTCGACTTCTTTCTCTGTGTGGCGTGGGTTATACGTCGCTGTACTCCTGATGTGGTGTTTCTATCTGAGACAGATCCCTGGTGGCGTTTTCTTCATACTACAAAGAAAAAAGGAGCGACCCACATTCTCATTTCAGGAAAAATGTCTGCTACATCTTTCAGCAGCTATACTTCAATACCTGGTGCATCATTTTTTGCAAAAAAACTGTTTTCGCATATCGACCTTTTTTGCCTGCAAAATGAGCTCTACAAATCACGTTTTACAGCTTTGAATATCCCGCCTGAAAAAATACATGTCACAGGGAATATAAAAAGCGATACAATCCTCACAGTGCTCTCTCAAGAGGAAAAAAATGCCATGCGGCAAAAACTGACTCTTCATTCTACTGATTTTGTCGTTGTGATTGGCTCCACACATGATCCTGAAGAGGAAATTATCTTAAATGCTATCGCTCCATTATTTAACACGTTTTCTCAACTCAAGGTCATTATTATTCCAAGACATCCCGAACGCTTTGCACATGTTGCAGCTTCTTTACAAAAATACCCTATATCAGCGTGTACGCTCTCTTCTCTTCTACCTGATACCTCATGGAAAATACTCCTCGTAGATTCTATGGGCGTGCTCGTACAGTACTATCAGCTTGCAAGCCTTGCAATTGTCGCTGGCAGCTTTACAGAAAAAGTAGGCGGACATAATATCCTCGAGCCTGCAGCATTTGGCATCCCTATCATCACAGGACCTTATATGTATGGCCAACAAGAGCTTGCCGATACAGCAAAATCCTACGGCGCTATGGAATTAGTGCCTCCAGAATCACTCTCAGAGACGATTCGTAAATACATCACAAATCCAGCAGAGGCAGCCGAGCGCTCTTGTCGAGCGCGTGCTATGGCGCAGCACCTTCGAGGCGCTACTGAGAGGACGATTCATATTTTACAACCGCTCGTAAACGCACGGCTGTAAATTTTCTGCTTTTCATAAATAGGTAACCTCACGTATAATGAGTACGATAACTCGTAAGTTTACCGCGGGGTGGAGCAGGGGTTAGCTCGTTGGGCTCATAACCCAAAGGTCGGAGGTTCGAATCCTTCCCCCGCTATTTTTTCTATTCGTTTATTCAATGAACGGAGTGTTGTACGGCGGTATAGCTCAGCTGGTAGAGCATCGGAATCATAATCCGCGTGTCGTTGGTTCGAGTCCGACTACCGCTATTCTAAATATAATGCAAATGCAAATGTAAATGCAGACATGTAAATGCAAATGCAAAGATGTAAATGGAAGAGTGGCAGAGTGGCCGATTGCGTCTGTCTTGAAAACAGAAGTCCCTTCACGGGGACCGTGGGTTCGAATCCTACCTCTTCCGATTCCTTATAACCGTATCTTTGGAAGAGTGGCAGAGTGGCCGATTGCGTCTGTCTCGAAAACAGATGTCCTTTTACGAGGACCGTAGGTTCAAATCCTACCTCTTCCATTTATCAGGAGTTTCAGTATGCAGCCAATAACTCAAGCCACCGTGGAGGTATCGTCCTCGTCCTCGTCATCGTCTTCGTCATCAGTATCACCAACCCACACTGATAGAAGAATTCAAGAGGTGGCGCAGGATACTATACAGACACCTTCGTCTCTTGCAAACAATCACATAAGTGAACAGCAACGAGCTATTACCCCGTCACCTAGTTTCCTCCAGAGTATCTGGCGGGAAATACTCTCAAAAATACGCCGGATTCTTTATGTCGTAGGTATCATTTCAGAAGAGCAGTGTCTGCGCTATGAAATACAGCTTAGGCGTGACAATCTACGAGGCTTTTTAGACTGGGCTTTGAAAAACGCAACTCTTAGTGAAATCATAGAAATAATTACTATAGGGCACTTAGCTGCAGATCCTGAGTACAAAATGTTTCTTCACCTGATGACTACAGAAGAGTGCCTAGCTATTTTTGGTGATTTCAATACAAAGCGATATGCCCGGATAGTATTTTGTGAAGGCAGTGGCACTATGATTTCGATTGATCAATTTCATGAGATTAATGAAAGCCCCCTCCTCCAATCCCTTTTAACTGAATATTCTAAAAATGCGCACGTTTCAGCCGAAATTATGTTCTGTAGGCAATTTGCCGCCCTTGCTAAACAAGTAGCAAGTACATCATCTGATGAGCAGAAAATGCAGCTCATAGTGCAATTTGAACAAGATTTGCTACAACAACATCATATTACCCTGCAGACAGAAGACAGTCATACAGGCTCTTTTATAAGTAGCAGTCGTTCTACTATTGCTCTTAATACCACATATACTGCATTAGCGAGGTACCAGCAGGCAAAAGCAGATCAGAGCGTGCCGTCAACAATATATGCCCTTGAGGCTATCTTTCGACCCATCTCTCAAGATATCCGAGCAAACCTTACTACCGCCCTTAGGGCAACAAATCCATGCCGATAGTTGTCACGGTTATACTTGATGTACGCTCAGCTCCCTCAATGCCATCCACTCCTTTGCCATCCACCCATAGTCCCATGGGGGGCAGAAACTCACGTATTGTCAGTATACACCCCTTAACATTATTTACCATATCTGGCCTCCAAACATCCCTCAAGTCGCATCCCTTACTCATCCCCCCACATCAATTACAACACCCTATCCCTAATACCATGCAGACAGTCACCCTTCCTATGCATTTTGTGCAGGGAAATGTGCAGTACGCTCATGTATTTGAAAAAATAGCACAATCAATAGTTTCAAATATCACCAAAACAATCAGTGCGCCGGAGAAAGCAACACCGCAAGTGCATGATCCTACCATACCCACCGTAAATGAAGAATTAACTGTGTTCGAGTCCGAGCCAGAAAATAATCAATTATTCAACTTTAAGAGTGATACATTACAATTTGGGTCAAAACCCCCGAATTTTGACAATTGTCTGGATTTTGCAAAAAATGCCCCAGAACAGAGTACCCAACACATAACACCGCAGCAGGAGTCCAGCGCGCCCGAATTTGCATCTGAATTTGCCTCTGAAGGCATTCCAATAGGGGTAATAGAACAAGGCTCCAATCAAGTGCCTCTACAAGATCGTGTGACCTATCTAGAGCCTATCCAATATCAAACTGTTGACGAACAAAGTACATGCCAGGTTGTTGAGATAGCTGATAATACGCAAAGTATTTCTCCTGAGCATATATCCACACCTATGCCTGGCTTTGAAGCGAGTGATTCTTATATTGCTCCTTCGCAAGAAATAAACACACCGACTCCACAAGCGCCTGTAAAAGGAAAAGAATATAATCAACCTCATGTAAAAAAAGACATGAGCAAAGACATACACAATGACCGCACAGCCTCTCACCATCCCACAAAGACAGCTGCGGAAAAATCATCACAGCGTTGTATACAAGAAAATACGCAGCATCAAAAACACGATAATAAAAGGCCGGATACAATACGTGAAGCTCCATCCGCTAGCTCTACAAAAGCTGTGCACAAAGAAGCTGATTCTCCTTCTTCTACAAACCGACCTATCGCAAACCAGCCTGCTCAACACCCACAAGCCACACTCTGCCACGGCCTCGCAATGCAAAACTTTATTGCAATGGCTCATCCTGATCACACAGGTTTTGGCAACAACAAACGACACAAGTCTCGCAAGCATAAAAAAGGAACACCTAAGAAGAAAAAGCACTTCTGGCGCATATTAGCGCGACTTTTCTTTGGTAAAATGTCATGAACAATTTTCCTGCGGAAAATTGCCCATGACAATGTGAAACGGCTTATTACTGTGTAGATAATGTAGGTGTTCCTAGAATCGCGTGCCTGGTGGTGGTGCAAAATCGAGCGCGAGTGAATTGATGCAAAAGCGCTCCCCATTCGTCTTAGGGTCATTATCGAAATGATCACCAAGATGACAATCGCATTGACTACAGACTACTTCAGTGTACGATCGTTGAGGGGAATAAGACCGTACAATCACGGCTGAGCCATTAATCGGTCGTTTAAAACTCGGCCAGCCTGTGCCAGCATCGTATTTCGCTTCTGACGAAAAGACGGGCAATCCACACCCAGCACAGCGATAAGTCCCAGGAATATTGTGATAAAGGTAGCGGCCGGTGAAGGGGCGCTCTGTGCCCTGTTTCCTCAGAATGCAATAACGCTCAGGACTTAGTCCTGCGTACATCCATGGATCATACATTGAGGCAAATGAGTGCGCCTTCGACTCAGCCTGTGGTGGCAACTGTTGTGACGATACGATTTCTGCCGTGCCATTGAGCATGGGAAACACCGTCAACATCATCGCCGAAACATAGCGAAATAATACTGTCATAAATTCTCCTATTACTAGTTACTTGTTCCATAAAAACAATAGCGAAATTTTTAATGAAGTTTTTAAAGAATCTTCATTTAAAAAACATTTTCACCATTCTTGGCGAAGGTTATAACAAAACAGCAGATTTTTTGTCAAAATTTCTAGGAGAGGCGCAACAATTCGGACGTCCTCTGGAAGTGGGAATTGCTGTGGGTACTGAATGAGATTTGCAAATAACGAAAAAATGCCCTATAATCGTTCCAAGAGCAAAGAACAATGA
>JABDDE010000044.1 GCA_013287775.1 Chlamydiota bacterium
GGAACAATTAATAAATTCCGATCAACTACCCTGGTCTTCATGCCGCGAAGCGGCATTGAAGACCAGGGGAACAATCAAGAAATTCCGCTTGCAATTTTGAGTAGTACCATGTATTATGGCTTCGAAGTTACAAGAATCATAACCAGGTAACCGTTTAACTGTTAAAATTTTCATCATCATCGTATGTTCGTTTTTCCGAAGGAAAACGAACATACGATGATGATGACCCCCACTATATGGCGACGATCGATAAAGCAACCATAAAACGCCTCGCAAAGCTCTGCCGGATTGCGTGTAGCGAAGAACAAGAAGATGCGCTCCTCCATGATATGCAAAAGATTATTGGCTACGTGGAGCAGCTCAGTGAAATCAATACCGATGCTATTGTTCCCTGCAACTATGTTGCCTCTACCCTCTCGCAAACACCATTCAGAGCCGATGTTCCAGGACAGACGCTCTCTCGTGATGAGTTTCTGAAAAATGCCCCAGCACATATCGGTGGTATGATTCGTGTTCCACCCGTTTTACGTCAGGAATAGTTTATGACAGACATACATACCCTCACAGCTCTGCAAGTCCATAATGCTTTTAAGCAAGGCAAGTTATCTGCAAGCGAAATTGTAGCTGCGTCGCTTGCTCGCATTACCCAGCATGATCCCAAAATAAAGGCCTTTTTGCGTGTGTTTACAGAGCGCGCGGGCAAAAATGCTCGCATGCTTGATGAAAAACGAGCCTCTGGTGCACCTCTCGGCAAACTTGCAGGCATTCCCATTGCACTCAAAGACAACATCAACCTTAAAGGCGAAATAACAACTTGCGGCTCAAAAATTCTAGAGCACTTTCAAGCCCCTTTTAATGCAACAGCCTCTCGCCTTCTTGAGCAAGAAGATGCTATCATCATTGGCAAAACCAATTGCGATGAATTTGCTATGGGCTCATCTACGGAGCATTCTGCCTTCCAGAAAACTTCCAACCCGTGGAATCTGAGTTGCACTCCTGGGGGCTCTTCGGGAGGCTCTGCTGCCGCTGTAGCTGCACGCCTCTGCCCTCTGACTCTCGGATCAGATACGGGTGGCTCAATCAGGCAGCCAGCGTCTCTGTGTGGTATTGTAGGGTTTAAACCAACCTATGGACGAGTCTCTCGCTATGGTCTCGTGGCTTTTGGCTCCTCGCTCGATCAGATTGGCCCCTTAGCCGCCACTGTAGAAGATATTGCCATGGTCATGGAAGTACTAGGGCGGCATTGCGAACATGACTCTACAAGCCTTCCAAAAGGGCCCGATGATCTTCTATCCAAGCTTAATGCTCCTATCAAAGGCATGAAAATTGGTGTTCCCTGGGAGTTTTTAGAAAATCTGCAGCCAGAACTCTTGCGCTCATTTCAAGCCTCGTTAGACATGTACAAAGACCTTGGCGCCACTTTGGTACCCGTGGATCTTTCCTGCCTAAAATATGCCATTGCCGTCTACTATATTATTGCCACAGCAGAGGCCTCAACGAATTTATCTCGTTTTGATGGTATACGCTATGGTCTTCGCTCAAAGCGAGCAACCACCCTCGATGAAATCTATGACTACTCACGGCAAGAAGGCTTTGGTGATGAGGTCAAACGACGCATTATGCTCGGTACCTTTGTCCTCTCTGCCGGCTACCAAGAAGCTTATTATCGAAAGGCGCAAAAAGTGCGTGCGCATATTATACAAAAATATAATGAAGCATTTTCTCACTGCGCTGTGATAGCAACTCCAACATCCCCATTTCCAGCATTTCAGATTGGCAGCATTACGGATCCGCTTGAGATGTATCTTGCGGATATCTACACTATTGGCAACAACCTTGCAGGCATTCCAGGGATCAGTATTCCCTCAGGATTTACACAAGATATGAAACCTATTGGACTACAGCTTTCAGCGCCAGAGCTTAGCGAGGGACTCCTTTTGCAAGCAGCTCATGCGTTGCAACAAGTAACGTCCTACCATACAGCAATCCCAAAAGAGTTTTTATGAAAACAGCGCACCATCACCATAATTGGGAGCCGGTTATCGGCCTTGAAATTCATGCCGAGTTAAATACTCGCTCAAAGCTCTTTAGTAGCGCCCCCAATCATTTTGGCGACGAGCCAAACAGAAACATTACCGAAGTATGTACAGGCATGCCTGGAGCACTTCCTGTATTGAATAAAGAAGCGGTAAGAAAGGCCGTGCAGTTTGGCTTAGCTGTTGGTGCACGCGTTGCAACCTTTAGCCAGTTCGATCGTAAATCCTATTTTTATCCTGATAGCCCTCGTAATTTTCAGATTACCCAATATGCGCACCCCATCATTCTTGGAGGAAGCGTTATGGTGGTTGTTGGCGATGAAGAAAAGGCATTTCCCATAAATCGTGCTCACCTTGAAGATGACGCAGGGATGCTCAAGCATTTTAGCGATTTTGCAACCGTTGATTATAATCGAGCAGGAGTTCCCCTTCTGGAGATCGTCTCAGAGCCCTGTATGCATACTGCAAAAGAGGCAGCACTCTATGCGATGGCTGTAAAGGCAATTCTTGACTATATTGATGCGTCTGACTGCAACATGCAAGAGGGGTCACTACGTATTGACGTTAACGTATCAGTGCGCAAAAAAGGCGAAGCAGGCTTTCGAAACAAGATTGAAATCAAAAACATGAACTCCTTTTCGAACCTTGAAAAGGCGGTTGCCCATGAAATCACGAGACAAATTAGTGCCTATGAGCAATATCCTGACAAGGATCCGCAAGATGTCATCCAGCAGTCCACCTATCGATGGGATCCTGACAAAGGGCAAACTGTGCTGATGCGTCGTAAAGAGTATGCCGATGACTATCGCTACTTTCCAGAGCCTGATCTTTTGCCCCTTATCCTCACACCGGAATATATCGAAGAGATACGAAAAACCTTGCCGGAGCTCCCCTATGAGCGTGAAAAGCGCTATATTTCCAAACTGCAGCTGGGACCACAGCAAGCCTTTACACTAGTCTCCGACAAGCAAATAGCTGCCTATTTTGAAGAGGCACTACAAGATTGTACATACGCAAAGACCTTAGCCAACTGGATTATTGTAGAGTTTCCAGGGCGCTTGAAGGAGCTTGGCAAAACCCTTCCTGAAACGCCTATCCAGCCGAGTCATATTGCAAGCTTGGTAAATATGATTGAAACGGGTATAATTAGCGGCAAGATTGCCAAAAGCGTGGCAGATGATATGGTAGCTCGCATGACTGCCCCAAATAATCTTCCACTAGACCCTGGAGCCATTGTAGAAGCAAATCCCGAATATTTACCCATTACCAATCGAGAAACCATATTACCCATTGTAGAGGCTGTTGTTGCGGCAAACGCACAATCAGTTGCCGATTTTATTGCCGGACGAGATCGCGCTCTTGCCTTTCTCGTCGGACAGGTGATGAAGCAGACAAAAGGGTCTGCCTCACCACAAGTAGTGAATGAACTCCTCATGGAGTGTATTAAAAAGAAATAACGTCATGTGTACTTTTCCGTCAGGAAAAGTCACACATGACATTAAAAAATATTATGCAGTCTGCTTCTTTATCGCCTTCTAGTGGCTCTTATTTTGAAAATATCAATATACGAGATGTGGGAACGACGGCGCTAAAAGTAGCTAAAAAAGTCGGAGAGGTTGCTATCTCAGCAGTCCTCTTTCTCTCTAATTCTTCCATCTTTGTTATTGGTTTTGTCATAGGCATTATTCATAGAGCGCCTATGAATCAGTATATCGAACGTATTCAAAATATCTGGAATACAACCAGTATCTGGATGAAAGCGGCTATTATCGCCGCAGGTGTGTTTGCGTGGCCTATTGCATTGGCAGTAACCGCATTTTTTGTAGGGGCCAGATGCGCTGTAGCTATTCAGGAAGACGATACCGCTGCCGAGCAAAGTCGGCCAGTGTCACCTGTCCCCCTTGCAGTGCCACTCAATCCAGGACCGCCATCGCCATCACCATCACCACCTCCCCTCCTAACAGCAGCACTCTCCGTTTCACCCCTACCAAGGCGCCCTGTTTCTCCAGGTTCATCGCCAGAACTGTAAGGGACATAATTGTATGATGACATTAACACAATTTTCGCTCAAAGATATTGAAAAAGCCTATGATGCTATGGAGTATCATCGTGGCTATGAGCTCTATCTCAATAAAGCCGTTACGAATATAAAACGGGTCGGGGCAAGCATTACAAGTACTGTACTTAATGAACAAGGTACTGCACAGTATGATACCGTCATCTTACCCATGTTCATGGGAGAAAAAACCTCCTTTGGCAGTATATGTCGTTGCCCTAAGGGCACCGCCTGCCATCATGCAGTTGCCACGTTAATTCATGCAGTAAAAAACCCAACCCTCATACAAGAGGACAGCTTAGTCAAAGCGCCACCTCCTACCAAAACTACAGTCGCCCCACGCCCCGTCGAAATACCTGAGCAGCCCCTTCCTACCGAAGTATCATCGTGGGTTACTGCGCTCGAAAAAGCAATTGATGCCAACACACAAAAGAAAACAGTACACACGCGTACACCGCCTACCATGCATAAAAGACTTGTGTATGTAATTCATGAAAAAAACGGTGCACTTTTCGTGCGGTTTATTGGCGCGACATTAAAGAAGGATGGGCAATATGCTAAGCAGTATCGAATATTTGTATTAGATGAGCTTTCGGCATTAAATCTCTATGCTCCTGAGTATATAGATCCTATCGACATTGAGCTTCTTGCTGCCGGCAACATAAAGCCAAATAAGTTTGAATTCGATCACCCTTTTACTGCTATTACGATTGATTGGCTGGAAAAAGTTGTGCAAACACAGCGCTGTTTCTTTGATTCCTATAAATCAACACCCCTTACCTGGGGGCAAGAGGCGACAGGTATTCTTTCATGGCATCTAGAATCCAATGGCGTGCAAAAACTGCAAAGCAGTGTCCAGGACTCAGCTGCACGTGTTATCCTTGAAACCACACCGCATATCTACCTAGACCCGCAAGCTGCAACCATCGGTGTTCTACGATTCCCGGAAATACCTGCAAACGTCAGCCGTGCTCTCTTGCAATCACCCCCTATTGCCCCCACACAGGTGCCACAAGTCACTCAATTGCTGGCTGCCAAGTTCCCCAACATCCCTATTGCACTTCCTCAAAAAATTAATATTGAAAGAATCCACGACTACAGACCAAAGATAAAATTTAAAATTTTCTTTGGAACTTATATACTCAATACACCTACCACCTGGAAAAATACAGGCCAGCGCCTCGTTGGAGCGCTCTCTTTTGAATATGAAGGGGCGCAGGTGCCCATGTTAAAGAACTACAGCATCTTTTCCACCCCTACGATCTATCAGCTGAAAGAGGCCCAGGAAGAAGACGGGCACACCCTTCTGGCTATCCAGAGAAACACTCTACAGGAAAGCGAGGCCATCGACTGCCTAAAACGTCTTTCGTGGCTGGGTATTGACAATGCAGGCGCTGATGGGCCTCATTTGTATTCCTGCCAGACGGATAATGAGTCGCAATTTGCGCACCTCTGTGCCCAAGTAATGAAAACCCAGGTGCCACAGCTAGAAGCGCTTGGCTGGGAAATCACCATTGATGCAAACATGCCTCTTATTACTTTTGAAGAAGAAACGGAGTGGTTTGCCAATATCATTACAGGTGGGGATCGCATAGCTGAGTTCGATGGGGAGAGCATTGGAAGCTGGTTCAAAATTGAAATGGGAATCACTCTCGATGGGAAAAAAGTCAATATTCTACCCATGCTCCTTGAGGTCTTACCTAAGTTTATCGATGATAAGGGAAATATTGTCATCCAGAATGTCCAAGCAGATGGCTTTTGTTATCTGCGCTTTGATGATAATAAATACCTTCCCATCAGACCGGAGCGCCTAAAAACCCTCCTTGCTCCCTTAGTCGAGCTCTATAAAGAAAAAAATGATCGCATTTCGACCTGGCAGGCAGAGGATTTGGCAGAGCTTGAAGCGGCGCTGGCTAGCATTAGTGGGCGGTGGTTTGGGGGCGAGGCACTGCGCAAGCTTGGCCGTGAGCTTCGTGACTTTACCAAAATTGCAACAACGCCGCCGCCAGCGTCTTTCCAGTGCCAGCTTCGTCCCTATCAGCAAGATGGACTCAACTGGCTGCAGTTTTTACGGCAATATAACCTAAATGGTGTGCTTGCCGATGATATGGGCCTTGGCAAGACCATCCAGGCCCTTGCCCATATTATTACCGAAAAAGAGGCAGGCCGCCTTACAAAGCCTGCCCTCGTCGTTGCCCCCACAAGCCTTATGGTAAACTGGGCTGAAGAGGCTATGCGCTTTGCCCCGACACTGCGAACCATTGTGCTCCATGGCAGTGATCGCCATAAGCATTTTAACGCATTAAAAGAAGCAGATCTTATTTTAACAACCTATCCATTGCTTGGTCGTGATAAACGTGAGCTTTTAAATTACAAGTACCATTTTTTAATCTTGGATGAGGCGCAAATTATTAAAAACCACAAGACTCAAGCGCATAACGTCGTACAGCAACTACAAGCCAATCACCGTCTCTGCCTTACAGGCACACCGATGGAGAACCATTTGGGCGAGCTGTGGTCTCTTTTTCACTTCTTAACACCTGGCCTTTTAGGTGATCATGTTACCTTCACGAAGCAGTTTCGAACGCCTATTGAAAAAGAGGGCAGCCTTGAGCGAAGAAATATCCTCACAAAACGCCTAAAACCTTTTTTACTCAGGCGCACCAAGGGCCAAGTAGCTGAAGAGCTTCCTGAGAAGACAGAGATAATACAAAAAATTGAACTTACCGAAAAGCAGCGCGATCTCTACGAAAGTATACGTCTGACGATGCATGCCAAGGTACGCGACGCAATATTAAAAAAAGGATTTGCAAGAAGTCAGATTGCGATTTTGGATGCGCTTTTGAAACTCAGGCAGGTGTGCTGTGATCCACGGCTTTGCAAATTCAAGATGCTCGGCAGTGAGGCCCTAAATGATGAAGAAGCGGTGGATGAAGCGGTGAATGAAGCGGCGAATGAAGCGGCGCTGAAAGATTCACTTGTGGACTCTGCCAAACTGGGGGTTTTGCTTCCCATGCTCCAGCAGCTTATCGAGGAAAAGCACCAGATACTGCTCTTTTCGCAGTTTGCAAGCATGCTGCGGCTCTTAGAAACTGCCCTACAAGCACAAAACATCCCCTATGTTATTCTCACAGGGCAAACTGTAGATAGGAGAACGCCTATAGAGACATTCCAGAGTGGCAAGGTTCCCCTATTTCTCATCAGCCTGAAAGCGGGTGGTACGGGCTTGAACCTTACTGCCGCGGATACTGTCATCCATTACGATCCCTGGTGGAACCCTGCGGCGGAAAATCAGGCTACTGACCGTGCCCACCGCATTGGGCAAACCAAAGCGGTATTTGTGTATAAGTTGGTGACATCAGGGACGGTAGAAGAGAAAATCATCGAGATGCAAAAGAAAAAGCAGCGCCTTATGGATGGCATCTTGGGTAAGGCAGAGACGACGGAGCTATCACTGACGGCTGAGGATTTCGAGGAGCTGTTGAGGGCATAAGGCCATGATACTCACAGGCTTTGGTAGCTTTTTTTCACAGCGAGAGCTTCAGGAGAGAGCTTGTCAGAGGCGTGTGGGGTGCTTGGGGTGTTGGTGGGGAAGGTCTGGGGAATTTTTTTTCACAGGGAGAGCCACAAGAGAAAGCTTACAGAGAGAGCTTGTCAGAGGCGTGTGGGGTGCTTGGGGTGTTGGTGGGGAAGGCCTGGACAAAGAGATTGAGAGAGTGCTAAGAGATTATTATGGGCTTATAAGAAGCACCAAAGAAGCTCAATAGTGTCAACTTATCATGCTTCTAGTTGATATGGATCCCACCGCGGCAGCGGTGGAATTCATTAGCCCCGCGTGGAGCACATACTTTACCACACATCTTCTAATCGTTGTAACCAATATGGACCCCACCGCGGTAGCGGCATACGCATCAGGCTAAGGGATCGTTAAGAAATAACTCGTACATTTGAGAGGGGATTATAGCGAATTACCGGTCTTAAGCCTCTTTGCTTGAAGATATTGCCTTGTAATATCTCCTGCGCAAGATCGGCGCAGAATTTAATTCACTCTAACGCCCTCTGAAAAGTACGATTTATTCCTTAACGATCCCTAAGGCTGGAGTGGTGTTAACTTAAAGAAACTTGTAACCAATCAGAACCGAGCCACGGTAGTGGCGGAAGCTCATTAGCCCCGCGTGACCGAGGGTGTGCGCAAAGCGCACAACCGAGGGAACGTGGGGTTGGGGAAACGGATAAAAAAACAGAGCTGCGGTAGCAGCGACACCCATTTGTGTTTGATATAATCAATTCACATATCTGTTTAAGATTTCTCTTCTTAGACTGCTCTGCTGGCTCTTGTATCACCAATGCTTTAAGCACCCCACACGCCTCTGACAAGCTCTCTCTGTAAGCTCTCTCCTGTAGCTCTCCCTGTGAAAAAAATTCCCCAGACCTTCCCCACCAACACCCCCAAGCACCCCATACGCCTCTGACAAGCTCTTTCTGTAAGCTCTCTCCTGTGGCTCTCCCTGTGAAAAAAATTCCCCAGACCTTCCCCACCAACACCCCAAAGCACCCCACACGCCTCTGACAAGCTCTCTCTGTAAGCTCTCTCCTGTGGCTCTCCCTGTGAAAAAAACTGCCCAGACGTTCTCTCCAAACACCCCCCAGCACCCCACACGCCTCTGACAAGCTCTCTCTCTCCCTGTTAAAAAAATTCCCCAGACCTTGTAACTGCCAAAACCCTACGATCCTGCGTCATCTCTCAAGCTCCCTCTGCAGCCATCACGTTTTTGCTGCTTTTTTTATTCTTGATCTTTGATATCATTGACGCTATGAAATCCCTTTATCTTCTGCTTATCCTTGCTTTGAGCCTATCTTCCTGCCAGCAATCGACAAAGCATGAAACATTAATCAGCAAATATAAACTCGAACCTCTTTCCTCCACCTCAAATGCCTCTCAAGATATGCGAGCGCTCTATCTTATTCAAAAAGGCAAAATTGAAGAGGCAATTGTTGCTATTATGAATGAACCCCCTTCAAATGATGTGCTCGAAGAGCTTGGAGCCAAACTCATTGAACGCGGATTTGCACAAAATGATCTGCAAGAGATGCTCCTCAGCCTGTATGGAGTGGGTCTTGCTCTGAATGAGCGTGTGCTTGGCTTTACACAAGGCGCCATCCTCTGCAACCACCCTCTTATAGAACTTGCTGCTATTAAGGTCCTGGATTTTTATAATACTGATGGCGCCAATGCCCTTCTAGAAAAAGCACTCCAATCAGACTACCTCCCCATACGCCTAGAGGCAGTGTATGCACTGGCCAAGAAAAAACATCCTCGTGCCTATGCGCACACAGAAGCCCTTTTTGCCAAGGTCGACTATGAATTTCGTCCACTTTTCCCTGAGTTATTCGCTGAAATTGACACCCCAGAAGCTCTCATGCAGCTTAAAAAACTCTTTCATGACCAGGATCCAAATGTACGCCTACATGCACTTCTCGGCTCGATTACTCTGAGCTCCGGCTATTTTTTAGACGAAATCACCGCCTCTTTTCATGATGCCTCTCCTGCTATACAGGAAGCGGCTTGTATGGCAATGGGAAGCGTACATAGTCAGGCAGGACGCTGCCTCCTTGAAGAACAGCTGCATTCCCCCTATCCCGAAGTCGCACTTACTGCCGCTACCCAACTTGCCAGATATGGATCTGATTCGGCTTGTGAGATAATAAAACAATACGCAGAGAAGGATAATCTATTTGCCATTGCTGCTTTAAGGGATATTGCTACTGGGGATGAACTCTTATACCAAAAAATGCACAGCGAGAGCCTTCAAGTGCGCATCAATGCAACCAAGGCGCTCCTGAGCAGGCAAGACCCGCGTGCGCTCATGGGGCTGCCGACATGGCTTCTGCATACCCCTCAAGACCTGGTATTTACTCAGGTGCTCTCGCCTGGGCAGGCGCTTTCATACTATAAAGCTACTGCATCCGCATTGGAGCACTTTAAAGATAATGGCTATTATTTTGAAGCATCATTACGTCTGCGAGAAGAGTGCCTTGCTTCGTGCAGCGAGCTGCCTGAAGAGGCTTTTTTAGAAGTTGCCCGCCTTATATTTGCCTCGCACCAATATGATCTTATTCCTACGCTCATGCAGCTTTTAGAAAATATTCAAACAGAGGAATGTATTCAACTGCTGCGGCAGGAAAGTCAAAGGCTGGGCTCACCTTTTATTCGGGCCTATGCACAGCTTGCCCTCTTTCGCCTTGGGACAAGTGGCCCCTACGAAGATGCTGTATACGACTGGATAAAAGCACATGCAAACTGCGATATGTTCGAGATGCGCCCCCTTCTGCCCTGGCAGGCACTCCTCGGGATCTCTCAAACCAAAAACCGTTACACCCTGACCCTACAAGAGCAGTCACGCCTCCTTGTCGAATCCTGCCAAGCCGTCGCACAGAACCAAAGCCAGAAAAGCATTCAGAGCTTGCTCTTAGCCATCAAAGATGGCAACCCGAAAAACCGAGCCCTTCTTGCAGGACTCCTGATGCGTGCCGCACAGTAGGGAATTCCTATTTTTACATCGTTTAAAATTTCCGATTCTGCTACAATTCTTCTCGATGAACGGGATTTGCAAATAACGGATAAATGTCCCCATAAGTTGCCTCAATGGCAAAGAAAACAATCTAACCTTACCCAAAGGAGTACAACATGACAACATCACTCACAAGCGCGGCTACTATGAGTAGCTCGATGAGTAGCTCAATGAGTAGTTCAATGTCCAGCTCACAAGCAATTGTAAGTTGCAGCGTATCCTCTACAAGTGATTCTAGAGATAGTCTTTCGTCTGCATCAGTATCTTCTCAACCATCCCCTACTTCTCCTTCTGTCAATAACGCACTATTCATATTGCCAGTGATACACCAGGATTTAGAGTGTTTTCTCGAGTTCAGTCATACTCTTAAAAAAAGACAAAAAGCAGTAAAAGAACAGCTTGGACCACTTGAAGGCGAATCAATAGCCAAGGAACTACAGGACATAATAAATGTGATAGATTCTGCAACACCTAAAATTCTATCTCTCGCACAAAGTATAGGTACTACTGTACGCCATCGTGCTTCGTTAGTGGGCCTCAACGTCGAGCAAAAGAGCCTCAGTTGTTCCTCAAACAGTACAACGACTCCACGCACATGACGTTAGCAAATAATGCAGGGTGCATTATTGCTCGCATTTGTAGCTGTGGTTGTAGTAGTGGCAGGCTGTGTATGCTGCACACTTGGTGCAAGAGTGACCACACTGCTGCTTGATGCGCTGGCAGTAGAAGCGCTGGCAGTACTTGTGGTTGCTGCGGGCTGGGTGTTTTGTGCATTTGCTGCATTATTGGGCGCGCACTGCACATCCTCTAAGCCAATTAATGCTACCTCGTTTCGAGGCTCTATTGCAAGTACTTGATCAAAATACGTTTTCGCCAGGGCGTGCTCATTTTGTTTTTTAAAACATATTCCCAAGCCATTTAAGGCACATATATTCTGAGCATTGATTGCCAAAACGCGTTGGAAATAGGGTACGGCTTGTCGAAACTCTTGTTGCCTGCGCAGCAGATTGCCTAAGCCATTTAACATAGAGATATCATGAGGACGCACAGCAAGAGCCTGCTCGAAATATCTTTGTGCCGCTGGAAAGTCTTGTAGTGCGCGCAGCACCTCAGCTAAACTGCTTAATGTACTGAAATCACGAGGCTTAATCACATTAGCTCGTTCAAGATGGGTTTTTGCTCCTGTAAGATCACCTGTTTGACGAAATACCTCACCTAAACCTCGCAATACAAATGCATCATTAGGTTTAATAACTAAAGCCTGTTCGTAATAGCTTTTCGCAGATTCAAAATGGTTTTGCATGAGTACTACTGCACCTAAACAACTTAATGTAAAATCATCACGAGGCTCAATCGCATTAGCTCGTTCAAGATGAGTTTTTGCTGCTGTAAGATCACCTGTTTGACGAAGCACATCGCCTAAGACTTTTAATGTATATGCATTATTAGGAACGATTGCCAAAGCGCGTTCGAGATACTGTCTGGCCAGAACGAGATTACTCTCTTTACGATATATATTACCTAAACTACGTAATGTAAGCCCATGATTGGGATTAATAGCTAAAGCTTGTGCATAGCGCTTTTTTGCCTCTACATAATTGTCTTGCGCTTCCAATACATCTCCTAAGTCACATAATATAGCAACATCATACGGAGCCTCTGTAAGAGCTTGTTCCCAGCGCGTTTGTGCTTCGGGAAAGTAGTCTTGATTCCATAATGTTTTACCTAAAAGGTTTAAGATAGTAGCATTATGAGGCTCATATACAAGTGCGTGTTCGAAGTGTCTTTGTGCCTCTACATAACTCTCTTGTCCGTATAAAGCCCGTCCTAAACCATGTAGGGATTCCACGTCATGAGGGGCATTTGCAAGTGCTCGTTCAAAGCACCTTGCAGCATCGACATATTTTTTTTTTCGCAAATACACCTGGCCCAAACCTCGCAAAGCAACCGCATTATTGGGTTGAGCAGTGAGCACCTGGTTAAAACGCTTTTTTGCAGCGGCAAAGTCCTTACATTTAAACAGCAACTCTCCTAAACGATTGCAAAGCACTGCATTATTGGGTGCTATATTCAGTGCCAACTCAAGGCGACTTCTTGCAGCAGTAAAGTCGCCTTGTAAGCAGAGAGCATCTGCGGCATCGAGTACTGTGGTGATAAGCGCTTGATCGAGCCTGGAAACCTCACCCTGAAGATTATTGAGAAGAGGGCGTATGGTGTCTATACGGGCAATCGCAAATGCATTTGTAGGGTCATTGTTAAGCACTCTTTGTACGCGTCGCTGAATAACACCGAGATTGCCTGCTTGGATTGCCATATTTCGTATACTCTCTCGTGAAGTAGCATACCGAAGATTAGTATTAGTATTATTGTTTGCGGTGTGCCGCGCGGGCTCACTTGGATTATTTGAAAGCGTCTCTCCAGTGGCAAATACTCCGGCTCTGGGTGTCAATACTTGCAGGCGTGTGAGCATACACACCATGGCCTTTTCTGTGATTTTTTCATCTGCCTCTACAAAGCCCTCTCGGTGCAGATAAAGCTCTTTACGCTCATCTTCAATAACTTGCTCTACAGTTTTGCCTGAAGGGACAAAGATGGCTCGATTGGCTAGGTGATCCTTAATAGCCTCTTCTGATACAGCGTGTCTTCTAAGCCGAGCTACCTCAGCACGGGCAAGTGCTATTTCTTCAGAGCGCCATGCTCGGGTCTGCTCATTGATTGCCTCGTCTGTGGTCTGGTATGAAGGATTCCAGCTGACACCTTGCTGTCGAAGGAGCCGTGTGATGTTTCTATTGGTTTCAATACGTACAGAAGCTCGTATGGCTTGTATGCGTAATTGGAGCTCTTGTCTTTCTTCAGCATTGGGAATGGCAACGGTGAGTGCCGCATCAATAGTTTGCCCATTGGTGAGCGTAATATGACGCTGTTCGAGGCTGCGCTGCACTGCTTGTGCTTCTTTTCTTTCCCCTTCTTGGCGGGCACCTGCGATCGTATTGCGAAGCGCTGCAGCATCCCTACTTTGCGATTTGGCAGCAAGAGCAGCATCAACCGATTCCCCTTCGGTACACAGAATGGCTGCATTGCGAAGATGTAGCGCCTCACCACGCGCGGCAAGGGCTTTTTTTTCATCAATTTCTTCGACAGTCCATGTGCCTGGTGGTGTGCAATGACGTATACACAAAGCGCGAAGATCGGGGTCTTGACGGATCACATCTGTCATCCAGTGCACAATAGTTGCAGGATTATAATATCCACGAAAACGGATACGATCTCGCTCGACATCCACAGTGGGCGCAGAGCTTAAGAAATTATCAATTCCCTGGGCATCTTGCGCACGTATACGATTATGGTCTATGAGGCCAAATTCACTTCCCATACGCCTGAGCAGCTCTCTTGCATATACCACTGTTTCTCTATCTGCCGGTGGTAAATAAGAGGTTGCAATGATCTGCCTGAAACTTGCAAGCTCGTTATATACCCGCTCTTCAGGTGTTGTAGCATGATGGCCCAAACAAATCTGTTTATAGCTTTCCATGACTGCAATATCGAGTGCAATGCCGCAATGGCCACTATTTATAATTAATATTTTTAAAAACGTAATAGTGAGCTGTACGGCTTCTTGTGAGAGAGGATCTAGAAGGCGCAGTTTCACAAGCACATGAAGGAGCATGTTTTCCTTTTCAACATAAAAAGCTTCTCGTGCTGTTGCATTGGTAGGTATCCCGATATAGGAAACTCGATCTTTAATTCTTCTAATACATTTTGCGAGACTTTGAACAAGTCCTCGTAGATAGGCTGTTGGAGTCATGCCTTCTGACATACTGAATTCGCTTCCGAAGCTTCTTTTGAGGGCTTCTTTACTTGAAAACATAGCATGTGGTGGGTTTCTTTGCAGGATGCCACCAAAGCGCTCTACTATTTCATCTAATGCTTCAGGACCAGCTTCAAAACCAGGAGGGCGAGCAGGCGGTGTGATTTCAAGTACCCCTCGGGCATAGTGTGCAGCGTCTATATCATAGCTAAGATGATAGTGCATTTCCCTGATAGCAGCCTGTAAGTTGGGTACGCGAGTTTTCAGACGCTCTTGCAGCGCTAGGTATTCTGTTTCAGACACTTTTGCAACCAATTCTTTGAATGCTGCAATAAGATCTGCATATTCCAAATAGTACCTATGTTCATAGCGCACTCTTTCATCTGCTCCATCCTCATCACCCAAGGAAGGCAAGGCTTCCCGAAGTTCAAACTGTACTGCCTTGTAGCGCCTGAGCAGCTGCTCATATTGTCTTTCAAACACTGCAGCGGAAATAGAAGAGCGTGGCTGCACAGAGGTACTCGATGTTGCGCTTGTGGTGAGGGAGCAAGATGGGGAGCAAACTGCCTGTGACGAGGATGAGGATGTAGAGCCTGTTGATGAAATAGCAGTTCTTCCAATAGCGGAGTGCTGCTCCGTTCTTTGCATGATGGGCGTGCTAGAAGAAGAAGATGATGAGCTGCTACAAGATGAACTGCTACAAGACGAGCTCGATGAAGATGATGTTGTTGTATTCGCCTGTATGCTGATAGACTCCTGCAGAGCGCGGGCAAGTGCCTCTTGATCTGTTAAGCCATTATTATAAGATACGTATATAGTCACGGTATGTCCTCATACAAAGAAGGTAATGATAGAAGGGAAATATAGAAATCGGCCCCCCATAGAAGCTGGGGAACCGATCACTGAGGAGCAGTTTAAGCGCCTCGAGGATTGAGGTTACCAATTATCTTACGAATGGAGGCATTCTTCTGTTCTTCCATTCCTATATATTGTTGATAGAGCTGCTGATAGGTATGATCGTACTGTTTAATTTCTTCCACTTGCAAACGAACCGTTGTTTCTAACTCATCATGCTTTACCTGAACAGCACGCTTGAGGGATTCAGTCTGCTCTCTTGTTAATGCCGTCTGCTCAGGAATCTGCACTCCAAGATTGCGAGCATTTGCAAGGCGTCTCATCACTTCTGGTTTTCCCGCGCAATTAAAACCACCATCTGCAGCTGTGTTATTTTCAATATCTTGCAAAACCGTATTCAATAAACCACTCTCGCGTCTTGTATTTTGCACATGCGAATACTGTTGCTGCGCTCTCACCTTTTGTTTCTCAATGTGCGATAAGATAACGCGCATGCCATCTTCAATACTAACTATTTTGCGATTCGGAGGGGGAAGAGCTGTTTCATCCACTCTATTGGTACTGTTGCTATGTTCTGTACTTGATCCTGCATTAGTTGATCCCGCATCCGGTACTGTATCTGGTCCTTCACCTGGCGTTACATCCATTGGGGTTGCTACGGCATTATTGACAGTAGGTACCGCTTGCGATGGTTGAGCAGCCACATTTGTCGTTGCTACATTGTTTACAGGCGGCGCCGCAACTGGCGCAGCTGGGCTCGAGGCTTGGTTATTAGAGGCCTGATTGCCAGGAGCTTGATTGCCGTTCAGTGCATTTAAAAAGGGGCTAAGATGCTCCCCTAAACCAGGTATGGTACCTAAGTGATTTAAAAAATTGCTAACCATGAATTATATCCTAAAGTTAAGATAAGATTATTACTATACCTCAATTATATCCTAAAGCTCCTCTTTTTTTCCACCACAAATTAACGCATATTTATTGTTTCACCGCTGCCGCATGTGTCGGCCCTTCGAAGCCTCTATTATTTTGTTTCTTGGCCAGGCCTGCGACCTGGCCACCAAGGATTTAGTCGCTCCTGCACCCTGGACTATACATATTTTGGCCTTTCAGGCCTTTCTCAGTCAAGATTAGTCTGTCAACAACCCCTTACCATTCAGACGAATTTATGCACCTTTGTTTTTTGACCAAAAAATCATAAAAGTAGGTTTGGAAAATGACCAAAAAATCATCAATGCAACCTAAAAATCCACAAAAAACAAACAATTTTTTACAAAAAATCATATCCAAACATATCTTTAAGCCATCTTTTTATGTTTTCCACATTGTTAGATGAGTACCTTTACTTTTTGACCAAAATTCCTAAATAGTAGGTTTGTATTTTGACCAAAGGAAGTGCTTGCAAAACTCCGTTGGAGAAAAAATTCAATAATTTCGACGATGGGAAAAACCTTGTGCAAATCTCCGCAGTGGCCTGCAGGGCACTGGTTTGACTTGTGGGTAATAGCATGTGCCCCGCCACGGTAGTGGCGGTAAGTGGTTAGCCCCGCGTGAAATGAGGGCGAGCGATAGCGAGCCCGAATGGAACGTGGGGTCACTCCCCCAGCGCGACGCGCTGGGGGAGTTGGAAAAAAAACAGAGCTGCGGTAGCAGCGACACCCATTTGTGTTTAACATAATTAATGCACATAAGGAAAAGGAATAGGTGATCATTCCGGTTGC
>JABDDE010000045.1 GCA_013287775.1 Chlamydiota bacterium
AGCAGTTGCTAATGGCTCCCTTTCAACATCTATAGAAGAACTTGTGACTGTGGAAGAACTCGTGTTATTTGGATAAGCGGTTGGATGTGGATCAGTGGTGGGTTTGGGCGTTGCCGCTTCAACAGCGGCAGCAATAGTAGTAGTAGAAGGCGTAGTAGAACGCCTGATTAATGTACTCGTATGGATAGGGGGAGGCCTTCTTCGCGGTGTATATACTTTGCGTGTGCTTACAGATGGGCTAGAAGGCACATTTGGCAATGATAAACTACTTTGTACTTGAGATGAACTACTCGATAAAACCCTATCAATTGGATTTATCGGAATAATAGGTGGTGTAGGCCGTGTTGATAAATATAGACTGTAAACAGGTGTTGTCATAATCCTCCTTTAGAATTATTCACTCTCCTGAGCTTGCGAGGGAGAGTGAGTCAACCAGTTCGCTATCTCCTGAGCAAGAGTGCGATCTGCAGGGATATAAAGCACATCATCTGTCGTGTCGATATCGCTCAGCTGCCCCAAAGAAAAGCGGTTGATGTCAGTATTCAGTGAATAGTTTTGATGATCATAATCATTGGTGGCAAGAATATACACAGGCCCGAGCAACACCTTTTGCGTGCCCGTATCAATGAGTGTGACCTCGGCAAGCCGCTTCGTACGACTCTCGTTAGGAATCAACTTTTCAGAGCCTGGTGAGTGGCGATCAAAGCGAAATCCTATGTTTTCATTTCTTGTATCGAGAAGCTTTACCTGAAGCGTTACAGTGCCATTATTTTTAACGTAACAATACTTTGTGTGTTTCTCTATCTCTTCAACAAGTGCTGCTGTTAACTTCCCGCTATGATCACCCTGTACGTAGGGGACATTGATAGTAGTCGCTTCATTTTTAGAGAGCGAGGGGGCTAGATGGAAACCACACGCGGTAAAAATAAAACACGCTAGTATTGTGAGGTGCTTGCAAAATTCCGATTTGGGCCAAAATTCGCGCTTTTGTCGCTGGGAAAAAACCTTTTGCAAATTGCCTACTCGAGGGAGTATGTCAATTTGCAAAAGGTTTTCCCCATCGCCAAAATCATCAAATTTTGTCTCCAACGGAATTTTGCAAGCACCTCTTGTATTAATGCATTTCATCGGCATAGGATTGGAGTGCAGCAAGTCGTGCATGGCACTGTGCGGCAATCTTGGTATTCGGAAATGCTGCTATGGCTTCCTGATAATAAAGTACGGATGCTTTGGGGGCATCTTTTCGTTCATATAAACATCCTGTTTCATATAATCCCGTAGCATACACTTCTTGCATTTCTTGAAGATACTTTTCGGCTGCGGCTAACCCCTGAGCATCTTTTGGAAAGCCTTGCTTAAACTTTTTGATGTTGAGCTCTGAGAGTTGGAGTAGATCTGGATTATGGAATTCGCTATGGCTTTGCTTATAGTAGACTTCTGCTATTTTAAGGTAACACTTGCAGGCAAGATCATGCTTTGGAAACTTTTTTATGAGCGTGTTATAGGCCTCAATGGCTAGCTTATAGGATTTTTCTTTACGAAGAAGAGATGCTTTGGAAAAGAGTGCCTCTGCTGCAAGCGAGTGATTGGTGAGCGCCTGTACTACTTCATCATAAATTTTGATGGCTTCATCTTTGCTTGAAAACACTTGGGGCATTTTTTCATATCCAAACAAATGCTTTCGTGCGCCATGCTTAAAGGCATCTGCAATGGCCATTTTATAACGAAAACATTCTTCAAAATGCTTGCTTGTGATGTGTTTTTCAAGATAAGCCGAGAGCTTTCGATTGGCAAGATCCATATCGCCCTCATGAAAATAGCTCACTCCCAGATAATAGAGCGCCTCTTGCCCAAGGTCTGCCTCAGGAAAGTTAAGCACGCAAATACGAAATTGACGTACAGCTTCTTTATAGTCTTTTTTTTGCAAGGCTTGAATACCTAAGTTGAAATGGTCTTGCAAAGGCCTGTCAGCGATATCTCGCACGTCCATAATCGTGCCGTTTTTAAATATATACGCTGCCTCAAGAGAGGAGAGCGAGAAAACCAGGGCAGAAAATATAACGATTATTTTAAACATAACTCTATTACTATCTATTTTTCCATATCTACATATGCATAGGCTCTGCCTATGCATATGTAGATATAAGATTATTCTTCGTCCTTTGCTTCAGCAATGAGCGCCTCGGAAATAAGCGCAATCCCTGCAGCCGATGCTGCAAAGAGGAGGCTATGGATAACCACTGTAGCGGGATCAATAACCCCTGCCTGAAGAAGATCTTCCACCTTTTCAGTAAGCGCATTAAAGCCGTAATTTGGTTTTGCCTTAAGCACTTCAGCTACAATCACGGAACCATCATAGCCAGCATTTGCTGCTATTTGACGCATTGACACTTCACATGCATGGGCAACAATTTTTGCACCGAGAAGCTCATCACCTTCCAGTTTGAGACTCTGAATCGCTTTTGAAGCCCTAAGTAGCTCCACACCGCCGCCTGGAACAATACCGCTTTCAATAGCAGCCTTCGTTGCATTTAAGCTATCCTCAAAAGATTGCTTTTTGTTTTTAAGCTCTGGCTCTGTTGCAGCGCCTACTCGTATTACTGCAATGCCTCCTGAAAGCTTAGCACGTCGCTCTTCGAGCTTTTCTTTATCATATGAGCTTGTGGTTGCTTTCATTTCAGCATCTATTTGCTTGAGCCGTGCTTGTATTGTATTTTTATCGACCTTGGTGTTGACAATCGTGGTGTGCTCTTTGGTAATAGTAACTTTATCTGCAGTGCCGAAGACTTCAGCTGTCGCGTCTTTAAGAGAAACTCCCATATCTTCTGAAAGAAGTGTCGCTCCTGTTAAGATAGCAATATCTTCCATCATGGCTTTGCGCTTGTCACCAAAACCGGGTGCTTTGCATGCGGCCACTTTGAGTGTGCCTCGAAGCTTGTTGACAACTAATGTTGAAAGCACATCGCCTTCGACATCTTCTGCAATGATAAGAAGCTCTTTTCCAGTGGTAGCAATGCTTTGGAGGAGTGGGAGGAGGTCGTGAATATTGGAGATTTTCTTGTTGATTAACAAAATGGAAGGGTGTGCCATTTCAATAGTCATTTTTTCTGCATTTGTGCAGAAGTAGGAGCTAATGTAGCCTCGATCAAAGCGCATGCCTTCTACAACTTCAATTGAAGTCGTCGTGCCTTTGGCTTCTTCTATCGTGATAACGCCCTTTCGACCTACTTTTTCTATCGCTTCCGCAATGATATTGCCCACTTCTTTATTAGAACCTGCAGACACTGTTGCGATATTTAGAATTTCTTTGTTGTCTTTTACAGCAATTGCCTGTTTCTCGATTTCTTTGATAACAGCATCCACTGCTTTGTCCATACCGCGTTTGAGCTGAATAGGACTTGCCCCTGATGAGATATAGCGCATACCGAGATCGACAAGTGCGCGAAGAAGGAGAGTGGTTGTTGTAGTGCCATCGCCGCACTTTTCTTTAATTTTTTGTACGACTTCTTTAGCCATGGATACACCCATATTTTCGAATGTGTCTTTGACTTCAATATCGCGTACAATGCTGCTACCATCATTGGTAATGGTAGGTGCGCCCCAGCTCTTTTCTAAGCCCACATTGCGTCCTTTTGGACCAAGTGTGCATGCCACCACATCTGCCAGCTGCTTAATGCCATTTGCCAGCTTGATGCGTGCTTCTTCTTCAAAAATAATTTCCTTTGGAGTTGTTGCCATAAAAAATATCTCCCTTGTTTTGTATACGTGCCCGTAACGTTACTGTTTGGGATGATTGTACACGAACAAGGATCAAATCGCAAGAGACAAAAAATCAGCGCCCCGCAGTTATAGAAAACCCCTTGCAATCAATGTGCGTGTATGTCATAATGGCGCATAAATGATGGTGGCATAGCCAAGTGGTAAGGCAGAAGCCTGCAAAGCTTCCATTCCCCAGTTCGAATCTGGGTGCCACCTACCTTTCTTTGAACGTATGCTCTATATCGTTTCGACACCCATCGGTAACCTACAAGACATAACCTTTCGTGCAGTTGACGTCCTCAAAAAGTGCGATCTTATCCTTGCAGAAGATACTCGTGTAAGTCGTACGCTGCTTACCCATTACGGTATTCAGACGAAATGCGTGCCCTTTCATGAATTTAATGAAGCTGCCCAGGAGCCACATATTATCGAGCAGCTCCGTGCAGGCAAGGAAATTGCCCTCATTTCAGATGCAGGCACACCTCTTATCTCGGATCCTGGAGAGCGACTAGTAAACAAGTGTCTTACAATGGGTCTTGCGATGACTTCAGTTCCAGGACCATGTGCTGTGATCACAGCACTGACACTGTCTGGTTTTGCTGCGATTCCATTTCAGTTTGTTGGCTTCCTTCCTCGAAAAGAGCAGGCCCTACACGCAGCTCTCGAGCAGTATTTACAGTATCTAGGAACTACCATTTGCTATGAGTCAGGGCAGCGTCTTCACAAAACGATTGCAAAAATAGCCGCCATACAGCCCTCAAGGCAGCTTGTCATTGCTCGGGAGCTGACGAAAAAATTTGAAACTATCTATCGAGATACCGCTATAGAGCTTGAGAAGCAGTGTGGGAGCACAAAAATGAAGGGTGAGCTTGTGCTCCTTATTGGGAAAGAAGAACAGACAGCTTGTCTGACTGAAGAGGAAATACGGCATGAAGTAGCTCAGTATCGACAAGCTCATCAATGTAGCATGAAAGAGGCTTGCCGTGCTGTATCGAAGAAGCTCAAGCTCTCAGCACGGCAGGTGTATCAAATGATGGTAACTATTCACCACCCCCATGAAGGGGATGGTGAATAGTGAAAAAGCGTGATTTTCACCCTTGCAAACTAGGGAAAAGCGAAACCGCATACAGTGGGTAATTGATAATCTTACCATCACACGCGAAATTCCGAAGCGAAGCGCGAGAGAGCACTGAAGCAGCATTTTCTTCGCCTGAAAATTTCGCATCATATACTAATAGGCTTTTTTTCTTTTTGGATATCCCTGCTTTTACTTCGAGAGGAAAGACCTGTGTGTTAGTCGCGACGATGAAATCCACTTTTGCAAGGCCTTCACTTGTCCAATAATAGAGCTCTTCAAAGTGCTTATCATGTAGCGCTGTTGCCACATAGTTTTCTGTTAATGCTCCTTTGAATTCTTGAAAGAGCTGATGAGCATCTAAAACAATGCGTGGGTCTAATTTGCTCATCGCTCCAAGGAGTCCAATATCAAACAGAAAGAGTTTAAATGCCGAAGTATCACAATAGGCAGCCAGTGGTAATTTTGGCGTCGAAATATGATTGACTTTAAGAATCAGTCCTGCATTTTTAAGCCATTGTATGGCTGTTTCAAATTCTCTAGCGCGCGCACTTTTACGAATTGCAGAAAATATAAATTTTTTATTTTCCTTGGCTAATTGATTCGGAATCGCTTCCCAAACAGCCATGATTTTCATGACCTCATCTTTTGGGGCATGTTTTGCAAAATCAAGTATATAGGCGTCCACAATTTCTTTCTGCACGCTTCTTACACGATCGAGGTTCTCTGTTTTTAAGTAGGTGGCAACCGCTTCCGGCATGCCTCCTATAATAAAAAAATACCTCAATAAAGAAAGAAGCTTTGTATGAAATATTTCTGAAATCGCTTGGGGATGCTCCATCGTTTCGAGCATATCTTTCATGCTGCTCTCCCCAATGGCATCTAAGAATTCAAAAAAATTTAAAGGTGCAAGATCAAGAAAATTTACTTTACCTACAGGAAATCCCTGGGTTAATTTTACACCAAGGAGTGAGCCTGCTGCAGCTACGTGATAGTCATTTTTTCTTTCGCAAAAATATTTGAGAGATGCCAATGCCTGTGGGCACTCTTGAATCTCATCGAAAATGAGTAGGGTCGAACCTGGCTGTATTGTTGTTTTAAAATAAATATTCAGCTCTTTGATAATTCTATCAGGATCTAAATTCTCCTGAAAAAAGCTTGCAAAAGAGGGGTTTTCATCAAAATTTATGTAGACATAATCAGTATATTCTCGTTTTGCAAAGTCAGTTAAAATATACGTCTTGCCGACTTGTCTCGCTCCACGCAGCACAAGAGGCTTGCGCAAGGCGGAAGATTTCCAGAGTAGTAATTTTTGATAAAATTCACGTTCCATATTCCCCACATTTACCATACCATATTGTGATATATTCTGCAACGATATGTTCGGAAAACGTGAAAAATTCACAAAAATACCTTCATTTTTTTGTCATTATGCACAAAAAACGCACATATTCACCACCCGTCCTAAAGGGTGCAGTGGATAGTGAAAAATTGATTGGGATTAAACGGTTATTATGGGTATACTTATACTGCGGGGCGTTGATTTTTTTCGTTTTTGTGGGCTAAAATCCACTGTCTCAGGGCGTTGCCCTGAGCTGTTGCAATTCCAGCCTTTCAGGCTGGTGCCAAAATCATCGAATTTTGGCCGAAAAACGAAAAAAATCAACGCCCCACAGTATAAATAGTATTTTTCGCCATGTGCACTTTTCCGGAAGGAAAAGTCGCACATGGCATAAGGTTATATTATGACAAAACGACGAGTTGTGGTGACGGGGTTAGGTGTAGTTTCCTGCTTCGGATCCGATGTAAATGAGTTTTACAATACGTTGCTCGCTGGGGTGAGTGGGGTTACTCCCATTACAGAATTTCCCTGTGCTGATTTTCCCACTCGATTTGCGGCAACGATCAAGAACTTCGATCCTGGCGTGTATATCGATAAAAAGCAAGCACGCCGAGTTGATAAATTTATTGCGTACGGTATGGTTGCAGGTAAAAAAGCGCTCGAACACGCAGGGCTCTATCCGACAATACCCGATACCATGGATAAAACACGCTGTGGAGTGATTCTGGGGTCAGGTATGGGTGGCATGGAGGTGTTTTTTGATGGCTCCAAAAATCTTATCGAGAAAGGGAATAAGCGCATTACGCCATTTTTTGTCCCATACATTATCCCTAACATGGCAGGAGCACTCTTAGCGGTCGATCTTGGCTTTATGGGGCCAAATTATCCTATCTCTACTGCGTGTGCTACAAGTAATTACTCTATCATTGCTGCTGCTGAACATATTCGTAAAGGCGAAGCTGATGTGGTCGTCACGGGCGGTGTTGAAGCGCCTATCTCGCCCATAGGCCTCGGTGGTTTTTGTGCTTGCCGAGCACTCTCTGAGCGAAATGATGCTCCAGAGCGAGCTTCTAGACCATGGGACAAGGGACGCGATGGCTTTGTGATGGGAGAAGGTGCAGGCTGTATTGTTCTTGAAAGTCTGGAGCATGCTATAAAGCGAGGGGCTCCAATTTTAGCTGAATATTTAGGCGGCGGCATGAGCTGTGATGCCAATCACATGACAGAGCCTCGAGAAGATGGCCTAGGAGTGGCTCTTTGTATTCAAAAAGCGCTTCAGGATGCAGGCATTGGTCCAGAGCTCGTAAACTATATTAACGCCCATGCTACCTCGACACCGCTTGGCGATGTCGCAGAAATTCGAGCGCTTGAAAAAATATTTTTACATCCTCACCGCATTGCGATGAATGCAACGAAATCCATGATTGGTCATGCGCTGGGAGCGGCTGGTGGGCTTGAAGCTGTGGCTACAGTATGTGCAATTCAAAGGGGTGAGATTCATCCTACGATTAATCTTGAAGACCCTGAGCCTTGTTCGTTCCACTTGCCCACGCAGCGTGAGAAGCGAGATATTGAAGTGGCTATTTCTAACTCATTTGGATTTGGTGGTCATAACGCAACTATTGTGTTGGCAAAGCCAAAATCATGAAAAGGGCTCAGGAGCATTCTTACGGCATTATTCCTCTGCGCAAAGCGGGGGATGCCTGGCAAGTGCTGCTCATACATCATGCAAAGGGGCATTGGGCATTTCCTAAAGGCCACTGCGAAGCAGGAGAGAGCCCCTTGGAGACTGCTCAGCGCGAGCTTTTTGAGGAGACGCATTTAGAAGTAGCGCAGCTTCTCTCCCAAGCTCCTCTTGACGAGGCCTATCAATTTATGCGAGATGGTACTCTTGTAGAAAAAAAAGTGAGCTACTTTATGGCTCTTGTGACAGGGGAGGTGAGTGTTGATCATAAAGAGGTAGTTGAAGCGGTATGGGCCTCTTTCACTACAGCTCACGATATGCTAACCTTCCCTGAGGCTCAAAGATTATGTTCTACTATCCCCAATGCACTATCCCTCGTAAACTCGTGATAATGCATTGGGGATAGTAGAATAAAGTAAAGTTTTGGCTCATGAATCCTATTGCCGCCCTTCACCCTTGATTATTTTTTAGTGGTCGGTCCCCTGAAAGGGGATTGACCACTAATAATCCTATCTCCAAGCGAAGATGCACAGTGCAAGACCCCAAAGGATAGGGATAATGCATAACAGGCGCACAGAAGGATGGCGCATCATTTTTGACACTACATTAATAATCCATGCGTGGCAAAAATAAATCACAAGCCCACGAAGTATTTGTAAATACCCAAAGATGGTTACCAGCACTGCAAGGCTTGGGGTCCATTCTTTATAAAGGCTTATAACCGTAAACCCAATCAATAGGTTAATAAAACCACTTAAATAAAGCAGTCCTGGCATCGCCTTTATGGTTGTCCAGACCGCTATCACTTGATCCAGGCGGGCAAGTACCCATACTCCAAGAATAAAGAGTATTGGACCAAAAATATTTGCGACTAATATTGCATTTTGCATAGTTTCTCCTACCACATAATATTCTTTCCAGGCTGCGGTATGAGGAACTGTTGCCAAGGAATCCCTGCCTTCTGCAGTGTGCAGAAAAGGTCATACTTGGGACGGCTAATATGTTCTTCAGAGAGCCGGAAAGTTCCGAAATGGGCCGCAACACTCAACCTTGAATGTATATCTTGGTGAATGCGTACGGCTTCCTCTGGCCCTATGTGGACAGGGGCCATAAATTTCTTTGGTATATAACTGCCAATGGGAATAATACTCAAGTCCATAGTGTGAAAAAAGTTACCTATAGTGCGAAAGTCAGTGTTGTTATATCCCGTATCTCCTGCAAAATAAAAACGCTTCGCTACATCACTACAGGTATATTCCACGACCCAGCCACACCAGAGAGTTTTATTTCTATTGAATAAACTTCTGCCAGAAAAATGCTGCGCAGGAACGCAGGTAAACACGATTTTCCGATTTTCCTGTTGTATGGTAATTGCCTCGCCCCAATCAAGCTCGACAATATGCCTTGCGCCCCGTTTTATAAGCCATTTCTTTAGCCCCATAGGAACAATAAAACGGGTATTAGGATTTATACGAATAAGTTTTCGCGCAATTTTGGCATCGAGATGGTCGTAATGATCGTGACTGATAAGAATATAGTCGATAGCTGGAAGTTCTTCAAAACGTATTCCAGGGGGGATTTTTCGCTTGGGACCAAGAAAGGTAAGAGGTGAAGCACGCTTGCCCCAAATGGGATCAGTAAGAAACGTACAGCCGCAGATGTCAATTAAAAACGAGGAGTGATTAATCCACTGGGCTGTGCAGGGAGGCGCTTTTACTTCGCTAAAATCGAGCTCAGGATAAGAAAAATCTACTTTTTCTCGCCCATTTTCAGCCGGATCATCATAATACCCCAGCTGCCACAAAAGAATATTCCAGAGCTTTCTCTTGGTATCCTTTTGATGTGGGTTGAAGTAGCGCCCATTTTTATAATGGGGGAGGGGCTTAAACCGCTGTTCTTTATGGACAAAGCTCATCAATTTTGCTCGCTATGATAAAATCACTTTCAGAAAGGCCATCAATCTTATGGGTCCATAGAGTAATCTTGACCTTTCCCCAACTCAAATATATATCAGGGTGATGCCCTTCTCGCTCCGCAACCTCACCTACTTTATTGGTAAATGCCAGGGCTGTTTTAAAGTCAGGAAACTGAAACTCGCGCTGCAGATGATGGTCTTGCATCACTTGCCAGCCCTCTTCAATTTGTTCCAAGTACTCTAAAATTTCCTTTGACGTAAAGGGAGGTATTCCTCCTTTACAGGCAGCGCATGCTTTTTGTGCTAATGTCTTTTGCTTTTTTTTTGCTTTTTCCATATGTCAAAAATATTGTAAATAATAATAAAATTTTGTATATGCATGGTAAAGGAGAAACACATGTCAAAAATAACCCTTACTCAAGCCATGCATCAAACCCATACGCACTTGCAAGATCTTGAGAAACAGATTCAGCAAGGCATGCATATGTTTGATCATGATGTCCTCGAATCCATTGTACACAACTTGCACCAAGATAGCAATCAATTGGCGACACTGCTTCACCATGAAGCCAAAGAGGTGGGAGCAATAGATATACAATTGAAAGAGGATCTTATGCATCTGCTCAATACAATTACCAAATCGGGTAGTTTTTCACAAGCATTAGGTGCATTTCAGGGGCAGCTCCAAATGAGCTTGCGTCGTATTGAAAATGTTATTCATAAGTGGAAGCCAAAGGTTACAAAAGTAACCCAAGAACCATTATAACGCCATGTGCGACTTTTCCTTGCGGAAAAGTGCACATGGTGTGAAATAGCGTCAATACATTTTTAGCCTTAAGTGGCCTCTCTAAGGTCCGAAGGACCGAAATATGTATAGCCCAGGGCAACGCCCATACTGTTACCCATAAGTCAAAAAAGTGCCTTGAAGCTGCTTTCAGGATGCCATTTTAAGATGGATAATACCACGGCTTGGTCGCAAAGAGAATGGAGAGTTGAGAGGAGAGCTTGAGAGATGACGCAGGATCGTAAGGTGTGGGCAATTACAACCCCTGGTTGCTTTTTTTACAGGGAGAGCTGCAGGAGAAGAGCTTACAGAGGGAGCTTGTCAGAGGCGTGTGGGGGGCTTGAGGTAGTGGTAGTTACAGTTTGGGGAGTCTTTTTTACAGGGAGAGCTGCAGAGGAAGAGTTGCAGAGATAGCTGCAAGAGAGGAGCAGAGGTTTGGGGGTGTTCGATGCATTTTTCCACTGAAAGTGGAAAAGTCCAAGCATATAGAAATCGATTGGCAAATGTATTTGCCATGCGATTTTTATATGCTTGGACTACAGCGAGCGTACGCTCGTTGTAAATGCATCTTCGGTGCTTCTTATAAGCCCATAATGATCTCTTAGTTTTCTCTCTAATCTCCCCACTGTCCAGACCTTAATCACCAACGCATCTAACACCCCTAACGCCTCTGACAAGCTATCTCTGTAAGCTATCTCCTGTGGCTCTCCCTGTTAAAAAAATGGCCCAAACCTGTAAGACACAAAACTGTGAATAAGAGCCGCATCTCTCAAAAGTAACCCATGAACCATTGTAGCAACCATTATAACAACGCATTTCCCAAGTAATACACTACCTCACCTGCGAGAAGGCCGATAACGTCGCTAATCATGAATGCAAGTGTTGGGGTGGCGATGACTGCTAAGGATGTGCTTATAAAGGCAACAGGAAGGCGAATAACTGCAAGTTGCACCCATTGTCTGATACCAAACTCAAGAATTTTTTTTACCACAGGCATACAGTAGTTACAAAAAAAATTGGTGGTAATAACTGAAGCAAGGTAGGACACGGTATTGACAATGGAAGTCTTTATAAGAGAGAATCTATGGCTCGGAGGGGTTTGAAAGAAAGAAACGATAATGTTAATGATGACGACGGTAGTGCTGCGGACAAAATTATAGACAGCATCACCCAGTAAACAGGTAACGGGTCTTGAAAGCATAAAACTTGCACCCCTACCAAAAAAGCCCGCAGCTATGCTGCCAAGGCGCTCCGTTGCGATTTTGGTAATAATCACTTCAAGATGCGAACGGACTATTTCCAAAGCGTTATAAATGAATACTTGCTTTGCAATGTAGCCATTTATGCTTCCGATAATGCCACCTACTAACATCATAATAAACCTGCTTTACGAAAACAATCATGATAATTATAATAACCATAATTGTAAAGGGAAAATCGCCGGCTTGGGTGGAGGGTATTTTATGATACCACTCCCGAACTTGTGAGGGAGTGGTATTATCAATACGTACATAGACCTGATCCAACATCTGTATTCCGTGAACCGATTTCGGGGCATAAAATTAGGGCTGCAGGCTATGCAAGAGCTCTTATTGCAGCTTGGCAATCCACATGAGCGCTATCCTACTATCCATGTGGCCGGCACCAATGGGAAGGGCTCTACGACCACGAAGATCGCAAGTGTCCTCATGAAAAGTGGTTATAAAGTGGGTGTGTACACTTCTCCGCATATTTCTTCCTTTCGCGAACGTATTCGCGTTAATGAAGAAATGATAGGCGAAAATGAGGTTGTAGCTATGCTTCCAGCCATATTGGAGCATGGAGATGAGGCCACATTTTTTGAGTATACGACGGCGCTTGCTTTTGCCTATTTTGCTGCAGCTAAAGTCGATATTGCGGTTATAGAAACAGGTCTTGGAGGCAGACTTGACGCAACCAATGTCATTACGCCAATTCTCTCAGTTATTACTTCCATTGAGTTTGATCATACGGCAATTCTAGGTACTACTCTAGAGGCAATTGCATGCGAAAAAGCTGGCATCATAAAACAAGGCGTGCCTCTCGTCATTGGACCACACGTGCCTCGTGATATCATCGAACCCTATGCGAGAAAAGCTCAAAGCCCACTCTTTCAGGTTACGCAAACCCCAGATAGTTATGAAGAAGAGAATTGTTTAATTGCAAAGCAATCTATAGATGTAATATCAAACAAGTATAAAATCCCTGCAGAGGCGATCAAGAAAGGGCTTGCAAGTTTGCCGCCATGTCGTTTTGAGAGGGTGGATGACGAGCGGCTGCAAAAGCGCTTTGGGCACACTCCTCTTGCAGTTATTCTAGATGTAGCCCATAATCCAGATGGTATTCGCAGGCTGTTTTCCAGGGTGCGTGCTACGTATTCAGGCCCTATCCATGTGGTATATGGAAGCTGTAGTGATAAAGACTATGGAGCGTGCCTTGAATATATATCTCAAATAGCCGAGATGATAACATGTGTGCAAGGCAGTGTAGCGCGAGCACAGGCCCCAAACGAGCTTACGGCCCATGTGAAGGGCATTACTGCATATGCCGCAGATTCGCTCTCTGAGGGCCTTGAACATGCGTATGCACAGGCCTGCCACAAAAGAGCCACTCTTATTGTAACTGGCACGTTTTATATTATGAGTGAAGCGCGCCGTTTTTTTGGCTATAATGAGGCGCAAGATGAGGTTATGTTATGACACCTGAGCCTACTAATTCCATTTTTCTCTGGCCCGCGATTGTATTGATTGGTATCATTGCCGCCATTGTGTGTGCCCGTTTTCTGTTTCGGTTGGCACTTTTTGTAGCCGCCATTTTGCTTATCTGGTGGTGTCTGGGATATGTAGGTCTTGTCCCTTCGCCCGTGAATTTCTTTGCAGAGAAATATCCCGCGTTATCTGAAAAGAAACAGCAGAATGTGCCACCCAAAACTCCCAAAGGCAGATTACTGCCGGGTAATGGGTATATTAACGCCATGTGCGACTTTTCCTGCCGGAAAAGTGCACATGGCGGAAAATAGCGCACATAGCGTCAATACATTTAACGTGATGTGCGACTTACGAGCTGTTCGAATTGCAAGGGTTCACAGCCTTTTCTTTGCCCAAAGGGCAAAATGCTAACCCCCAGGGCAACGCCCTGGGTCAGGCGGTGACCCCAATATTGTTGCCTGAAGGGCAACAACAGCAAAAAGTCGCACATCGCGTTATATTATAGCCCACGATTATCTCTGATGACAGTGATAGCATTTGTATCTAGCGTGAGTTTATTGTGAAGTTTTTCGAGTCTTCGCCTCCAATACGCTGTGGGCGCATTTTTTGGTGTTTTATTTGTATACACTAACTTTTTATACTAATTTTTCTTGCATTTTCCCTCGTATTTTGTGTATTATGATACTCGTTGTATACACTAACTATAGGAATTATTCATGGCTACGCTTCAGTGCAAAACTATTAAAGGAAAGCAATATTGGTACCTTGTGGAGTCTCGACGTGTCAATGGGAAACCGCGACCGATTGTACTTGCCTACCTCGGAAAAGCAGACGACTTAAAACAGCGATTGGCATCTTTGTCGAAGCCAGCCTTGATTAAATCTTACTCATACGGCCTGGTGTACACTCTTTGCGATATCGCAATCCAGGTGGATATTGTTGGGATTATTAATCGTTATTCCAAGGCAAGCCGCGCTTACATGTCTGAGCAGCCTGTTATTAATGGCTTTACTGCAGGTGAAACTATTCTTCTTGCCGCACTTGGACGCGCCTGTCGTCCAACAAGTAAACAGGGATGGATAAATTGGGCTCAAACAACTTCATTAAGTTACTTACTGGGGCCGGTAATAAACAAATTGGATAGTCAACATTTCTGGGACCATATGGATTGTATTCCTGGAGACACTCTTGAAGCAATCGAAGCCGAACTCATTGAAAATATATGGAAGCAGTATAAGATCAGCACGGACACATTATTGTTTGACACTACTAATTTTTTTACATATATAAATACCACCAATAAACGTTGCCCCATAGCAAAGAGAGGAAACAATAAACAAAAAAGGACCGATCTTAGACAGATAGGCTATGCATTAGTTGTAACACAAAAGGACCATATCCCTTTATTTCAGCACACATATGAGGGGAATCAGCCTGATTGTATTACGTTTCGGAACGTTATTGAGAAGATAAAAAAACGTCTCTTGCTACTTAACATGGATATAGAGAAACATACTTTAATTTTTGACAAAGGCATGCCGACCAAAGCTAACTTTGCGATACTGGATTCTCTTCAGTGCTCTTATGTCACAACAATCAAATCCCAAGGCTATAAAGACTTATTTTCCACATTTGAGAAGGATGCACAACAAATCGAGATCGAGGGGCAGAACATCTTGGCCACAAAAAATATCATGAACATATGTGGGAAAGAACGGGCTGTCGTCGTGTATTTGTCTGAGAGATTGCGTGAAGGGTTAATCCGGGGGTATAGAGATTTGATCGAAAAAGCCATAAAGCAGCTGGCAAAGGTAGGCAGTAAGATGAGTGGCTCCAAGCGAAAGATCAATCATGACAGCAAGAAGGCGCAGATTAAGAACATTATTGGGGAAAAACTTAAGGATTTGATTGAGTATCGGTTAGAGGAAAAGGATGGGAAAACGA
>JABDDE010000046.1 GCA_013287775.1 Chlamydiota bacterium
AAATGCAGCTCTAGCCCCGCGTGGAGCGAAGGCCGCGGCGCTAGCGCGCGGGCCGAGCGGAACGTGGGGTTAGGGAAACGGGTAAAAACATAGAGCTGCGGAAGCAGCGAAACCCCATTTGTGTAGGTCATAATATTGCCAAAATTCATGCGTGCTTCAATGGTATGATTGTTCACCTCATGCGTGAAAGTGCCATAGCCTCCGCCACAGTAGTGGCGGCTGGTGTTAGCCCCGCGTGACCGAGGGAGCACGCATTGCGTGCGACCGAGGAAACGTGGGGTTGGGGAATCAAAAAAAGATCCGCGCCGCGGTAGCGGCGCATGAAGACTGTTAACCCTGGTATGGAGCGCAGGGTACATCCACGCGCCGCTACCGCAGCGCATATCATTTTTAGTGATCGATCCCCCACAGGGGGATTGATCACTACATACTGATCACTATCCTCCCCTCCGAACCAACGCCTTTTTCCCTTCAAAGACAATAGCCAGCGGTATAATATTGGTATAGCCATTGTGTTGTAGCTCAACGGCATAATGTTTATCTGCAATTTGTTGTAAGGCACTTGCCGCTGCGATCTCGAGGGTTTCTTGTTCATCGGGTTCAACTTTTTTAAATTCTATAATGATTGCAGGTCTTGTTTTATCATGCGGCACTATCTTCACATCATAGCGGCCAAATCCAGCCTCACGATTAGATGTAATGAAATAGGTCTTACCAAGAGATGCAAGTATGCCAAGCACAAAAGCGTGATAGAATTTTTCTGCTTCTTGCTCTCCAACATCAAAATAGCTAAAACTTGTTATGACAAATTTTTCAAATAACTTTGCAAATTGGGTAATATTACCATCCACAAGACGCTCTAGCATATCGGTATATTCAATGTCTTGGTCAAACCATCCCAAGATAGTTGATTCATAAATATAGGCAATTTCTTTGTTTGGAATGAATAAATCAGCATAACGAAATTTGTCATCAAGGCGAGAATTTTTAAACGATAAATACCCACTAAACAATAAGAAATTCCACAGTGCAGTATCTTTAACGCCTATATCTGCAAAGACGATGTTTTCATCCACACATTTGTAAATGGTTTGCCCCTGCAATAACTGGGCAATATCCTCCTTAACCTTCCTATTGCTGTTTTTGATAAGGCTTTTAATAATATCATTACTACTTGTGTTTATCCAATATGAATTAAATTTACATTTTTTATCGATAAAACTAATAATTGACCAAGGATTATAGATAGTATGAGGCCCGCTCGAAAACCCATTATACCATGCCCGAATTTCTTCTAAGCACGCGTGCTGACATGTTGCAATTTCGCACTCCTTCAAAAGTGCCACCACCTCACTCTCTAATAAGCCAAATTTGTCGGAATAAGCATCGTCGAGCAAGGTGCATACTCGAGGATTGTTGAGCCCCGTAAAAATACTTTCCTTGCTAACGCGCATGCAGCCAGTAATAACTGCAAAATGAAGGTAGTCATTTCCTTTTAAACCATCGCCTATGAATGAGCGCATAAATCGGGCGACTTTATTATAATAGCCATTCTTAAAACCATCTTGCATAGGTACATCATATTCATCGAGCAACACGATGGGATTCTGATTGTGATGCTTCGCAAGATATGTTATAAGATCTTTTAAGCTGACTTCGTATACCACTTCATTGGCTGTGCAAGCAATAATCGCCTCAAAATCTTGTTTTTGATATTTATCTAGACAAGGACTGTTAAGCAAGTAGTCGTGTCGTCGAAACTCATTAGCAATCAGCCTCTTGATTTTCTCAAAACTTGCGTCCCATGTTTCTCCCTCAATAAATTTAAACGTCAAAGAAATAACAGGATACTGCCCTTGATGCTTCATGCATTCAGGATGTTTTGCTATGTCAAGTCCATCAAAGAGAGCCATACGTGATTTGGTTGTTTTTTCAAAAAAACATTTTAGCATTGAGAGGTTCAGCGTTTTCCCAAAACGCCTGGGCCTGGGAATAAGTGTGACCTTGGCCCCAGAATCCAGAAGTTCTTTAATAAATAGACTTTTGTCCACGTAGTGATAATTTTTTAAAATAATTTCTTCGAAATCATCAATGCCAATAGGAAGCTGTCGCATACTATAAACCCTCTGTCATGTGTCATTTTCCTAATGAAAAATGACACATGACGTAAAAAAATATTTTCATGAACTACATATGGCGTGTTCATGGTGCTGACTTATTATTTCCTATTTGGAGATAATTGTGAAGCAATATTTTGCCGAAACCAGCGTAAACAGCGTTACAAACAGCGTTATGCAGTAGAATATTTATTGTATTTATGGTATCATTGATTTTAAAAGCAAAATTTGTTTGTATGAAATGAGCACAAAATCCAACTGGATTGTGCGCGCATACAATATAATTGACATTATAATTAACGCGATGTGCGCCTTTTTGCTGTTGTTGCCCTTCAGGCAACAATATTAGGATCATCACCTGACCCAGGGCGTTGCCCTGGGCTGTTGCAATTTTTGCCCTTTGGGCAAAGAAAAGGCTATGAATCCTTGCAATTCGAACCGCTCGCAAGTCGCATATCGCGTTATAATGTATGTGCGCTATTTTCGCCATGTGCACTTTTCCGTTAGGAAAAGTCGCACATGGCGTTAATTAATAAATTCTGAGGCCTATATGAGTTTAGTACCTAATGATTCTTTAGCAGTAGTTCGTTATACTGGATGTGGTCATATACCAGAACAATCGAGCTTGCATGCTCAACGAAGATCTCAACAAGCCGAAAACCGGTATTTGCATACATACAAAGCACTTCATTTAGGTGGTAAAGACACAGCGGAGAGTAGATTAATACGATCTGTCTTCATTTGTGCAACGCACAGTGAGAACGAAACAGCTGAGCGCATTTTCAAGTACAACAAAGTTACATCCTACCTCAGCCGTTTAACTAATGAACAGCTTTCCAAGCTCTTAACCAATGCTCACTTTCTTAGTCGTGGCATAGGAGGAGATGTAGTATCAATGCACGTGGAAGGAGTGCCTCTTATTGCCAAGAAAATTCGCCTTACTGCAATCGAGCAACAGCACCCAGGATCCACTCGTAACCTCTTCGAGTTGCCGCCTTATTATCAATATGGTGTAGGGTCGATGGGATTTGGGGCATGGCGAGAGTTGGCTGCTCATGAAATGACCACACAATGGGTTCTTAATGGAGAATGCCACAATTTCCCCCTCATGTATCATGCACGCGTAATGCAACGCGCAGCTCCATCGCCAATACAAACAGCAGCAGCGAGCGAAGAAAGACGTCGTGATGTCGAGTATTGGGATGGATCAGTAGCTGTAGGTCAGCGCTTGGCGGCAGCCGATACTGCTTCTGCAGATGTGATCGTATTCATGGAACATCTTTCTCAGACACTCCATAAATGGGTTCGTATTACAAGTAGCGAAGGATCTCTTACCGAACGGGTCATAACAAAGCTCGAACGAGAACTAACTATGGTAGCAGCATTCATGAAGTCACGAGGGTTTCTCCATTTCGATGCACATTTTCATAATCTTATGGCGAGTAATAATCACGTTTATTTTGCCGATTTTGGGCTAGCGACAAGTCGGAGATTTGATCTTTCAGCTCAAGAGAGGGCCTTTTTTGAACAACATCGCGATTATGATTGCTATTATATTGTTGCAGAGCTTGCTAAAAGGATGATTGCAACTGCCACAGTACCTGAAGAGCAGCAGGCTTTATTGGATACCTACCTATCAACTAGGCACGTGATCACTAGATTACCACCTGCTGTAGCATCCATTGCACAACGCTACAGATCGATTGCATCTCTTATGAATACATTCTTTCAGCGTCTTCGAACAAGGTCCAAAGGCACACCATATCCAACGGACGCCCTTGAGCATGAATGGGCTAAAATTCAGATTCGGTAATACGGTATAAATAACCAGTTGCAGAAAAATACGCCACCGTGTCATGGTACAAAGAAAATAGCCTTTCGCATATAGCACAGGACGTAGTTGTGATTTTATTGTACTCTACTGTCCTGAGCTTGCGAAGGCAGTAGAGTACAATAACCACATCATGGAACTCGTTCAGCTTGCGTTTGACAAAATCATGCAAACGCGCACCTACACTGTCATTGTGTTAAAAACAAAAGAAAAACGCTTTGCCATTTACGTTGATCCCACCGTGGGCAAATCCCTGCAGTTGTACCTCACAGATACTGACAGGCCAAGACCGCTCACACACGATCTTATCTCAGCCATATTTAAAGGCTTTGAAATACGCGTCAAACAAGTGGTCATTAATGATGTCCAGGATACTACCTATTTTGCTCGCATATTTTTAGAGATGGAAAAAGATACCCTACGCCATATTGTGGAGATTGATGCACGCCCCTCGGACTGCATTACTCTTGCTTTAATGCAGAATGCTGCGGTATTCTGTACGAAAGAAGTACTTGAAAAAACCATTCCCGTTGTGGACTAATATTATGACCAACCCAAAAAAAACTATTTCCAGAAAAGATGTTCCTAAAAAAGATGCATGGAACACAGAAGCGCTCTACCCATCGATGAAAGCGTGGGAAGCAGATTTTACAAAAGTGATACACCGCTCTACAGCTCCATTTTTTCCAGAGCTAGATGGCTTCAATGGCAAGTTGCATAAAAGCGCAAAAACCCTCAAGGATCTATTAGAGTGCTATTTTTCGATCGAGCGAAAACTTCGAAAACTCTATACCTACGCCCATCTAAGACATGACGAAGACATTGCTAACGAGGCCCACAAAAAGCAGTACGACAAGATAGGCACCATGTATCATGAGTTTGCAAAAGAGGCATGTTGGATTGAGCCAGAAATTCTTGCAATCGACAAAAAAACGCTGCAAAAATATCGCAGAGACCCTCTGTTACAAGAATATGCGTTTTACTTGGAAAAGCTTTTCAGACAAAAACCCCACACACTTAGCGAACCAGAAGAAAAAATCCTCGCCCTTGCTGGTCTTGCCCTAGAGACGCCTCATAAGGCCTTTTCGTCCATCTCTGACGCTGATTTTAAATTCGGTAGCTGTGCAGATAAAGCAGACACTCATCATGAACTCACCCATGCAACCTATGGGCTCTACATCCGCTCTCAAGATCGAACTCTTCGAAAAAACGCCTTTGAGACACTTCTAGGTAAGTATGGTGAGTTTGGAAACAGCCTCACAGAGCTCTTGGCAGGTCAGTTGCAAAAGCATCTCTTTTTTGCCAAAGCACGAAACTATACCACCTGCCTCGAGGCAGCACTGCAACCAAAAAACATAGATCCTTCTGTCTATTTTACACTTATCGATGCCGTCCATGACAATATTCATGTGCTGCATGCCTATATGGCACTCAGAAAAAAAGCCCTTAAGCTCAAAGAGCTCCATCTTTATGACACTGCGGTCCCATTTGTCCAAGCCCCAGACATGAAGTTTTCTTATGAAGAAGCCGAAGATCTCGTTATCGAATCCACAAAACCACTTGGCACACACTACCAAAATATCCTCAAAGATGGACTGAAATCAAATAGATGGGTTGATAGATACGAGAACATTGCTAAGCGCTCGGGTGCCTATTCCAGCGGCTGCTACGACAGCATGCCCTACATTTTGATGAACTTTAAAGGTATCCTACGAGATGTCTTTACTCTTGCCCATGAGGCAGGCCACAGCATGCACAGTTACTTCTCACGTACATCTCAGCCCTATCACTACTCTGACTATGCTATTTTTGTTGCCGAAGTTGCCTCCACATTTAATGAGGAGCTCCTTAACCATACGCTCCTACAAAATGCAAAAACAAAGCTCCAAAAAGCCTTCCTCATCAATGAAAAGCTCGAAGATATCCGGGCAACGCTCTTTCGCCAAACGATGTTCGCCGAATTCGAGTTGAAGATTCATTCTTTTGTAGAAGCGCGCACTCCCATTACCCCAGAATTACTCAAACATGAATACCGCACACTGAACGAATATTACTTTGGCAAAGGCGTTCATATAGACCCTGCCATTGCCATCGAATGGGCTCGCATTCCCCATTTCTACTATGGGTTTTACGTCTACCAATATGCTACAGGCATTAGCGCTGCCATTCAACTTGCAGAGGGTGTGCTCCATGGTGGCCGTCAAGAACAAAACCGCTATCTTGATTTCCTCAAAATGGGAGGAAGTAAGTATCCTCTCGAAATCCTCAAAAAGGCAGGCTGTGATCTGACAACTGTAGCTCCTGTCACCAATGCCATTGCCAAGTTTGCCACTCTGACGAAGGAACTTGCCAAGCTGCTTTAGCACTGTCAAGAGTGAAGTGCTAAATTGTGCTTGCAAAAAATATCTCTCCTACGGTATGCTTATGATTTCAATAACCTCGAGCATGGGCACAGGCTCGCACACGAAGGAGAACGTAAACGTATATGGCACAAGCATCAATACAAGAAAAAATACAGCTTCGTCCTCTTAAAGATCGCGTCTTGGTACGACGATTAAAGGCCGAAGAAAAACTCAAAGGCGGCATTCTTTTGCCTGATACCGCCAAGAAAAAGCAAGAGCAAGCAGAAGTTATTGCTATTGGCACCGGAAAAAAAGATACATCTGGCAACACAATACCTCTCCCAGTTAAAGTGGGCGACATTATCCTCATGGATAAATATTCAGGTCAAGAAATACAGCTCGATGATGAAGAGTATATCATCGTGCGAGCAGATGATATTGTTGCAATCGTTGAAAAATAAACTTGGGGAAAAATAAAATGGCACCAAAAGATATTAAATTTAAAGAAGACGCCCGAAATAAAATCTTAAAAGGCGTACAGCTGCTTGCACAAGCAGTAAAGAAAACACTAGGCCCAAAAGGGCGCAATGTGCTCATCGATAAAAGTTATGGAGCTCCTCATATTACCAAGGACGGAGTGACTGTTGCAAAAGAGATCGAGCTTGAAGACAAGTTCGAGAATATGGGCGCTCAGATGGTTAAGGAAGTGGCAAGCAAGACTGCTGACAAGGCAGGCGATGGCACGACAACCGCTACAGTACTTGCAGAGGCCATTTATGCTGAAGGGCTCAAGAACGTGGCAGCAGGCGCAAATCCTATGGATCTCAAACGCGGCATGGAGCGAGCTGTGGACCTCGTTATCGAAGAGCTCACCAAGCGTGCAAAGAAAATTCAGGATAAAAAAGAAATTGCCCAAATCGCCACTGTCTCTGCAAATAATGATGCCGAGATTGGGGAAATCATTGCAAGCGCCTTTGATCGCGTAGGCAAAGAGGGCACCATCACAGTAGAAGAAGGCAAAGGCTTTACAACCACACTCGACATCGTAGAGGGCATGCACTTTGACCGTGGCTACCTTTCAGCCTACTTCATGACCAATCCAGAAACCCAAGAGTGTATTCTTGAAGATGCCTACATACTGATCTGCGAAAAGAAAATTTCCAGCATTAAGGAATGTATCCCCATTCTTCAGGCTGTTGCAGAAAGTGGCAAGCCCCTCTTGATGATTGCAGAAGATGTAGAAGGCGAAGCGTTAGCTACTCTCGTTGTCAACCGCCTCAGAGCTGGGCTGAAGATTTGTGCTGTGAAGGCGCCAGGATTTGGTGATCGCAGAAAGGCAATGCTGCAAGATATTGCAGTGCTCACAGGTGGACAGTTGGTCTCTGAAGAGCTTGGCATCAAACTTGAAAACGTCAGCATAAACATGCTCGGAAAAGCCAAGAAAATCCTCATCAAAAAAGAAGAGACAACTATCATCGAAGGCGCTGGCAGCAAGAAAGAAATTACCTCACGAGCCGAGCAAATTCGTCAGCAAATTAAAGATGCTACCTCTGATTATGATCGAGAAAAGCTGCAAGAGCGCTTAGCAAAGATTGCAGGCGGTGTTGCTGTGATTCGTGTCGGTGCTGCAACAGAGATCGAGATGAAAGAGAAAAAAGATCGCGTCGACGATGCCCAGCATGCAACTGCTGCTGCTATTGAAGAAGGATATCTTCCTGGCGGTGGGGTGGCCTATATACGGTGCCTCCCACAGCTCGCCAAGCTCGCAGAGAAACTCGATGGCGATGAGCGAACGGGTGCAAAAATTATTATGCGCGCACTGAGCTCCCCTCTTCGTCAGATTGTAGAGAATGCAGGTAAAGAGGGCGCTATTGTCCTTCAAGAGGTAGAAAAGCTTCCTGATAACCATGGCTACGATGCACGTGAAGACAGGTACGTCGACATGATTCAGACAGGCATCATCGATCCCAAGAAAGTGGCTGGCTGGGCGATCAAAAACGCAGTTTCCATTGCGTCAATGCTCCTCACCACAGAAGCGATCATTGCCGATGCGCCTCAAGAGGAAAAGGCTGCAGCCCATGCAATGCCTCACGGAGACATGGATTACTAATTATCCATTCCCCTCGCAAGCGAGGGGGAATGGAAAAATTTCGTGCCTATTTGCCCAAATGGCAAAACGCTAACCCCCAGGGCAACGCCCTGGGTCAGATGATGACCCTAATATTGTTGCCTGAAGGGCAACAACAGCAAAAAATCGCATATCGCGTGCGGGCACGAATTTTTAACAAAGGTGCATAATGTTTAAGTGGATTTTGTTTTTTATCGTATTTATACTCCTGATAAGCGGAAGCTTTGCAGGCTATCTCTATACCAATCGTGAAGAATTTCTCTCGAAGTGGCTGACAGGCGCCTTGGGAACCAAGGTAAGCATTCATGCCATTGACATCAAAAATGACGGCTTTACTATTTCCGGTCTTGCTATAAAAAATCCCCCCTCTTGCTCGCTAAAAAATGCATTTTCTGCAGATCGTATTGATGTGCAGCTCAACTGGAAACAGCAGCTGCCCGCACTCTTTGGGATACAAAAACAAGCAATTGTTATTGATAAGATTGCTATAGATAATCCTGAGCTTGGTATTGAAGTGACGAGCCTTCTGAACCTACAAACGAATTGGAAGACTATTATCGACAACATCACACCCACGTCCTCACCCAGCCCAGCAAAGGACTCTCGCTCATTTATTGTCAAAAAATGTGTACTTACTCATATTCAAATGAATGTGACCAATGATACTCTTGTCCCCCTTTCACTGCATCCAGCCCCTATTGCTTCTATAGAAATGAATAATATAGGCAGCGATAAGGCGCGCTCTCTGTCTGAAGTGCTCTACAGTATCTTCAAACGGCTCAGCGAAGAAGCTGTAAGTCATGCTACCGGCGACACTAAGCCAGCGCTACCTTCTACCGGTGAATATAAAAATCCCTAACGAGGAGCTGGATGCTTGAGCCATTTACTTGCGGTGTAAAGACAATTCTGAGCCTCAGCGGTATGGTGCTCAGTTCAGACAGGCGATCTGCCATTGCAACACCAATGCCTTCAATCATGCGCCCTTTTTGTTCGAAATATAGTCGCAGATGCTGCTTGCCTACTGGTTTTGGCAGCTGTATTTGCTCAACATCCGTGTAAAAGAGGGGGGCAGGATTGCCGTGCCCATAAGGCTCTAAAAGCCTGATAGACTCCATAAGATCAAAGGTCAAGTCAGTAAAGGGTACTTCAGCATCAAGGTAGAGCTTGGGAATGAGCTGCTGTATGTCCAAAATTTCATCGGCCTTTTTAAGAAAAAGCTCTGTAAAGAGAGGGATATCTTGTTCACGAATACTCACCCCTGCTGCCTGGTCATGCCCTCCAAAATTGAGAAGCAAATGAGAGAGCTCTTTTAGTACTCCCAGCACGGGAAATTCTGGAATAGAACGAATTGACCCTTTACCTACCTGACCATCAAGCGTAATAATAACCGTCGGACGATTATACTGCTTTGAAAGACGCATAGCGAGGATGGCAATAATCCCGGGATGCCATTTTCGAGAGCACAGAATAATCGCCTTATGGGACAGATGCTGCGGCTCTCGTGCCAATATCCTCTCCACATCCTTGGTCATCGCCCGCTCAATTCTTTTTCGCTCTATGTTGTACAAGTTGAGCTCAATTGCAAGCTTTTCTGCTGCCAATGCATTGCGCACTAAAAGCAGCTTTACCCCAAGCTCAGGCTCGGCAATTCTTCCTAAACTATTCAGGCGCGGAGCAATTTTTGAAGCTATGATTGAGGTAGTAGAATCAGTGACATCTGTCTCGCATAGAGAGAGCAGTTTTGCAAGACCTATGCGTTTTGTTTTACGAAGCTGCTTTATTCCATAACTTACTAAAACTCTATTTTCTCCTAAAAGAATACCCATATCAGCGACCGTGCCAATAGCCACAAGATCTAAGTACCTCTTTAAATCAACCTTTTTTTGAGGAATAATTCCCTCTGCGATCAGGTGATGTGTGAGTGCATGCGCCAGTTTAAAGGCAACACCTACCCCGGTAAGCTCGCGATTGGGATATTCACTTGTCACAAGCTTAGGGTTCAGCGTCGCAATGCAAAGTGGAATTTTATGCGTTGGCTCATGATGATCGGTGATGATTACGTCAATTGCGTGTTTTACTGCCTGTTCAATATGATCGGCTGCAGTAATGCCACAATCAACGGTTATAAGGAGGGTACAATTATGTCTGAGTGCATATTCAAGCGCATCGAGAATCATACTTTGCCTAAGAGTCGCTGACCTTGCGGAAATATAATGGTGCACGTTGGCACCTACAAAATGCAAAAACTCAGAAAGAAGCGCCGTCCCTGTCATGCCATCCACATCGTTATCACCGTAGATAAGAATGTTCTCTCCTTGTCGAATGGCCTTCGTAATGCGCGCAACCGCTTGTGGCATTTCAGTAAAGAGATAGGGATCTAAAAGATCGGGGAGCTTCGCGTATAGATGATAGTGAATAGCTTCAGACGTAGTAATGCCGCGGTGTAAAAGAAGCCCTGCAATCACTGGATTCAGGTGAAATTCTTTGATGATCTCGGCTTTCTTTACATCGCTCAGCTCGGGATAAACCCATATTGGACGCTTCGCTTGCTCTGGCGCTGGCACTGACGCTGGCTGTACAGATTGTCCATCCATATCGATTCCTGTGCCCTGTTGTTGCCCTTCAGGCAACAATGTGGGGGTGTTGGCCATCTAAGGGATCGTTAAGGAATAACTCGTACATTTGAGAGGGGATTATAGCAAATTACCCTCTGCGCCTCCTTGCTTGAAGATATTGCCTTGTAATATCTCCTGCGCAAGATCGGCTTGAGAATTTAATTCACTCTAACACCCTCTGAAAAGTACGATTTATTCCTTAACGATCCCTAACCCAGGGCGCTCCCTGAGAGGTACTTGCAAAATTCCGATTTAGGCCAAAATTCGCGCTTTTGTCGCTGGGAAAAAACCTTTTGCAAATCGTCACCCAGGGCGTTGCCCTGGGCTATACATATTGTGGCCTTTCAGGCCACTTCGGTGGATTTGCAAAAGGTCTTCCCCATCACCAAAATCATCAAATTTTGTCTCCAACAGAATTTTGCAAGCACCTCGTGGTTATTGCAATTTTTGCCCTTTGGCAATTGTACAACTTTCCCGCACAATAACATCTATGCAAGTGAACAAGCAAGCTTTTTTTCTGTTTCTCGCCCGTGTAAATAGAGAAGGATAGGTGAGGCAATGAAGAGCGACGACAAAGTGCCCAAGAATACCCCCGCTGTCATCACAAATGCAAATCCAAAAATGGAGCTTCCTGCAAAGAAAACCAATGCAAGCAACACGAGCAGTGTAGTGCCAGATGTCATGAGTGTTCTACTCAGCGTCTGATTAAGGGCTGTGTTAATAATGTCGTGCAAGCTCTTTTTGCGCATCGCATGTGTATCTTCTCGTATACGGTCAAACACAATAATAGTATCGTTGAGCGAATACCCAATGATCGTCATAATGGCGCCAATCACTTCAAGATTCAGCTGCACAGGAGCTCCCAACGCATTTGCAATTGCCATCACAGCAAGGGTGAGCAGCACGTCATGCACAAGTGCGAGCGTTGATGCCACAGCATACTTCCATTCAAAGCGAACGCTGATGTAGATGAGAATACCCACAAGAGAGAGACACAGTGCGATGATTGCATTCGTGCGCATGGTATCGGAAAATTGCCCACTCATTGCAGTCCAGTGTGTATTCAAGGTCGCTAAACTCGTTGGCTTTATTACAAGGCCTTCAGCACTGAGTGCATTCACTACCCACGTGATACGCGGGTTCTTTTGATACTCATAGCTAATAGGTGCCCCACTTACCTCTTGCGGCATCCCATGGAATGGATGCCCAGGCTGCTCCATAGCAACACCGAGTTGTATACGCAAAAGATTTGGCCTTCCCAGTTTTCGCACGACAAATTCTTGAGAAGATATCCCTTTTTTGATGAGTGCTTGCCTAGCTGCCTCAGCAAGATGTTTGCCTGCTTGTTCCTTATTTGCTTGTTCTTCAAGCTCCACTGTCAACGAGTAGCCACCTGTAAAGTCCATGCCGACAATCGATGTAAAGTGCGTCATGAAAAGCACGCCGCCAATTACAAAGAGCCCCAGAGAAGCAAGCGCTACAGGCTTTACCATCTTTAAAAAGTCAAAATGAGAAGACTTAATCCATTCCGCCATCTCGAGCTTTTTATGCTTTGGATTTTGAACCCACCCTGCAAAGAAATAACGCGTCATGAAAAGCGCGGTAAACATCGAAGAGATGATACCTATAATTAAGGTCATCGCAAAGCCGCGAATAGGGCCACAGTCAAACTGTAATAAGATAAAGGCAGCCAAAATGGTTGTAATATTCGAGTCAAAGATTGCAGAAAATGCCTTTCGATATCCAGCCTGGCAAGCCTGTGCAATACGGCCAGAGCTCTTAAATTCTTCACGAATGCGCTCAAAGACCAACACATTAGCATCTACGGCCATACCTACTGTCAGCACTATACCTGCAAGGCCAGGAAGTGTCAGCGCTGCCTCGAGATTCTGCATGACAGCCCATATGATAAGCACGTTAATAAGCACGGCAATACTTGCCACCAAACCGGCCAAGTGATAGTAGCCACACATAGCAGCAATCACGAGACCCACACCAATGAGTGCTGCATAAATACCACGCGCGCGCTCCTGCTCTCCAAGCTCTGGGCTTACATTGTATTCTGCAAGAATACGAGGCTGGAAAGAGAGTGAGCCAGCTTTAAGATCAGTTGCCAGTTTTTGAACTTCGGTTTGTGAAAAATGACCTGAAATCTCGGCATGATCACGGAGCGTCCCATGCAGTGCCGGCGCAGAAATAACACGGTCATTGAAAATCACCGCCATACGCCATCCCTTTCCAGCACTATACATCTCTCGAGGTGTTCCACCGATCCCTTCTTGTGAAAACTGCGACGTCCAGGTATACAGATCATCACGAGGGTTGCCTCCCCCATTCGCCGCTGTCCCCTTAACGTTGAATACAAGTACATTGCCCTTTGTTGGATCATAGGCGGTCTGAATACCTTCAAGATTTGCGCCCTCAAGAGCGTAATTTTGGAACACAATGACGAGAGGATTGGTGGGAGATGCCCACTCTCTCGCATCGTCACCACGATAGCGTGCAATCAAGGATAGAGAATCATCAAAAGACGAGCTCGAATGCGCTGTTTGTGGATTTGCAAGTTTGAGTCCCTTCTCGTATAACACCTGAGCACTGTTTTTAGGTCCAAAAGTAGTCCCGTGTTGTTCTGCAAATTGCAGTTTTTGAAAGGCTATCTCATTAATACTTTCAATATCTTTTCTATTCGATACGACAGCTTCGTTCCATACGTCCTGCAAAAAGTCGTTTACCTCTTTACTCAGGGCCTTATTATATATACCGAATTGTTCATTAACGACATGGAAGTACATAGCTGATGGTTTAACAAGCTCTGCAGCCGACAAGCCTTGAGAGCCCGGAAAATCTAAGAGAATAGTATCATTTTCTACACGAACTGTTCGCTCAGAGACCCCCATTTTATTCAAACGCGAATACAACTCGTTGGCAGCTTGAGTCAGCTCTTGAGGATTTGTTACTGCATGACCCGTTTTATCAACAATGCCAAGACGCACACTTTTTCCACCTGAAAGGTCAAGTCCCCATCGCAAAATCTTACTATCATCCCCTCTAAAAAACTTCTTCCAAGCAAGGACAAAGTTGGCAATATAGGTGTTTTTTGTTGGTTTTGGAACTGTAAGGCGCTGCACAGGATTTATCGAAGCTTGCGCTGCCTGATAAGCATCTTTCCACTGCACAAGCTCTTCTTGGATAGCATCATCAATACGGTTCTCTGTAATAATGCGCTGCTCTACATCAGAACATTCAAGTGTTGCATATTTTTTCTCTCCGAGCACTGAAAAATCTTCTCTAGTGGCCCGTAAGAGCATGGAATAGTAATCATCGAGTTCAAAGATATAATCTTTTGCAACAGCAGATGAGGTGCCAAGATTAACCCCAGCATATCCAATAAAGCCACTCTCTTGAAGGAGCCGAGCGAGCTTATCAAAGTCCGCTGCAAAAAGCTTTGCTGCTTCACTGTCAGGGAATTTTTGGTATTGATCAATCATGCTTTGCATACCGCGCAAGATCACATAGATCGATGATGGTTTCAGGCCAGTTATGACATCAGCTGTTTGCGATGTAGGTGCAAGCACTGTAAGGCACAGTTTTTTCTGGGTAGGAGAGGCCGCAAGAAACTGCGTCGCATCAAAGCGCGGGAGATTTTCTAAAGCAAGGTCTGGGTGTGAAGGATGCCATTCATCTTGTATGGAGGCAAGGGTATTAGTAGCATACTTAGAGGCGATAGCAGTAAGGTTACATGCGATTACACTTTTCGAGCCGGTAAGCCTTGCTAAGGGCACTTGAAAGCGATGATCAGCTGCTGTAATCACTTCTTGAGTGTCTTGTGAGACACGGGCAATTTCATTGGCAATCCAGCGTTTGAGTGCCTCTTGCTTGATATGAACCTCTTCATTTTTTTCTTGCGATTGTCGAATGGCCTGCACATCATCATAGAGCATAAACTGTATGACATCATTTGCCCAGTCAATAGTGATGGAAGAAAAAAGTGGGTTTTCATCCTTTAGAGAAAGCGTAAATACACCCTCTGCGGAAGGGTTTTTTGCATATTGCTGCT